>CACAGG010000018.1 GCA_902531985.1 uncultured marine group III euryarchaeote
AAAATATTACCAAAATGGTGAAAGAAGTTGCTAAAACATTAGGAAATACTCCTGCTGTTTGTAGAGGATCTTACATCCATCCTAGATTTACAAACGATTATCTTAAAGGCTCCTTTTTTAGACTGTGGAAGGAAACATTAGGGGAACAAATGTATCCTCTTAGTGAAACTGAAAGTCATGTTATTCGATATTTAGAAAATAGTTAAGTTTAAACACCCTAACCACATACAGAATCAATGGCACTTAGTGATCTTACAGAAGCTGACAAAAAAGTCTACGAATATCTCAAATTATACGATTTTGTTGAAAATCCTTGGTCTACTAAGAAAGCTGCAACTGCTTTAAAAATGAAAGAAGATGATATCTATGAATCTCTCTCAAATCTTGCTGAATTTATGAGAAACAACATCCATATTCATTACAAGGACGGATCTATTCGTATCGGCGCAAACTAACTACTTAGTGTAAATAATTTCCAGTCTCCTTTTCCATCAAGATATCCTAATCTTACTCCACAATCTATCCATCCATGTGCATAATTAATAGCTGCGAATGCATCGTCACCTCGACCCTCAGATAAGAAATATTTTGCATCAGAGTAGTATGCATTAACCATACCTAAAATATCTTCAGCCTTATTGTGGCTATCTGTTCCCGGATCTCCAATAATAGAAACTTTGTTCAAAGCTTTTGCTGTTAGGCCTAAGTATTTGTCTATTCTTTCGCCGGTTACTGAGAAATCAGTCATGGGTGGTCAGCGATTGTGTTCTTAATCATTATCGACCGAAAATTATTAAGTGAACTGCAAAATTACCTATCAATGCTTAGAACTGGAGTAACCTTGATTTGCGCGCTAATGTTTCTATCTATAGCTCTGTATTTAGTACCTAATATAGAAGCTGAATCAGGGCTAACAGGAGGAAGACAGCTGGTCCATCTCAACATGAAAGAAGCTAGTGATTTGTCTCCTGAAACTTGGGGAGATAATACAAGAGCTGCAATAAAGGAAAAGCCTCCTCGTTCTTGGCAATCTTCTACACCTGGAGACCTAACTAGAGGAAGAGAATGGAAAAGTGTTGGAACTTGGACTGCTGTAAATGGTGTTGATTTCGAAATAGGGCTCGGAGGACCAGTTAAATTCAATCTTTGGTGGAGAGAAACTGATGAAGGCCAAGATGATTCTTACGATGCTCAAGTTCAGTATCGTTTTAGATTAAATATCGATAATGGAGATGCAGCATATTACACTGATGAAGGACAGGGAAGCCACGAATGTACTGGCAATGAACCTTGTGAATGGAACGGGCAGACTAATGATTTAAATGTTACATCTGTTGAAAAAGGTGCTATTTTTGAAATTGAAATAGAATATTGGGCTTTTTCAGACATAGAAATATACTATGACAATATGAGTTTCAACAGCGGCGTAGCTTTTAGTGCAGATGCTATTAAATTTGGTAAATCAAGCATCAATGGACGAACCATTAGCTTTGATTTCATTCAAGCTTGGAATACTGACGTTGAAGAAGCCGTGAATGGAAATCTAATTAGATTAATAGTAGGGGGTGTTGGATTGAACAGTTCACTGCAAAAAGCGGGTTATCCAATTATTGAAGATGGAAGTAATTATGAGTTGAATGGAACAACTGTTACTTCTACAAAGGTAACTTGGTATGTTGACGATGAATACGCAGATTTAGGTAAATCCGTAATAAGTTTTTCATTAAATAAAAGAACTTGTGATAGTGCACCACCCTTTGACATAAACGTATCGCAGATTTTAGTAGCGAATGCTGGATCTGACGATGGCGGAGGACTTCCTGTTCCTGGATTTAACTTTGTTTTAGTTATTTTCACTCTTTTTAGTTTAGCATATTCTAAAAGAGAAGTTTAATAAAACGAACCGAATACCTTGGAACTATGAGAAGATTCTCACTTGGCATAGCCTTAGTAATTTCCGCCTTAATTTTAGTCTCAATGAGTACAAACGCTGAAGAGCCTAACTATGAGAATCCTGATTTGCAATTAAAGTTTAATCTTAAAGAAACTCAAAATAGTGAAGGAAACGATGATTTATCTCCACAAAATAAATTACCTGAGGATCCGCAAGCCACTAAAACCGTAATTGGCCAATCAGATAATTACATTTTCTTTGAGGCTGGTAGAGAACCTGTAGCTGTAGGTACTTGGACCAGCGAGCCTGTTGGATTTGATATTTCACTTACCATTAATTCATTTGATATTTGGTGGGAAAGTATGGAAAGTAGTAGTAATGATGACTGTATCTGGACTATTGAAATACAAAAAAATGGTGAACAAGTTAGTGAAGATGAAAGTGATTGTACGCATGGTGGTGGTGAAATTGAAAAAGGTACACATTCACTAGGTACGACTATTGATTTGCTTGCTGGAGATACTTTCGGAATCGATTTGACATTGACTAGTTGGGATGATGTAAAAGTTCATTACGATAATGTAACATATGATTCCGGATTAAATGTTCAGGGAAAACACATATTTTTCTTTGGAGTTATGTGGAAAGGATCTGAAGTTGATGTCGAATTTGCAGAAGCTTGGCCTACTGACTGGGAAACCAACCTTGATGGCGGATACGTCATGCTAATGGGTGATGATATGTACATGGCTGATAACAGCAAAGCTGAAGTTAAGGAAGGATCTGAATATTCTATATCGATGGCTAACGGAACTGCTGATGTTACCTCTACCATAATCAGGTGGAATGAAGTAACTGGAACTGGCATTTCTCTAATGATGGATTATACTACTTTTGACCATATGCCTTCTTCTGGCAATGGTTCTGCAAATGGTACTGGTAATCAAGCAATAGTTACTATCACACTTACAAAAACTCAACAACTTCTTGGAGATGAGGGTGGAATTCTAGGTTTACCTGGATTTGAAATCATCTTAGCCGTTCCAGCTTTAGCATTTGTAGCAAGAAAATTAAGAAATTAAAATGAAAGCATTTTTTGTATAGGTTTAGATGCTTTTTCAATAGTTTTTTCAGATAATTCAACTTCCCATTTTGATAAGTCTGCTCCTGAATCTATGGCCTCTAAAATTGGTTTTATTTTATTAAGTGAAATTTTAGCCATATGATTACAACGAACTGAACAAGCTGTAGCAAATTCTACAGAAGGAAATTCTTCCATTAGATTAGATGTTAGCTCACATTCAGAAGCAACAAAGGCCTTCTCTAAACGGCCCCCTTCTACCCTTTCAGCAATATCATTACGGATTTGTGTCGTACTGCCATAATAATCTGCCTCTTGTAGAACATCTGGTTTACACTCCCAATGAACATACATCATTCTATTTGGATGGCCTTTTGAAATACCAAAAGAATCACGAATTGCAAGTATATCTTCTTTAGTAAATTTTTCGTGAACCTCACACACTGAACCTTTTGCAGTATTGTCTTTTCCAGGATATAATATCTCTTTTTTGCCATCTAAAACTCTTTCTAAATTTTGGGCAAAGAAAAGGTCTGGAACAAATATCAATTGATCTCCTGGCATCTCCATAGCTATTTTTTCAGCGTTTGCAGAAGTGCAACAAACATCACATTCTGCTTTAGCATCAGCATAACTATTAATGTAAATCATTACAGGAACTCCAGGATATTTTTCTTTCAAAATTCTTACTTCCTCTGCACCAAAATCGTCTGCTAAAGAACAGCCTGCAGATTTATCTGCAATCAAAACTCTTTTGCTTGGATTAAGAACTTTGGCAGTTTCTGCCATAAATCTTACGCCATTAAATATAATAAATTCGGAATCTGCTTCTGCAGCACTCATACTAAGAGCAAGTGAATCTCCTTGCTCACTTTGATTTGAAAGACCAAAAACCAAAGGCTCCATGTAATTATGACCTAAAATTACTGCATTATGCTTTTTTTTAAGTTCTAAAATACGGTAAACAACTTCTGCATGAAGCTCAATATCTACAGGAGTTAGTGTCGGATTATTTCTTGCATAAATCTCAGCTTTTACAGACTCTAGAGTAAGCTCTTTCATCGCAACAGAACTGGATTCCATATGTGCCCTATCTAGGCCTCAGTATGTAGCAATATAAGTTTAATGTTAGGCCCTATTTGAAGTGAATTTTAAATAGCACTAATTTGGTCCAATTAGTCTGGGACGTATGCCAAAATGAGAATTAACAAACTCACAGATTACGGAATCGTAATTATGACAAGAATTGCGGCAATGGATTCAAACAGAATCTATACTGCAAAAGAGCTAGCAAAAATTAGCAAAATGCCTCTTCCAACTGTGACAAGAGTATTGAAAACATTATCTAATGAAAAAATTTTAGTATCACAAAGAGGAAACCAAGGAGGCTATGGTCTAGCTAGTTCTCCTTCATCTATTTCTATTGCCTCAATAATAGAGGCCTTTGAAGGACCTATTGCTTTGACTGACTGCGTAAGTAATGAATCGGCATGTTCATATGAAGATAACTGCTGTACGCAAGAACCATGGCAAAAAATTAACCAAACTGTTAGAACCTCTCTTGAGAATATTAAACTTGCAGATATGCTCGAAACAAATCAAAACAATGGATTAGTACAGTTAGATGTTGATCTAGGGGCTAGAGCATGAAACAGGATTCTGAGACTGAGATGTTAAAAGAATATGCTGAACAAGATTACAAGTATGGTTTTGTAACAGATATTGAATCGGAGACTTTACCTCCTGGATTGAATGAAGATGTAATTAGATTTATTTCCAAGAAAAAAGATGAACCTGAATGGTTAACTGACTGGAGATTGAAAGCTTACAGTATTTGGAAAAAAATGGAAGAACCTCACTGGGCTAACATAGATTATGATCCGATAGATTATCAAGCAATTAGTTACTATTCCGCACCTAAAAATTTATCAGATGGACCTAAAAGTTTAGATGAAGTAGATCCAGAATTAATTGAAACATATAACAAATTAGGAATCCCTCTAGAAGAACAAGAAGTTCTTGCTGGAGTTGCCGTGGATGCTGTTTTTGACTCTATGTCGGTCGCAACAACCTTCCGTGAGAGATTAGCAGAAAAAGGGGTTATTTTTTGCCCAATTTCTGAAGCTGTTAAAGACCATCCTGAACTTGTCAAAAAATACTTAGGTTCAGTTATACCAAGAAATGATAACTACTTTGCAGCCCTTAATTCAGCTGTATTCACAGATGGATCCTTTTGCTACATCCCTCCAGGGACAAAATGCCCAATGGAATTGTCTACTTACTTCAGAATCAATGAGCAGAATACGGGTCAATTTGAACGAACTCTCATTATTGCTGACAAAGGAGCTTACGTATCATACTTAGAAGGATGTACTGCTCCAAAAAGAGATGAGAATCAATTACATGCAGCTGTTGTTGAACTTGTAACATTAGATGATGCGGAAATAAAATATTCAACCGTTCAAAATTGGTATCCTGGTGACAAAGAAGGTAAAGGGGGAATCTATAATTTTGTTACAAAAAGGGGAGCATGCAGAGGAAATTCCTCTAAGATAACTTGGACTCAAGTGGAAACTGGGTCTTCAATAACTTGGAAATATCCTTCATGTGTGTTACATGGCGATAACTCAAAGGGTGAATTTTACTCTGTAGCCCTTTCTGCATTAAAGCAACAAGCTGATACTGGAACAAAAATGATTCACATTGGAAAAAATACAAAAAGTACTATTATTTCCAAAGGTATTTCTGCTGAAAAAGGTCAAAATACTTACCGAGGGCAAGTCATGATTAATAAATCTGCAACAGGTGCAAGGAATTATTCTCAATGCGATTCTCTCCTAATAGGTGAGGAATGTGGCGCCCATACCTTCCCTTATTTGGACATTAAAAATAAAAAATCTCACATCGAACACGAGGCTTCCACATCTAAAATAGGTGAAGACCAAATATATTATTGTAAACAAAGAGGAATTTCAGAAGAAGATGCAATTAATCTGATTGTAAATGGATTTTGTAAAGAAGTTTTCAAAGAATTACCTATGGAGTTTGCAGTTGAGGCTCAACGATTACTTGAGGTTTCACTTGAAGGGAGTGTCGGTTAAATGATTAAGATAAAGAATTTACACGTAGAAGTAGAAGGAACAAAAATTCTAAAAGGAATTGATTTGGATGTAAATGCCGGCGAAACTCATGCTATAATGGGACCAAATGGTTCTGGTAAATCAACATTAGCTCAGGTTTTAGCAGGGCATGAAGATTATGAGGTTACTCAAGGAAGTGTTGACTATTTAGGTAATGATCTACTTGACATGGATGTAGATGAACGTGCTTGTGAGGGTGTTTTTTTAGCATTCCAGTACCCTGTAGAGTTACCTGGTGTCAACAATACTTATTTTCTGAAATCTGCACTGAACGCTCATAGAAAATATCGTGGAGAATCTGAAATTGATGCTATGGACTTTATGGAATTAATTAGTGATAAAATTAAACTTTTGAACTTAAAAGAATCATTATTGAAAAGGCCAGTAAATGAAGGGTTTTCAGGAGGCGAAAAGAAAAGAAATGAAATCTTCCAAATGGCAGTACTTGAACCTAAGTTGGCACTTTTAGATGAGACTGATTCTGGCCTAGACATTGATGCTCTAAGA
Organism: uncultured marine group III euryarchaeote; assembly: GCA_902531985.1. Lineage (GTDB taxonomy): Archaea > Thermoplasmatota > Poseidoniia > MGIII > CG-Epi1 > CG-Epi1. The sequence continues at coordinate 6,623 of CACAGG010000018.1, forward strand.
GTCGTATCTAATGGAGTAAATGCAATGCGAAATGAGGAAAATGCAACAATTGTAGTTACACATTACCAACGATTATTAAATTACATAATTCCAGATTTTGTCCATGTTCTCGTAGATGGTAAAATAATAAGGTCAGGAAATAAAGACTTGGCAATTGAATTAGAAGAGAAGGGATACGACAAAATTATTGAGGGAATAAAAACATAATGAAAGCTATAGCGGCACTAACTGAATCTTTCGAAAGTACTCTTGAAATAGAAAAGGATGGAATCAAAGATCTTCGAGTTAAAGCATTTGAAGAATTTAATAAAACTGGAATTCCTACTCGCAAACAAGAATATTGGAAATTCTCAGACCCTTCAGTAATACTAAATATAGAATTAAACCATAATGATTCAATTATTGATATTGACGAAAACTATGATTTGATATTATGTAATGGAAAAATAGTAAAGAATCAAATTAAATCTAAAACAGGTACAGTTTCTGAGGGAATATTAAATGGACTTGTTGAAAAAGATATATTTGAATCAAAAAATAACCCATTTTTAGATTTGAACAACGCTTTTGCAATTAACGGTTGCTATATTGATTTGGAAAAGAACTCAGAAAGTACGATAAGAATACTGAATTTAGTCAATAACGAAGGGGGTGAGCAAGCTGTCTACCCAAAAATTATCATAAATGCTGGGAAAAATAGTAATACGAAGATTTTTGAAGAATTTAGAGTTAGCGGAAAAGGAACCAATTTCATAAACTCTGTAATGAATGTGTCCATGGACAGGGGTGCAAATTTAGAACATGTTATTCTAGATGATTACGCAGATGATACATATCACATTGCAAACATTTACGCTAAACAAAAGAAAGATAGTAATTTTATTTCACATAACTTTTCTATAGGTAAGAAGTTTGCAAGAAGAGACTATAATATTGAATTAAAAGAGACTGGTGCAAATTGCGATCTCAATGGACTTTACTTCGCTGCAAATAGGGAACATATTGACCATCATACTACTATTGAGCACATTAAAAATAACTGTACTAGTAATGAACATTATAAGGGGATTTTAGGAGGGAAAGCCATAGCTGTTTTTAATGGTAGAATACATGTGCATCCTGACGCCCAAAAGACTGATGCGATACAAAATAATCAAAACTTATTATTGACAGATGATGCAACCATACATACCAAACCTGAATTAGAAATATATGCTGATGACGTCAAGTGTACACATGGAGCTACTATAGGTCAACTTGATGATAAAGCCATGTTCTATTTGAGAGCAAGAGGTTTAGATATTGATAGTGCAAGAAGATTGCTAATGAGAGCATATGTTGGAGAAATAATTGAAAAAATTAGTGACAATGAAATAAGAAATCAAATGATGGATATTATGATAGATAAATTACCAAAGGGAGATGAATGATTGATAGAAAAATTAAGTCTGATTTTCCTACTTTGGACCAAAAGATTAATGGTAAACAATTAGTTTATTTGGACAATGCTGCCACTACGCAAAAACCGTATACTGTAATTGAAGCTGTAGATAAATATTACAAAAACACCAATTCAAATATTCATAGAGGTGTACATACCTTGAGTCAAAAAGCAACCGAAAAATATGAAAATACTAGACTCAAAATTGCTAATTTCATAAATTCTGATAGTGAAAAAGAAATAATATTTGTTAGGGGTGCTACTGAAGCCATAAATTTAGTAGCTAACTGTTACGTTAGGCCTTTACTAAATTCAAACGACGAAATTATAATATCGCAAATGGAACATCATGCAAATATAGTTCCTTGGCAGATGGTTTGTGAGGAGAAAAAAGCTAAATTAAAAATTCTTCCGATGAATCAGAATGGTGAATTGCTTGTAGATGAATTGGAAAATATGATAAATAAAAATACCAAATTTATATCTATGAATCATGTTTCAAATTCGTTAGGTACTATTAATCCTATTAAAAAAATAGTCCAATTAGCTCACAAAAATAAAATAAAAATTATGGTAGATGGTGCTCAAGCTGTTCAGCACATACCCGTTAACATGAAAGAAATAGGTGCTGATTTCTATTGTTTTTCAGGCCACAAACTATACGCACCTACCGGAATCGGTGTTTTGTACGGAAAAAAGGAACTTTTAGATGAAATGCCACCTTACCAAGGAGGAGGGGACATGATAAAATCAGTTACTTTTGAAAAAACGGTTTACAATGAAGTACCGCAAAAGTTTGAAGCAGGAACTCCCAATATTTCTGGAGTAATTGCACTCGGTACTGCAATAGACTACATTATCAATATAGGTATTGAAAATATAGCAAAGCACGAAGACGAATTATTAAAATATGCAACTAAAGAAATTAGTAAAATAAAGGGAATAAAAATTATTGGAAATGCCCAAAATAAAGCAAGCGTATTATCATTCACCATTGAAGGAATACATCCCCATGATGTTGGAACAATTATGGACTCCGAAGGGGTAGCAATAAGAGCTGGGAAACATTGTACTGATCCTGTCATGGATTTTTACTGCATACCTGCTACTGCAAGAGCCTCATTTGCAATATATAATACTAAAAATGATGTTGATAAATTTGTAAACTCAGTTAAGAAAACAATTGAGGTCTTTGGATGAGTAATTTGGACGAATTATATTTAGAAGTAATTATCGATCATAATAAGAATCCTAGAAACAAAGGTGAATTAAATGATTTTACACATGAAGCAAAAGGAGATAATCCTCTCTGCGGAGATCAAATTTCTATAAAGCTCATAATGAAGGATGATAAAATTACTGATGTGAAATTTACAGGTTCAGGATGTGCAATATCTACTGCGTCAGCAAGTGTTCTAACAGAGACAATAAAAGGTAAGAGTAGGAGTGAAATTGAAAAACTATTTGGAAGATTCCAAAATTTAGTAACTGGAACCGGAAAAGAGGGAAATTTGGGGAAATTGGAAATATTTGAGGGAGTCAATAAATATCCAGCAAGAGTTAAGTGTGCAACCCTCTCATGGCATGCTTTAATAGCTGCAATCGAAGGGAAAAAAGAGGCATCGACTGAATGAGTGAAAAATTAGAAAATGAAATTATTGAAGCCATAAAAAAGGTGTACGATCCTGAAATTCCTGTCAACATTTACGAACTTGGATTAATTTATAAAATAGATATTCAGGAAGATGGAAATGTCGAAATAACAATGACGCTAACATCTCCATTTTGTCCCGTTGCTGGTTCCATGCCGAAAGAGGTTGCTGCACGAGCATCAGAGGTAGATGGCGTCAAAAAAGCGAATGTTGAATTGGTATTCGAACCTCCTTGGAGTATGGATCTAATGTCTGATGAAGCAAAATTAAAATTAAATCTTACCGGTAACTTTTCAGCATAGAAATGAGAGAAATAGACGTTACCGGCTTACAATGTACACAAGCTGTTATGGCTGTTTTAAGGGAAATAGTATCTATGGAGAACGCAGAGGAAATGCATATTAAATATGAAGAACCAAATGCAAGACGAGATATTCTGGCAATGGTAAAAAGAAGAAAATATAATCTTCTAAGTGATGAAACGAAATTATTAATTATAACCAAATAAATATGAAAGAAAGCGTAAAGTCATTGGTGGAAGCAAGAATGCCTACCAAATTCGGTAATTTCACATTAATTGCTTTCCCTGGAGATAGTAAAGACAAAGAAGATTTGGCTTTAGTTATGGGAGAAATAAAAGATAATCCATTAGTTCGTATTCATTCAGAATGCTTTACAGGAGATGTATTGCATTCCATGAGATGTGATTGTGGAGAACAACTCGATTTAGCCATGCAACGGATTTCTGAAGAAGGAAATGGAATTATTGTGTATCTTCGTCAAGAAGGAAGAGGTATTGGATTAGTAAATAAACTAAAAGCTTACAATCTTCAAGATGAAGGGATGGATACTGTAGAAGCTAATATTGCTCTAGGATTTAGGGCTGAGTTACGTGACTATGATAACGCTAGCAATATTTTGAAAAGTCTTGGAATTGGAAAAGTAAGGCTATTGACTAATAATCCTGCTAAAGTTGAAGAATTAGAAAAAAATGGTTTTGTTGTTAAGCTAGTTAATCATAAAGCTGAAGCAAATAATGAAAATAGAGATTATTTGGAAACAAAAGCTTCGAAAATGAACCATAAGTTATAATTTTATCTAATAAATTCTGTTCGAGGACTTTTATTAGAAGGGTGGCCTGCAACCATCATTATCCAAAGGACAAATAGTGACATGATAAGTGCATATTGGCCTGTATGCCACCAAAAATAATGATATTTTTCCCAAGTACTTACTTCCCATATATGAACTATAGGATAAGAAGACAGAATTCTAACCAAATTTTCAATAAAAATAAAAATTACCGAATAGGCAGCCCATTTGAGACGAATCATAGGTTTAACTCCTCTAAAACAGAGAATCAAGAGACTCAAAAAAACAGTTTCATGAAGTCCAGTACATTCAGATACTATCTCAAGATCTATCATGTCTCTATAGACTAAAGTAGTAGAGTATTCACCTCTAATAAAAACTTCAATTCCTAAAGAACTTTCTATTACATAGATAATCCATGTAAGGAATTGCTGATATAGCAAAAGAGAATTTTCTCCTTTTGTTAACTCTTGAAACAAAAGATCTATTGGTACTACAAAAAACATGACTAGAGAAAAATTATATGCAATACCAACTAAAACTTTTTCAGACTTCTTTTTTGCATTAAATGATTCACAAAGATAAGCTTCACCTTTATTCAAGTAAAAAGCCAAATTATCTGAATATCTAGAAATTAAGTAAGATAAATCTGTTGCAATGGGCCCCTTCCAAAAAAGTAGTGAAATAAAAAATAACGAAATGAAAAGACAAGATAAACCATATAATAAATTGGAAGAACTAAAGGAAACAAATATCAAAAGTAAAGATCCCAAAAATATAAGACCTCTAAGAATTTCATCTCTTTCCAATGACGGCAATTTAACTACGTCTGAACTACTATTCACTAATCTGCAAAAGATTCTTGTAGATAAAACTTTTATATTATTTTTCTAGGTAGAATTCGTGAGAAATTGCTAAACTTTCCTTAGCATTATTATATGTTAAACGTTCGATTGCAGAGTCATAAGTTAACCAAGCATAATCTTGATGTTCCTCACTTAAAATTACATTTGTTTCATTTGTGACACCAATAAAAAATATTACCTCCTTAGAAATTTCTTTTTCATCCTTAATTAAATTATAAGATATATTGTGACTGAAACCTGAAAACAGTTTTAAATTTTTAATTCCTGTTTCTTCAGTTAATTCTCTCAAGGCGGTTTGAGTTTCACTCTCTCCCTTTTCCACGTGACCTTTAGGAAAATCCCAATGGCCTTCTGTATTATCTGTATCACGATGCTGTAAAATAAGAACCTTGTCTCCATTGAATAAAATAATTCCACAGGACTTTTCCATATTTCCAGAGCTAAAGCTGGACTATAATCAATTATGCTAGGACTGTTAGCCTAATCTTCTCTACGTGAACGTGCTAATGCTGAGGCCACAATACCTAATGCAAATATTGTGAATATAGGATCAAAACCTGGCAAAAATACACCACGGACCCAAAGTGTTGCTGTAACTGATCGAGCTTCTGATTCACCTTGCAAGGTTGTTGAAACTTGCATTATTACTGTATGATACTCATTACTCCAACCCACCACCGTGCCACGGGGAGTTGCCAATGTCAATTGAACAGGTTGCTCTCCTGCAGCGTCAATCTGATACTGAGCCGCCGCCAACGCGACAGTAAAGCCAGCATCCTCTAAATCCTTTTGATTCAGAACTTCAATCGCGACAGTATCTTGATAATTTCCATTATTAACGGCTGTGAAAGTTAAGACGAATTCTTTACCAGGCCCTATTCTCTGGAAAGGTTGAGTTGCTTGAACAGATAATCTAGCATATTGTTCAACAATAACTGCAAAACCTGCATTTTTGTTAACTTGATTTAACTGTGTATTTGTTTCACGTCCTGAAGCTAAAGCACTAACTTGAACTGTTTTATAAGATGAACGAGTTAAAGCTAGAGCACAAATTGGAACCGTAATACTTCCTCCAGGAGCTAAAGTAACTGAAACCGCACCGGGTGAGATAGTTACTCCCCCTCCAGAGAGTGCGACATCAACATCAATTGTTGCCTGTCCTTCATTGGTAACGACCATTTCGGTACAGCCTACTCCACTTGCTCCAGGTCGGACATCAAGTGTAACTTGACCGTTTGTAAAACTAATTGAGTAAGCCACAGCTGCTTGAGCTTCAGCCGGAGGACTGAACATTACCAAAGCTGTACCCAGCATTAGGGTAGCAAGCAAAACTGCTTTCGAGATTCTAGTTGCCATATTTTTCTCCAAGAGGTGTCTTATGCATCAGACACCGAATTTGCACTTTAGCTGACCCATAAAAAGGCTTACCTTAAAAAAAATGAGTGAAAATGAACTAATTAGAATCCATTTTAGCCCTTAGTTCTTCCGCTGTTGGTTCAACTAAAATAGACTCATCCTCAAACACAATTACAGGTATTCTTCTAAAGCCATTATTTAATTCTACTGCTTTTTTTGTTGCTTCTTCATCGTCCGTCATATCTATAAAATCGTATTCCGTTCCTAATTCTTGAAAAACCTGCTTAGCTATTACACAATCTTTACAGACGGGAGTTCCATACATTTTTATTTTTGAAATCAATTATCCTCCATGTAAGATTCTACATCTGGACATGAACATACTAAATTTCTGTCACCCCACGTATTATCAATTCTACCAACTGCTGGCCAGAACTTAGATTCTTTTGTATAAGATGAAGGGTAGGCTGCTTTCATTCTTGAATATGGATGTGACCAATCATCTGAAGAAATCTCTAACGCAGTATGGGGTGCTCCGCTCAAAACATTATCTGGGGAACCGTCTAGATTATCTATTTCAGACTTTATGGATATCATGGCTTCACAAAATCTGTCAAGTTCCGTTTTAGATTCTGATTCTGTGGGTTCTATCATCAATGTACTGGCTACTGGCCAAGACATAGTAGGTGCATGATAGCCGTAATCTATTAACCTCTTAGCAATATCGTCTATCACTAATCCAGCTTCAGACAATAATTCTCGAGTATCAATTATACATTCATGAGCAACAAAACCATTTTTACCTGTGTATAATATATTATAACTTTTTGAAAGGCGTTTAGCTATGTAATTAGCATTCAATATTGCTATTTGGGTAGCTTCTTTCAATCCCTCTGGACCCATCATTGCAATATATGCCCAGGAAATTGGCAAAATACTGGCACTACCCCAATTAGTTGCTGAAACTGGGCCCACTAGACCTTTTGGAGAAATAGGATTGGATGGAAGAAAATCAACCAAATGTGATGCAACCCCAATAGGACCCATACCTGGACCTCCCCCTCCGTGAGGAATGCAGAAGGTTTTGTGAAGATTAAGGTGGCACACGTCAGCCCCTATATCTCTAGGCTTGCAAAGCCCAACCATGGCATTCATGTTAGCTCCGTCCATGTAAACTTGACCCCCGTGTGAATGAACAATTTCACAAACTTCCTTTATTGCTTCTTCAAACACACCATGTGTTGAAGGATAAGTAATCATTATGGCTGCTAAATTCGAAGAATAAGACTCTGCCTTATTCTTAAGATCCTCTAAATCGATATTACCTGATTCGTCGCAACTAATGCCTACTACCTTCATTCCTGCCATTACCGCTGTTGCAGGGTTAGTACCATGTGCTGATTCTGGAATTAGACATATGTTTCTGTCAAAATCTTTTCGGTAATTATGATAGCTACGGATAGCAAGCATTCCTGCATATTCGCCTTGGCTACCCGCATTAGGTTGTAGAGAAATTCCTGCAAAACCAGTTATTTCTGATAGCCAAGATTCTAAGTTTGAAAATAGTTCCAAATATCCTGAAGCTTGTTCAATAGGTGCGTATGGATGAAGATTGGAAAACTCGAGCCAAGTGACTGCTTCCATTTCTGTAACTGCATTAAGCTTCATAGTACATGAACCTAAAGGAATCATAGTTGTATTCAAAGACAAATCCTTAGATTCCAATTTATGAATATACCTTAGCATCTCTGTTTCTGAATGATATTTGTTGAAAATTGGATTTGTCAAATAGGCGGATTTTCTAATTAATGATTTAGGGATACTTGCTTTGGCAGGCTCCTTCCATTTAACATCAAAGAAATCTAAAAGAAATTGGATATCTTCGATAGTTGTTGTTTCATCCAAAGAGACACCTATTGAATCTCCATAATCCCAAAAGTTAATTTCCTGATTATGAGCTTTTTTAATTATATCTTTATCCTTTTTGGTAATTTTGATTGTATCAAAGAAAGTATCTGAAGCTACTTTATACCCTCCTGATAAAAGACTAGAATTTATTACTCCTGCGAAATAATTTACTCTTTCAGCTATCTTTTTAAGTTTATCAGGGCCATGGTAAACTGCATACATCGATGACATAATAGCTAAAAGAACTTGAGCAGTACAAATATTGCTAGTTGCTCTATCTCTTCGTATATGCTGCTCTCTAGTTTGCAATGCTAATCTCAAAGCATTGTTTCCATGAGTGTCTTTTGAAACACCTACTAATCTACCTGGTAAATTCCTTTTATATTTCTCCTTAGTTGCCATAAAGGCTGCATGAGGGCCTCCAAATCCCATAGGAACTCCAAATCTTTGAGAATTACCTATCACTATATCTGCACCCCATTCACCGGGAGGCTTTAGCAAACAAAGTGACAAAAGATCTGTTGCAACAATAACAAGGCTTCCATTCGCATGCGCTTTTTCAACAAGACTTGAATAATCTTCAATAGAACCTATATTATTTGGATATTGGAGTAAAATAGCAAAGGTATCTTCATCAATTAACTCAATATCTCTTTTGATTTTTAATCCTAAAGGCTCAGCCCTAGTTTTTACGACATTAACTGTTTGTAGATTAATCTCTTTGTCCAAAACAAAGGTCGAACGACGACCTCTAAGTGCATTACAAGCCATACTCATGGCTTCAGCTGCAGCAGTTGCTTCATCTAATAACGAAGCGTTAGCAATTTCCATTCCTGTAAAGTCACAAACCATGGTCTGAAAATTAAGAAGCGCTTCAAGTCTTCCTTGAGCAATTTCTGCTTGATATGGCGTATATTGAGTATACCATCCTGGATTTTCAAGTACATTTCTCTTTATTACACCAGGAGTTAAGGTTCCATAATATCCATGCCCCAAATAATTTCTAAAAATATTATTATCCAAAGCTAAAGAATTTAACTTACTAATAGCTTCAAACTCAGATAAAGCATTGGGAACATTTAAAGAATTTCGATCCCTTATTGCATCAGGGACTATTGACTTAGAAAAATCCGATAAGTTTTCATGTCCTAAGTATTCTAACATAGATGCAATTTCTACAGAAGATGGCCCAATATGCCTGCGAACAAAGGTGTCTGGATGAATATGCAATTTAGTCATAGAAACAATATTATTTGACATGGAAAAGCCGATTATTGAATGTTTCCATGGATTTAAGGGGTACCGTTCTATTTATTTGCCCTTTTCTATTTAGGCAATTCCATGGTAAGAAATGCCACAAGGCTTTTCACCGTGGAAGAGGCAGACAGCCTACTATCTCGAGTTAATCCTATGCTATCTAACTTGTCTGAATTTTCAGTAAGGCAAGAAATGTTAGAAGAACAATTAGAGGAGATAATGGAAGAAGTTAGGGATGACTACAGGGCCGCTCTAAAACCTGGTTGGGAAGAACTACAACTAGAATTAGAAAAAAATATAAATCATGTTAATAATATAATTCTTGACCTAGGTCAAATGGGAATTGAAGTTGATGATCCTACATTAGGTGTTGTAAATTTTAATTCACTAAGGGGTATAGAAACTGTTTTTCTTTCATACAGGCTTGGAGAAAGAAATGTAAACCATTGGCATCGCCTAGATGAAAATTATGAATGCCGTAGAAAAATGGAAAGAGAATTAGATATTATAACTCAGTAAAACTTTTTTGAATAGGCCTATGATGCCAAATAATGTTTAAGGCAAAAAAGATAACAATATTCCTGCCTGAAGATGGGAAAACCAAAGTCTTTGAAAATGTAGAATTTCAATCAAGTCCTGAGGTTAATCTTATTTCTATTTTTCCAGGAAAAGGAAAAGAATCAATAATATTCTCTGGATTAAGCTTTCATGTTGAAATGAGTGAAAAAGATGCCAAGGAATCATACGAAATGGCACAGAAAGCACACTCCATGTCAAAAGAGCAAATGAAAATGATGCTAGAAAGAGAAACTGGACCTAGTGATAGATTCAGCTCATCATTCGGTTAATGGCTAAAATCAAATTAGTTGTCTTTGATATGGATGGGACTTTACTTCATCCTCGCTCGTGCTGGGCATACATACACGAGCATTTTGGTACCGATAATAGTGAAATGCTTAAATTATATATTGAAAGAAAAATATCGGACAAAGACTTTGTAAAAGCAGATTTTAAATTATGGCAAAGCTCTACTAAAGAAACTGTAAATGAAAAATATATCAATTCTGTATTAGATGAAATTGAACCAATAGAAGGAGCTAAAGAATTAGTAGACGCATTGCACAAAAGAGGGATTGTTACTGTAATTATCTCTGGCGGAATACAATACTTGGCTGATAAGTGGGCTGAGAAATGGAATATGAAAAAAGCCTTAGCAAATGAAATAATTGATGATAAAAATGGATCATTGAAAGCAATAATTCATGTTAGAGGAAATACAAAAGGACCTGTGATGGAATCACTATTAAGTGAAATGAACATAAACCAGGATGAAGTAGTCTCCGTGGGAGACACTGTTGTTGATTTACCTCTCTTTGAAAGATCTCTATTCAGTATAGCCGTTAATACTGAAGATTCTAGAGTTATAGAAAAAGCAAATTATCATCACCGTTCAAAAGACTTATCTGAATTGATACCAGTAATAAGTAAATTAGCAAAACATTAATTATACATTTTCAATACGTAATTGTGTACTCCTTCCAATTGAAAATAATTTTAGCAACTGCCGTTATCATATTTTTATCGGGTCATACCACTGCAGATGACTCTGATGTTGTGGTTAACAGCATAAAATATACAAATGATTTTGAAAACGGAGAATCCGTTACTATAGTCCCAAGTGGAAAAGATGAAGGAACTGAATACAAATATCGCATATTTGATGATGACGATGATTTTCCTGATAATTGGCAAGAAATAACATTTGATGATGACGGATGGGATGTGGGTAGTGCTCCCTTTGGTAACAAACAAAATGAAGGAATTAATCCAAGAACAATATGGCAATCTGAAGACGCCGGAGGAAATGATGGAAACAAAGACTACATCATTTTGAGAAAAGACTTCTTTATAGATGACGTATCTGTAATACTTAGTGGAACAATAAAATCTGCCTACACCAATTACTATGCTGCTTTCTTAAACGGACAACAAATAGAAAACTGTCTAGAATATAGTGGATACTGCTACGAAGGTGATGCTGAATATTGGAATAAAGATATTGATATTGATACAAATGTTTTCATTAATGGAAATAACACTCTTGTTTTGGTAGGGAGAGATAGTCTTTGGCAAGGTGGAGATAATACCACATGGTTAGATGGTGAACTAGACATAAGAGTACAAACTTGGAAAGACGTACCAATTATTTTAGGAGATGATCTAATTATTAAAGTTGATTTTTTCAATGGTGATAATGAAAATAAAACTGAATTAAATGTAACATTGGAATTTGAAGATAGGGAAACTGTCTACGAAATTATAGATATAGAAAGAAATGAAACTTATGAATGGAAAGTTGCTTGGACTCCAAGTAGACTTGGTAAACATAATTTAACTGCAACTATTTTGGATCAAAGTTTAACGAAAACAATCCATGTAGGCTATTATGCTTATAGTATAAATTTTTCAAGCGCATATGAAACCTCTGAATTGGATGAAACTACGCAATTTCACTTTACCGTAAAAAATGAAGGAGATGTTAATGATAACTTTTCATTTTATCTTACAGGCATACCAAATGATTGGCAATATACATTTTTCCCTTCTGTAGCTGATTTAGAACCTAATAAAACTGCAAATATAATGCTAAATGTTACAACAAGCAATAACGCACCAGCTGGAGACTATTCCCTTTATCCCATAATAAGGTCTCAATATTATTCACAAACTACCAATACAATAGTTGCATCTGGGGCCAGTGCCTCTACTGAGTACATCTATAGAATATGGAATGCTAGTGATTTTCCCAATGAATTTTATACCTATGATTATGATGATTCTAATTGGAAAACTGGAGCTGCACCATTTGGTGATGATGACTTAAATGGAAACGAACCAAATACTCTATGGCAAACTAGTGACGGTAATTATACCCATATTGCAGCTAGACACTTGTTTAACTATGACGGAGACCAAAATTTCAGCCAAATACGCATAAACATTGCTGCAGACAATTATTATCGCGCATATCTCAATGGTGAATTAATTGAGGATTGCTTGAGTTGGAGTTGGCAATGTTATGGTGAGGGAGACTATTGGGATACTGAAGTGATATTTAACACCTCATGGCTCAAAGAAGGTGAAAATTTACTAGCCATTGCAGGACGGGATGAAACATATCAGGGTGGAAACAATCAACAATGGCTGGATCTTGAAATAGAAACCTTAAATCTAAAATCTAGCTTATGGGGATTTGAAGAAATTTACGAAGAATTACAGCTGAAAGTAAATGAAACATATGATTTTGAGATTATGGTCCCTATTTCTGAAAAAGACATTGATGAAGAAGAATATGTATTCACTGTTTGGATTATAAACAAGGGAAATGTAAAGGATACTTATGACATTGCCGTTTCATTAAATGATACCGTAGCCTTTAGTATTGTAAGTTACAACGAAGTCTTGGAAATACCTTACAATCAAGATCGAAATATAGAATTAAAAATAAAACTTACTGACTACGTAAATGAATTTTCAATAGGAAATATTAGTATCGATATTAGCTCAAGGAATGCAACCTCTGAATTAAATACTGAAACTTATGTAATTGCAAAATTGTATATTATTCCAGATACATTACCTCCTGGAACCTATGCTGAATCTGATCCATTAATAAATAATTCATCTTTTGAAGTTAGATGGTTTGTTGAAGACTGGTACAAAAATAATGAAATTATGGGTAATGATACTAAATATTTCATTATAGAATATATCACTGATAGTGGAACAAACGGAGCCTCATGGACTGAATGGGCCGTATGGCAAAACTTTAGTTCAGAACAGTCTTCTGGACTTTTTACA
>CACAGG010000019.1 GCA_902531985.1 uncultured marine group III euryarchaeote
CGTGACTGCTGAGGCAAAAAGAGCTTTCAGAGATTGTACTTTACTAGGATATGAACTTCCATGGAATAATTTAGAAGTATCTTTGAATTGTTTCATACCTTTAAAAAACCGTCATGTTAAAAAAAAGATTCAAGCATTGGACTGTTACGACAGTCAAAAGCATAATCCTTATTTCAATGAGAAGTTTTTTAGGTCTGTAGTAAAAATGAGAGGTATACAATTAGCAACAAAATACGCGGAAGGTTTTGAAACAATTAAAGTGAGGTTAGATCAATTAATATGAAGAAAATTGCTATGATTTTAGGGCATGATTTATTTGAGCCTAATGAAGATACTAGAGTTTATCGAGAAGCATTAACTCTTGTAAATGCTAATTATGAATTAACTGTTTTCTGCTGGGCTCGTAGAATGGAAAAATATGAAACAAAATGGGAAGTGGAAAGAGACGGAATCAAAGTTGTTAGAATCTTTGAAGATTTGAAAGGTGGGTTTTTCTCTAAAGTACGTGGATTTAGAAACGCCATGAAACAACTGCAGACTAAAATAGAAGAATATGAACCGGATATTATTCATGCTCATGATTTAGAAACTTTAGAATCTGCAGTAAATGCATCTTACAAAAATAATGCCAAAGTTATCTTTGATTCTCATGAAGACTGGCCAGCTATGGAACTTGTCCAAAATTGGTTTGTTGGAAAATACTATGAAAGAAAACAAAAGAAATTGTTGCCAAAAGTAGATCATGTGTTAACTGTCTCTGATGAATTAGCACTGCGGTTAGGTGGGGGGACTGTTCTGTATAATTCCGAGCCTATGGAAATTGTAGAAACGCCTGTTGAAAATCATAAATTTGGAATGGATGGGATAATTGCTGGCTACATCGGCGGTCTTAGAAAATCGATACTGGAAGAAATACTCGAATGTGCTTCTAAAGTAAATGCTTTAAGTTTATTAATTGTAGGGGGGCCACCTAAAGGAAGAAGCGGTTATAGCCAAATGATTAGTGAACTAGAAGAAATTGCAGTGGAAAAAGGAGCTAATGCAAAATTTACTGGACCGTTGCCTTACAGTATGATGAATGAATGTTATGCTGCATGCGATATTCTAATTGTTGGACATTATGTAGATGAAAGGCTTAGAGATTATGCACTTCCAAAGAAAATGCTGGATGCGATGGCTTACAAAATTCCCGTGATTGTAGGGCCATATGAAGCAAGAAAAAAAATTGTAGAGCGCTACAAATGTGGAATTGTCTCTAATGACTGGACTGATACGCTAACTAAACTTTCAAATGATAAGAAAATGAGAAACGAAATGGGTGATAATGGATTTAAAGCATTTAAGATGAATTATTCATGGGATATTCAAGAAAAAAAGTTGCTTAAAGTATATAGTAATTTATTAGAGGGGGGAACTAATAATTAGAAAATTATGGCCACCATACTGATAACTGAATTTATGGAATCTGAACAAGTCAGTGAAATGTCTAAAGTCCATAATGTAATTTATGAACCTGAAATATATCTCAGTACAAATGCAATTATTGAAAAAATAAAAGATGTAGATGGACTAATTATCAGAAATAAAACTAAAATTGATAAAAAAATATTATCTTTAGCAAAAAACCTTAAGGTAATTGGTAGACTTGGAGTTGGATTAGATAATATTGATACTGAATGTTGTAAAAAGAATGAAATTAATGTAATTATTGCAGATGGAGCTAATGCAAACAGTGTTTGTGAATATGTTTTAATGGGGATTTTAACTCTTTTTAGAGGAACTAGACTTTCTACTGAAAAAATATTAGATGGTGACTGGGATCGCAAAGGAAATACTGGCTCTGAAATTAAAAATAAGACCTTAGGAATTATTGGTATCGGTACTATCGGCCGGGCCGTTGCAGAAAAAGCTAGAATGTTAGGAATGAATCTTATTGGAACAGATATAGAAATTAGTGAGGATCATAATATATGGGCTGATTTGAATATTAGATGTGCTTCATTAGATGAGGTTATTCAAAAATCGAATATAATTACTATACACGTGCCTTTAACGGGAGATACTAAGAATTTATTTGGAGAAAATGAATTTGAAAAGATGCAAAAAGGAAGTTTCATTATCAACACCTCTAGAGGAGGAATCATAGACGAAAACGCATTATTAAATTCTTTGAAGAGGTCGCATTTAGGTGGGGCTATGCTCGACGTTTTTGAGCATGAACCTCTTAAAAATCCTGATAAATTTTCTGAATTAGACAATGTTATTTTAACGCCTCATATTGCTGGATTGACAAATCAATCAAACTATAGAGTAAGCCAAATGATTACAGAAAATATTCTTGATTTTTTGAAAAAGGAAGATACATGAAGGATCTCAAAATAATTATTACTGCTGCAGGAAGCCCAGGTTCTGCTGCAAACATAAAACATCTAAAAGAAGTTGATGAAAGAAGACTTACTCTAATTGGAACTGATTTGAATCATGATAAAATTGGAAAGCATTGGTGTGATAAATTCTATACAGTTCCTAAAGGTAATGATGAAAAGTTTATTCCCCGTCTTATTGAAATTATCAAAAAAGAAAAGCCTGATGTTCTATTGCCTCAATCATCTGCAGAAGTAATTCCTATTTCTAAAAATAAAGATTTGCTAGAAAAAGAAGATGTAAAAGTCCTAATTTCATCTCCAGATTCAGTTTATAAATCTGAAAATAAAGCTGAATTATATAAGACCTTGAAAGGAAGTGATGTTAAAATTCCAAGATTTAGGATTGTGAATTCACTAGATGACTTTCTACAGGCCGTATCTGATTTGGGATATCCTGATTCACCAGTTTGTTTCAAACCGCCAATCTCAAAAGGGACAAGAGGGTTTAGAATTTTAAGAGACGATGTTTCCAGAGTTCATGCATTATTGAATGAAAGGCCGATTAATCGATTTATGTCAATTAGTGAATTCAAGAATATTTTTGAAAATGAAAGTAGCTTTCCTGAGCTTATCGTTATGGAATTTGTAAAAGGTGAAGAACATACTACTGATCCTTTATCCATTGGTGGGAAAACTCTACTTTGCCCTGTTAAAACTAGAGAAAATGAAAGGGCTGGTCTTGCTATGAAATTTGTACAAAAAGAAAATCAGAAACTTGTAGATAGTACAAAATATGTCATAGAAAAATTAGGACTTGATTGGATTTCAAACTTACAATTTATTGGAGATTACTTGATTGAAGTGAATCCCCGAATTTCTACACAGATTTTTTCTCCAGGAGTTAACGTCCCTTACCTTGCAATCAAATTTATACTTGGAGAAATAACTGAAAAAGATGTAGAGGAATACTCCGAACTTGTGAAAACTGAATATACTGCCCTAAGGTATTATGATCAAATTAATTATAGTTAAATTGATGAAAAATCATTACTCTTAAGCCAATTTTCATTGTATATTTTACTTTGGTATTTATCTCCTGAATCACAACCTATAGTAACAATTTTTGATTTAGAATCTTTAGGTAATTTAGAAGCTAACTTAACTGCTGCCATAATATTCAAACCAGAACTGCCGCCTAAATTAAGCCCTTCATATGATCTTAATTTATGACACATATCTATGGCTTCTTGATCTTTTATTGTAATTACTGAGTTAACTAACTCTCTATCTAATAATTTAGGAATGCTGTCTTTTCCCACTCCTTCAATTACATAACTTCCAAGATTGGAAATAACTTCTCTCCCTACAACAAAATCTGAAATACTTGAGCCAAAAGGGTCTGCTAAAATTATTTCTAAATTTGAAGTTTTACCTTTGAGGTACTTGCCAACGCCCATTATTGTTCCGCATGTACTTCCTCCAGTTACAAAGTGTGTTAAATTTCCTTCTGTTTGTTCCCATATTTCAGGGCCTAATGTCTGAAAATAAGATTCTGGATTTTGTTTATTCCCATATTGATTTAAGTCAATATAATTTTTATTTGATGCAGCTAAATTTATTGCCATATTTTGGTAATGTTCATCAGAATCTGGTGATGCATTTGAATCTGCAACTATAACTTTAGCTCCGTGCTCTTTACATGCATTAATTTTTTCTTCACTGCACTTAGTGTTTGTTACAATTATACAGTCGAAATTAAACTGTTTACAAAAATAAGCTAAGGAAGTTCCTGTATTTCCACTTGAAGCCGATACAAAGGTTGTTTCATCTGATGATGTTTCTCTAGCTTGTGATACTATATGATATACCATCCTATCTTTAATTGATTTTGTAGGGTTTTGACTTTCGAGTTTTACAAATATACTGGCTCTGTCCTGGTAAGGATTTATTTTTCCATTCCTTATTTGATATAATTCTGTATTGCCTATTTGCATTTATCTTCCCCAAAATGGCTGATCTTTTCTCTTTATTTTCTGCATTTCGGAGATTATGTCTTCCTCTATAGGATCTAATTTAACTCCAGCCTCTCTTATAGTTAAAATTGCCCTTTCATCCATCTCTATGTACAATACATCACCTTCAGATATTTGTCTTCCTACTGTTACATTGCTTATTGCTATAGCTACTTCATCTCCCTGTGTAGCTTCTTTGAGAACATCTTCACCCGACCTTAAAGAACGAATATGGCCTACGGCTGAATTATCATTTCTGAGGACGGCCTGATTCAATGCAATTCTCCCTCCTAAAACTCGAACGCCCACCACGGCTGGATCTCTTGTCCTAAAAGTATGCCCTTCTAAAATTTCAAATTTTCCGGGGTGTGCAAAATCTTCTCTTAAATGTTGGGCCTGTTTTTCTTTGATTTTCTGCTTCCACTCTTGATAATTTTCTAAAAGACGGTAAACTATATCTGATTCAAATATTTCTACTCCCGTTTCAAATCTTTCGGTTTTAGCGTCAGGATGAATTTTAACATTAAAAGCTAAAATTGCCCGATATTCTTCCTCCGAAGGATCTGCCATTACAACGTCTCGTCTTGATACGTCTCCAACTGAAGCTTTTACAATTGGAATTCCTGCTGCAGATAATTCATAGGCTAGAGCCTCTAAAGAGCCTATTGCGTCTGCACGGATTACAACGCCTTCGTCGGTACATTTCACATTAGACTTCATGGAATCTGATAATTTATCTAAAGCCTCATCTACTTCATCAACATTTGAAGCACTGTAGAATGGAGCTCCTGCGACTACTCCCTCTATATCTGGAGCTACAACTTTGAGACCTGCAGCAGCTCCCACTATCTTTACTGCATCGAACTGCTGCCTTGGATCTCTAATTTCATCTAAAGGTTTAGGTCTTAACAAAGATCTGACTCTTGTCACTATTGGCTCTGGCTGAGCACCTATAATCAACGAATCTGAAGCTTTCAGAATTCCATTATATATTATAACGCCTAATGTTTTACCTAACCCTTTCTCTTCCTTAATTTCAATAACTGTCCCTTCTGAAGATCCGTCATCTAATAGCAAATTTCCCCTAAGATATCTTTGTGCCAGACCCATTAAAATCATAAACAATTCAGGAACTCCTTCACCTGTTTCTTTGACTGATGTAGGAATTAGAGCAATTGTTTTTTGGAAATCTTGTATCTCTGAGAATAACGCCGAATCAAAGCCGTGATTGCCTAATTCCCCTATTATTTCATACAGGCGTGTTTGGAAATTTTGTGTAGCCATTGAACTTTGATTTGCACTATTAGCCAAAAATGATCCCTTGCGGCTTCTCCAGCCAGGTAATTTGTCTACTTTGTTTAATACTAAAATAAATGGTGTTTGTTGTTGTTTGAGAATATTGATTGATTCTATAGTTTGTGGTTTGAAACCTTCTGTTATGTCGACTACTAAAATTGCTAAATCTGCCAACGCCCCCCCTCGTGATCTTAGAGTTGCAAATGAATGATGTCCTGGCGTATCTATGAAAAGTAATCCCGGTAATGTTGTTGTTCCCTCTCTTAGTAAAGGGCCGCAAATTTTAGATACAGTCTCAAAAGGAACTTCTGTAGCTCCGATATGTTGAGTTATTGCTCCGGCCTCTCTTTGAACAACTGCTGTGCCTCTAACATAATCAAGAAGTGAAGTTTTCCCGTGGTCTACGTGACCCAAGACTGCAACAATCGGTTGTCGTAGAGGTGCAGCTGGGTCTACTTCTTCCTCTTCTTCAGATTCCTCTTCCGACAAATCCTCCAATTCCTCTTTTTCAGGCACCATTAGAATGTGCGCACGATTGCCTGTTTTAAAAATATCCGGTCAAATTTCTTTCTTTAATACTTCTGCTAAATATCTGTATTCTTCCATTGAATTATATAGAAATGATGCTGTACGAAGGTATCTTATATTGTGATGGGGCCAGCCAAAAACAGGCACTTGTATCTTGTATTTTTCATATAGTAAAGTATGAAGTGGATCTGCTTTCAAAACTGATTCGATTTTTACATCTGATTCAGGTAAAACTACTGCCGATAAGCCTACTATCATTGAATCTGGGCATAATTTAGGTGTCTGTATCGCATCTAGCAGTATGTTTCGGGCTTCTATCGATAATTTTGTATTATGCTCCATTATTTTTGACCAAGAGCCGTGTACTAATTTACCAACATATTCTATACTCTTAGGAATACAAAGTAATGGTGTGATATCTTGTGTTCCTGTCCAATCAAATTCTAACCGGACTTTTTCATCTCTGTTACCTTCAACTGAATATCCATGACTAATTGTTAATGGCTTAATCTGAGCTCTTTTATCTTCTCTAATGTAAAGAAAAGCAGCCCCTTTTGGAGTACACAGCCATTTGTGTGCATTACCTGTTGCATATGCAGGTTTCAAGGTTTCAAAATCTAAAGGAACAATTCCTGGTCCATGGGCAGCATCTAAGAGTACGTCAACGTTTCTTGACTGTAATTCTGATACTATTTCTTCAAAAGGTAACCTGATTCCTGTGGGGCTAGTTACTGTATCTATCAAAGCCAATTTGGTTTTTGGAGTTACGTGATTTAATATTGCTGAAACTACATCTTTAGGCTTTTCAATAGGAATAGGTATAGGTGCTACAACCGTCTTAGCTCCGCTTCTTTTGGTAACATAGTCTACTGAATTCCAACATGCTTGATATGAATGGTCTGGAACTAAAATCTCATCTCCAGGATTGAATGATAATGAACGTAGTACTGTGTTTACACCCGATGTTGCATTAGACACGAATGTCATGCCTTCCTTATCTGCATTAATGAAATTAGCTAAAACTTCAATTGATTTGGCCCATAGTTCTTTAGATGTAATATCAAAAAAATGTACCGGATCTTTTTCAATTTCAATTCTTAAATCTGATTGATAATTAAGAACTTCAGTAGGACAGGCTCCATAAGATCCGTGGTTAAGAAATACTATTTCAGAATTTAAATTCCAATACTTTGAATAATTAGTTCTTTGTGGTAATTTGGACATTTTAGCGCATTTTTGTGAACCGTCTCATTGTTTTCTTAATTGGTTCGCGCGTGTCAGCTGAAATAAATTCTTCTTCTATTTTAGAATCTAAAAATTCTACTGCACTATCGATAGATTCTCTAGCTCCTTTTGCTACTAATGATGCCATAAAAGGTTCTGCAAGTTTATCGGAAACTCCTGCTTCCAATACTATTTCTCTTAAAAAATATAGAAGTTCTGTTCTCTTACCTTCATTAAGCATTGCCTTAGGCTTATTTCTTTTTTGAGGTTTCTTATCTTTTCTTTGAGGGGGCTGGGCTTTGGTTGGACCTCGGCGCCTGTGTCTCCCTCTTCTTGCCAGAGTTACTCGCCTCCCATTTCCTTAATGGCGGCTTCTATCTGTTCCTCTGACATCTCGTCTCTATTGAAGAATTTTTTATTTCCTGTATCTCTTTTTAATTTCATCAGAACGCCCCAGCGACTAGGAGGTCCTCTACTTCGTCCGCCTCCTCGTCCACCTCCGCCTCTATTACCGAAACGTGGCATTTCATATTCTAAATCAGAAAGATTTACACTTTCTTTTATTGATTCTAAAGAGGTTTTAGATTCTTTCATACTTCCCTTTTTCCCTAAACTAATACGCATATGACCTCTGACCAAATTTGCTCTAGCATCTTTTAGATCTATAGTCATACCGTTGCTAACTACTTCGCACTCATCATTCCAGAAACTCATAATTACAGTTCCAGTTTCATCTCCAACTAATCCTTCACAGATCATTGTACCATTGTCCATGGCTCGCGGTTCTTCTAAACTCAATACTTTGACCGGCATATTTACTCGGCCAGTTCTTGGTGTCAACTCATCTACTTTCAAATTATCAACCTGTCTCAACGACAAAAGGGCACGTTATAATGCTTCCCTAAGGCCCTAATAACCCATAATAGACTTATAACCAATTAGGGGAAAAGGTAGTAAAACCCATAAGTATATATACCCAGACGACCCATAAGGGATAGACTCGGAATTGCCGCCGGATCGAAAAAAAGAGAGGCAACACATGAACACGACCGAAACAGATTTTGAAACACATGTCGATGATATAGTGAAAGCTATCGGAGACAAGCTAGAGCGCAACGTAATCGTAACTGAATTAAAACGATACGTCGAGGAATACGGAATAGATATGGCAACTGCCAAAGAGTCTATTGTTAGAAAGCATTCAGGAAATCCTGGGGCTTTACAAATGGGAACTCAAAAACTCCTAGCCCAAGTTGGACCTGGAGAAAACAATGTTCAATTTAAAGCAAAAGTTTTATCCGTTTATCGAAAGGAAATAACAACAAAAGAAGGGGCTGAAAAAGTTCTCTTTGAAGGTGAAATGGGCGATTCAAGTATGAGAATAAGATATTCTTATTGGAGCAACCAATGTGATTTTGAAAGCGGAGACGTTGTTGAAGTTTTAAATGCATATTCAAAAAGTTGGAATGATAAAATTACTTTAAACATAAACGAAGGATCTATGAAAAAAATCCAAGATGAGGAGTTAGAACAACTCGATCTTGGGACTACCAAAAACGCCACAAATCAATCCGGTGAAGAAGTTGAATTAGTTAATTTAAAACCAGGGATGAATAATGTTTCTGTAAAACTTCGAATCATTGATGTTGAAACGCGCTCAATAACTGTGAAAGGAGAAGCTAAGACGATTTTTGGAGGAACTGTAGGAGATAAAACTGGAACCTGTAGATTTACTTCGTGGGAAGACCACAATATAATTGCTGGAAAAGCATATCAGATTGAAAATGGATATGTTAAAGAATTCAATGGACCGGACCTTCAATTTGGTGAATATACAAAGTTTACCGAAATCGAAAATGACGATTTACCATCCTTACAAGACTACGAAGATGGTGTGCAATACTCATTAGCTCAATTAGATGAGCGTAATGGAGCCTCGGATGCCGTAATAGAAGGCCATGTTTTCAATATAAGAGAAGGAAGTGGATTAATTTTTAGAGATAAAGATACTAATCGATTAGTTCGTAACGGAGATGATCGAAAAAATGCCGCTCCGGATCTTCGTATAAAAATGATTTTTGACGACGGGTCTGGTTCCTGTACTGCATATCTAAACCGTGAAATTACGGAAAAAGTTTTAGGAAGGAATTTAGAATCTTGCCTAGAATTTGTAAAAGAAAATTTCGGTCCTGAAGCACTTATGGAAGAAATAGAAGATGCATTGCTATTGAAACCTTTGAAATTAAGAGGATTCGCAAGATCTGACGAGTATGGGTTATCATTCTTTGCAAAGAGTTGTGAACCTGCAACTGAATTGGACGTCCCAAGTGTAGCAAGACAATTCCTAGCTGCACTGGAGGGATAAATGGTTCAAAGAAGAGAACCTGGAGTACTTGTTTTGGCTAAAGAGCTGTCTTCAGCAATAGAAAAACATGTTGAAGATAGGGAATATTCTCCAACATATTTAATTTCGGAAATTGGTGCAAAATTATCTCGTGTACTGATTGCCGGCGTACTTGATCAACTAGAGAATAGAGGTACTGATGAAGATCCTTTCTATACGGCCAGAGTAATTGATCCAAATGGTGACTTTTACTATTTACAAGCCGGCCAGTATAACCCTGAAGGGGCTGCAGCCCTCTCTAAACTTGAAGCAGGAGTTCCTGTTTTGTGTGTTGGAAAAGTGAGAGCTAGAACGCCGGAAGATAGTGAAAGAACGTACGTCAGCGTACAACCTGAAACTATTCGTGCAGTTTCAATGGACGAAGTTGGCCACTGGGCTGTAAGAGCTTGTGATAAACTAAATAATCGAATTAATGCTAACAAGGCATTTGGAAATAACGATGAGGCTTTGAAAAAGGCTAATTTGACTGCTAGAGAAATGGACGGATTGGAATTATCTAAGCAATTCTACCCTACTATAGCCGTTGAAAACTACCAAGCCCTGCTCTACGATTGTTTAACTCGTTTAGCAGGTGGCGACGTTGCAACTCCAGAGACTACCAACTTTACGGGAGAATTTGAACCAGCTAAAGCAACTGAACCAGAAGTTGAAACTAAAGTTCAGGAAAAAGCTGAGGAGATTAAAGAGGAAGAAAGTCTGGACGAAGAGTCTGAAACTACTGTGAGTGATGACAACGAGGCAAAAGTTTTAGCATTAATTAAGAAAATGGACGAAGGTGATGGAATTTATTATGATGATCTAGGTATTGCAATTTCAACTGAGGGAGTAGATGGCCCTATGCTTGATGAGATTCTTGATTCTTTAACTGATCAAGGACTAATTTTCCAACCTAGATTTAACCACTACAAAGAGGCATAAAAATGAGTGAAGCAAAAATAAAAGTTGTAGAAGATCTTCCAGGTGTAGGTCCTGCTATCGCTGATAAACTCAGGGAGGCTGGATATGACACATTGGAAGCAATAGGAACGCAAGCGCCTGGAACTCTTTCAGACGCTACTGGCATTGGAAAAGAATCCTGTGCTAAATTTGTACAAGAGGCTAGAAAAGCTGCAAACATTGGTTCTTTCCTTACTGGAACAGAATTAATGGAAAAGCGTGAGACCGTAAGTAAACTTACGACTGCATCGTCTACTTTCGATGAATTGTTAGGTGGAGGCGTTGAAACACAGTCAATCACTGAATTCTATGGACAATACGGATCTGGAAAGACTCAATTTGTCTTACAGCTTGCTGTCAATGCCACTTTACCCGTTGAACAGGGGGGTCTAGGTGGTGAAGTTGCAATCATTGACACAGAAAATACATTTAGGCCTGAAAGAATTATTTCAATGTCAAAAGCATTGGAATTAGACCCGGACGAAGTATTGAGTAAAATACACGTAGGTCGAGCATATAATTCACATCAGCAGATGTTGATGGTTGAAAAAGTAAGCGAACTTGCTAAAGAAAGGCCTATCAAGATGTTGGCCGTTGATTCTTTGACTGGTGCGTTCAGAGCGGAATATATTGGAAGAGGTACTCTTGCAGATAGGCAAGGTAAAATCAATGCGCACATGACCGAATTGGCGCGATTTGGAGACCTGAATAATGCTGCTGTTGTAGTTACTAATCAAGTTTCATCGAATCCTGCTGCATTTTTTGGGGATCCTACAAAACCTATTGGAGGGAATATTGTAGGGCACACGTCAAAATTCAGAATATACTTGAGAAGAGGAAAGGCCGGTAAGCGAGTTTGCAGACTTGTAGATTCGCCTCACTTACCTGAAAATGAAGCTTTGGTTTCTATTACTGAAGATGGAATAAGAGATGGCTAGTGAATTCAAAGAATTTCTAGCCGCTCTAGAACCAAAATGGGAAGATCCTCATGAGTTTGATTGGCTGAGAGAAAGGGCCGATTATATTCTTTCAAGAAATTAAGATTTCTTCTCTGGAAAGAAGGACATAATATAACTCCTCAAGCCAAACCAATTATTGATTGCCAAAGATATTATACTTTCGTTTTCCCGATCTACCCAAGCTTGTTCTTTAGCGCTATCTTCTTTCATGAAGTCATCCATAGTTGCATAACCTGAACTACCTCCAGTATCAACATCATGTTGAACATTATCTGGAGTGTTGTTCGTCATAGCATTTCCAACCTTGAAAGGCCAATGCTTGAAATCTTTAGTTTCTGCGTATCTTCCAATTGTTGAAGCGTCTATGTCTTCATCTTGGGTCTTTTCATAATGAACACCTCGAGGAGTTTCTTCCTCATCCTTGTATTCATAATAAGTCTCATCTGCAGGCTGATAGCCCCTGATATCCATTTCAGAATTCGTCATCTTCCTCCCATTCAAAATCAGGCTCTGCAGCTCTTCTTAAATAAGCGAATGCTAAAAGAAGAGATACTGCAAGTAACACTACCAAAGTAGTTGCTCCCCCACCAGTAATATCATCGATAAATGACTGAACTGCATTGTCCTCGTCAGCTTCTTCAACTTGTAATGTAAACTCGCTAATGTTATTAAATTCATCAGATTCTACAACTACATTATTTCTATCAATGACTACTTTAATTTTGTATTCTCCTTCTTTATCGAAAGTATAGCGGAAAGATAATTGTGCAGTTGCACCGGGGTTGGCAAACACTGCCGTTTCATAAAGAATGATTTCACTAGTTCCATCTACCAAAACTATCGAAACAGGAATTGGATTATACTTGACTAGAGGATCTCCTTGTACTGAAATTGTAACATCTATCGTAAATGAACTTCCTACTGTTACTTTAGAATTTCCTGTTTGATTGTTGATTTTAACATCTTCTGATGTTAGATAATTATCAATTTCAAAGCCATGAATTACTAAATATAAATCTTCATCAGAAATAACCTCCCAAGGATTTCCTTGTATATCCATGATTTGTATGTAGAAATTGTAGGTGTCACTAATTGCATTATCTTGGTTATAATACCAATAAAATGATACTTCATATGTGTCATTTTGTGCTGATTTCATATTAAAATCTGCAGTTAAGCCTTGATTTCCGGAAGATTTACCATAAACTCCTAGCGTCCATTCCGAAGAATCAATGTCTCCATTACCAAAACCACTTGCAACTGTTGTTTTTACATAAACTCGCTCTGAAAACTCTTCAACTGTTATCTCTGAAAACCAAGCCGAGTAATGGTTTACGGACATATTTGATACTCCTGAAGGATGTTGCATACTTGAGGTTAAAACAACTATTTGCTCCGTAGATGAGCCGCCAGTCAGTGGATTTTCACCTTCCTCACCTCCTGAATATTCTAAATCTATGGTGAAATCACTACCTGTTGAAAAACTTGCATTTGTTACATCAAAATTTATATCAAAACGCGTTGCAGCCTCGCTCGAATCTGTAACTGTTTTGGATTGGGAAGTTTCAACGGCATCTGCAGCGCTCCCGCCAATTGAAACTGATATTCTAAATTGAACATCTTCAACTGTCCCTTGGGTTGAATTTGCCCATATTGTAAAGGTATAATCTCCAGAAGCTACCTCTCCTGGGGTTTGAAACTCAGTCACCCAGCTGCCTACTGTTTCCCATTGTCTATCTTGTCCTGGCCATGAAAGTCTGTTGGCGCTTTGTGGACAATCGCTCTGCGTGTCTGTATCTGAAATTGGGTGAACTGTAGAAATATTTCCATTTCCATTATCTAAGTCTCCGTAAAAGTAAAAATCTAAAGTATTAAAATCTACAGATTCTTCAGCCTGAGCTGGCTGTGATAGCAAAACTACTGCCAAAAAAGCTGCGGCGAGTACGCTCCTAAAGAACACCTGCATCTAATTTTAGACTTGTGACCATTCTTTAAAGCTTGCTACTGCAACTATATACACAATCAGTATAATGCCCATTGAGTTAATGGAGCTGTAGATTATGAGTAAGGTGAGAACTTCTGCATATCGCCAAACACCGACTCCTGAAGGGCTAAAAGCAATCGAAAACGGAACGCTAGATTACTTTGATACAGAGATGTATGCAAATTTCAATACTGAAGTTCTTGAAGAATATCTAGAAGAAAAAAATCGAAATGACGGTTTTGGAACCACCAAATGGAAATGGAATCAAATGCTTCTAGGATTGGTCATTGGTATTATTTTTGCAATTATAAATCAATATGTTGGATTAAAAGTTGGAATGATTGTTTCCGGTTCTTGGTATGTTGCTTATCTCTCTGCAATGGCTTTGAGATGGTCGCCTGGCGAGGTTAATTTGTCTGCTTCAGCTTCTACTGGAGCCTCTATGGTTTGTACTGGATTTGTTTTTACATACCCTGCAATTTATCTTTTAGCTTATTCTCCAAAATATGAATTAGCTGGAGGAAATTATCTAGTCGATTCTTCATTATTATTGCCAGACTCGTGGGCTTTGGCAGGGGTAGCAATGGTTGCTTCTATTCTTGGTGGATTTTTAGGTTGTTTGTATTTTATCATTTTTAGACGTGTGTGGTTAGTTGAAGATCCCCTACCTCTCCCTGGTTTTGAAGCAAATATAAAATTAATGGATATTGCTGGAGAAACGTCAAAAGAAGGCGGGATGGAAAGTGCAATGCATTCCATTAGATTAGTTGGTATTTCTACAGCAATTGTTATGTTTTTTACATTTTTGAGAGATTGGCCTATATTGGGAACTGGAACTTATGATGCTGCAGGAGATGAAGTCAAAGAATCTGTATTAACTTCAGCTTCAAAAGATGTTGAATGGTATGATGGTGTAGATTTGATGGTCCCTATGAGTCATCCTATGACCAACTACACTTGGTTAGGGTTTGAGCTAACGCCAATGATGGGCGCTATTGGGTGGTTTATGAGATTCAGAGTTGCTCTCTTAGTTAGTTTAGGAACTTTCTTCACTTGGTTTGTTGTTACTCCGCTTGCATATTACTATGACTATCCTTTCTATTATCCAGTAACAGGTACTTTTCAATCAATAAGCCAATTTGACCCAATTGGGTCTGTTTACTCCTACAGCTATGTCGCAAGACCTATGGCTATTGGGGCAATTTTAGGTGGCGGAATAACTGGGTTATTGAAAATGGCACCTGTTTTTAGAACAACTGCGGCCGACGTTATTGATGTTTTTACAGGTGAAGGTGACGATGCTTCAAGAAGAGATTACATCAAAGGAAAGGGATGGTATGAATGGCCTATTAGCCATATTCCTGTTTTATTAATAGTTTCATTAATTGGAATTACACTGGCTTTTTCTACTCAATTTGGATTCTTTGCTTCTTTTATTTTCTCTCTAGTTTTATGTCTAACTACTTTCGCTCTTGGAGCTATTGCTGTCAAAGTTATGGGAGAAACAAGCATTGAGCCAGTGTCCGGTACTAGTTTTATTGTTCTTTTAATGCTGGTTTTAATCTTTAAAGCTATTGGATTAAATGAAAGTGATACTGCCATTTTAGCTCTCGTCGGAACAACAGTTTTTGGAGGTGCAATTTCAATGTCTGGAACTGTTATTGGCGATTATAAGCCTGGATTGTATGTTGGAAATAGGCCAATGCACATCATGAAAACTGAGTTAGTAGGCATTGTTCCTGGAACTATTGTAGCTGCATTGTTTGCCGGATTATTATCATTGGCGCTAGCAAGAGGCGATCTAATTTTATACGCTCCGCAGGCAAACGCCTTTGCGGCTTTTGCTCAAATTATGTTAGGCGGTCAAACGCCTTATGATTTACTAATTGTTGGAGTTGTAATTGGAATATTTATGGAACTATTAACTGGAATGGGTACTGCATTTGGATTAGGGATGTATCTTCCCATGATTATTACTTTGCCAATGGTCGTTGGCGGTGGTTTGAGAGATTATTGGGAAAGTAGGTTTCTGGATGTTGCAGTTGAAAAAGAAGGTTTAAATGAAAAACAAAGAACCATGCGATTGCTGAATACTTACATGATTGCTACGGGATGTATCGTTGGTGAAGCTTTACTTGGAACATTCTTAGCCATATACTATGTTCTTCCTCTAATAACGGGATAAAATGGATTTAGCAGTAATTCTCTCATTCATTTTTTTCATGACTATTTTTGCAGGAGTGGGGCTTGCTTCTGTTAGAGTCAAAAAAGATACTACAGATGATTATCTTGTGGCAGGAAGGGGGATGAGTCCTGCTCTAGCTGCATTATCTGCAGTCAGTACCTGGAATTCTGGATACATGTTTATTGGCTTTATTGGATTTACATACACTCTTGGATATCCTGTAGCTTTTCTGGCATTCATGTCAACACTAGGACAGTTAGTAGCCTGGGTGTGGCTGTATAAGTTTATACAAAAAGAAGGAAAAGAGAGAGGCGTTCGATCACTGTCATCACTAGTGGCTGAAAAAGCTGGAGCACCCGAGGCAAAGCTTGCAGGAGTACTCTCGGTTTTGTTTTTAAGTATCTACGCTGCAGCTCAGCTAACCTCTGGAGGTAAAGCTCTATTCGTTATGATGGGGTGGCCTGAAGTTGTTGGAATTCTACTTGGATTTGTTTTAGTTGTTGCATATTGTTACGCTGGCGGGATTCGTGCTTCGATATGGACTGATGCGGCCCAATCTTGTGTGATGATTGTCGGATCAACTATTTTATGTTGGATTAGTATTCAAGAAGTTGGTGGTTTTTCAGGACTTAAAGAAGGATTAAATCAACAAGACACTGCCTTGACTAATTTCCTACCTCCTGGTTTGATGTTTGGCTTGACATTTTGGATTATCGCCTTTTTCTTAGGTGGATTGAGTGTCGCTGGACAACCTCAAGTTGTTTCTAGAGTTATGACTTTAGGCGATGATAAAGATCGAAAAGAGGCTATGATTTGGTTTTTCATATGGCAAACTCCTTTCATTATTTTGATGTTAATCATTGGATTGGCCAGCCGCGTCTTGTTTACTGAAAGTGACTTTGATGCTGAATTGGGGCTGCCTATGATGGCAATGGAAACTATGCCAGCTATCGGGGTTGGAATGATTTTAGCTTCTATCTTTGCCGCTACTATGTCAACTGCAGATAGTCAAGTTTTGGCTTGTACGGCTGCAATTACTGATGATATTAAACCTGAATGGAATCAAGACCATGCAACTACAAAAAAAGTTACAATTGCTGTTGCTGCATTTGCTACTCTTATTTCGATTGGCGGTTTGTATGTCCCTGGCGGTGATTCTGTATTCCAACTTGTTGTATTTGCAGTATATGGCCTTGGAGGCGTTTTTGTTCCTTTGCTTATTATCAGGTGGGCTGGATACAGACCAGACACTACTCATTCTATCTCAATGATGATTGCTGCATTTAGTGGCGTTTTCATTTGGACCGTGCTTGGGTTTGACGGGGCTGATGGTGTATTTCCTTCAGTACCGGGAATGGGTGCTGCATTTGCGACTCATTTTTTACTGAACTATTTCAGAACGCCAAAGATAGCTCCTTTAGGGCGTTTCAAATTACCAAAACGAAACAAATATGGTGCGATTGCTGCTGCAATCATTATTCCCTTCGGAGCCGTAGAAGCTACTTACTTATTTGGAGCCCCAGAACCTTCTGAGTCTCTAGGCGGAATAGGAAATTACTTGATTTCAGGTGAGATTTCTTATGAGGTTTTAGGTAACAATACAGAATATGTCAACGATGGTGAAACTATTCTCATAGATTTCAATACAAATGATATTGTATGGACTGGTGAGAATCGAAATATTGTTGGCGTTAGGGTTCTATTTACCTACGGTGAAGATGAAACAAGTAATGGTGTTGGGTGTGCGGCCCCGGGCGCTTCCCAACCGGATCCAGACACGATTACTGGAACTGTAACTCACGATGATTTTAACGGAACTGAAAGTGGGCAAAACCAGGGGCAAGGTAGTTCTTCCCATGAGGTTCTGGTTGAATGGTATAATTCTTCTCTATACTTGTCTGGTAATGCTACCGAAATGTCTGAATCTGAAATTAAAAATGAACTTGATTCAATGGGTGCTGGGTTTGGGGCATATTTCCTAGAAATAAATGTTGAAGCTGAAAGTGGAAATGCTGTTGGATGTAACCATACAGACAATGGAGAAGAAGTAGAATATTTAGTCGAAGTCGTGCTTCTCGAGTATGAAATTACGCCTGCTTAGGTTATAGGCTAAGTATCTTATAAGCCCCTAGTTTGAAAGATTAGGGATTATTAATGGCTAAAGAAGAATACGAGACGCCTCTTATCGATGTTTACAACCGTACACATATGGATGCGCTCCATGAAGATGGGGCTTGGTATCACCGCTTTTTACCTGAAGGAGTTTTTCTTGAGGACTTAGGACAAATCGTCGAAGAAGAGTTAGTAAAAGCCTATAATGAGGTTGAAAGAGAAGCGGACGATTTTTTTGAAACTCGCGTAAAAGAGCGTTTTGAAAAAATATTTGCGCAAGCAAACCCAAAAGATCTTCGCGGATTATTACCAAAAAAGCCCCCAGTTGCATGGGCTGAATTACCTGTTGAAATACAACGTGAAATTCAAGTCATGCATGACAATAGTCAAAGTGAAGGTATTACAGAGAGAACATTGAAAAAGAGGGTTCGGCAATACCTTGTTGACCAATTCATAATCGATGAGTGATTAAAATGGCAGAAAAGGAAGTGACAAAACCGATTAGCTTAGACCCCCGTGGCGGGCGTCCTAGAGACAAATGTGAAACACATATTGAAGGTATTGACCGTATTCTAAATGGCGGTTTACCTATTGGAAATATTGTTTTGTTAGCTGGAACTGTAGGATCTGGTAAAACAACTCTAGCAATGGAATTCCTGATAAATGGAGCAAAAGCTGGAGAAACATGTTGTTATATTTCTGTAACAGAACCGTCATCGAAGATGTTATCAAATCTTCAAACTTATGGTTTTTTCGATGAATCTTTAGTTAAAGAAGGAAAATTAAATATTTTTGATTTGACTGTTATTAATGACCGATTAGGTGTTGAAAGATTAGATGGAACCTACACTTCTAAAGACATGGAAGCGCTATTAGGAGCTTTTGAAGATATTGTTGATGAATTAGGAGTAACTCGTCTTGTTATCGATTCTATCACTGCTGTTTGTTATCAATTACCAGACAGGGGCAGTATCAGAAATTTCATATTCAGATTAAGTCAATTTTTGAGTACTTTTGGATGCACTACTCTCCTGATTTCAGAAACAGTTGTAGATTCAAATACGCAAACTTACTCTATCTTTGGTGTTGAGGAAGCAGTTGCTGATGGCGTTATCCTTATGGGTAATATAATTAGACAAGGAGATTTGCTAAGAAGTTTGCAAGTTGTAAAGATGAGAGGAACTAAACATTCTCGTGCTAGACACTTAATTGAATTAACGCCAGTTGGCTTAGCCGTTGTACCGCTCTTAAAATGGGGTCAAGACGGAGGACAGGCGTTTACATGAGCATAAAAGACACTGCTCAATCTATCATAAAGAGTATCAATGGTGGCGATACCCTTACTACTGTGAGTCTTGGCGCAGATGATTTTCGCTCTGATTCAGTTAAACTTGCAAGTGTCTTGTTAAGCAAAGGAATGGGTGGAATATATGTTACAACGTCCAGACCGTCATCTCACATACGTGATGAATTAGAAAATGCAAAGGCTAAAACGACTGATCTTTATTTTGTAGATTTAGTTTCTATGACTGTTGGAGGTTCTACTGGAGATCCTAGGACACTGTATGTTGAATCGCCTACTATGTTGGAGTCTATCCTTTTGAATATTTCACTTTTAGAAAGACGTTTGAAATCTAAAAAACGTTTTGTAATGTTTGATTCAGTTAATGGTTTGAGTATTTACTCCGAACCAAAAGTATTGAGAGAATTTATTAATGTTCTCGGCAATTCAATGCGTATTAGAGAAATATACAGTATGTTATTGACCGTTAAAGAACAAACTGATGAAGATCTTGCTTCAGCGTTAAAGTTATTATCAGATAAAGTAATAGGTGATTAAGATGGTAGAAATTGTATCAACAGGTATAGAAAGGCTGGATGAGGCTCTCATCGAGGAAAAAGGCGTAGTTTTAGGTAGTTCAATATTAATTGAAGGAAGCTCTGGTTCTGGAAAAGAACTATTAGCTAAGCAATTTGCCTCTGCAGGTGTCGGGTCTGAAAATGTC
>CACAGG010000020.1 GCA_902531985.1 uncultured marine group III euryarchaeote
ACTAAATTCTATAGGTGTAGGCCATAAGGAATTAGATAAATTAATTGACATAGCAAAAGACGCTGGCGCTCTTGGAGCTAAACTCACAGGTGGTGGAGGCGGAGGAAATATGGTAGCTTTAGCTGAAAAGAAAAGCGAACAGAAAAAAATATTTGAAACAATAACGGAAGCCGGATATAGGGCTTACCAGACTTCATTTGGTGAGGAGTGATGAATCTAAAAGAATTTGTTGATTTACTCGAAGCAAACGGAAAACTCAAACGAGTTATAAAAGAAGTTGATCCTGTTTACGAAGTTGCAGCCCTTATGGAGGATGCTGGAGATACGCCTCTCTATCTTGAAAATGTAAAAGGAAGTGTCCTACCCTGTATCACAAACATATGCTCTAGTAGGGAATTAGTTGCCTTAGCTCTTGAGTGTGGGCCAAATGAAATAATTACAAAAATATCTAATGCAATAAATAATCTAAGTGAACCTGAAATAGTTAAGTCTGGTGATTACAAGGAAATCGAAGCAACACTCGACAATCTGCCCATATTAACCCATCAAAAAACAGACGGAGGGCCGTACATTGCATCAGCAATGGCTGTAGCAAACGATGAAAAATATGGAAGAAATATTTCTTTCCACAGAGCTATGAAAATTGATAGCAAGCATATGGTCATGAGAATTCTAGATAGACATCTCAAAGAATATATGGACAGAGGATTGAAAGAATTTGCTTATTGTAATGGCGTTTCAGTACCAGTACTCCTTGGCTCTGCCACCTCTTTTGAAATTGAACATGATGAAATGGCTGTGGCCAATGCTTTAGCAACTTCTCCCGTAATTGAAGTAGGAGGACATATGGTCCCTCAATCTGAAGTTGTCATGATTTGTGAATTTACAGGAGAAGTCCATGATGAGGGCTCTTTCCTAGATTTAACTGAGACTCCAGACATAGTAAGGAAAGGACCTGTAATAAAAATCAAAAAAATATTTGTGAGAGATGATTCTATTTTCCACGCACTATTACCAAGCGGACCTGAACACAAAGTACTGATGGGGATGCCTCGCGAACCTACCATTTTTAATGAGGTGAATAAAGTCGTAGACTGTCATGATGTTTTCATGACCCATGGAGGAGGATCATGGCTTCATGGAATTGTAGCGATAAAGAAAAAGAAGGAAGATGATGGACTAAAAGCCATTGATGCTGCATTTGCAGGGCATGCTTCAATGAAACATGTCTGGATTGTAGATTCTGATATAGATATTACAAATCCTCAATCTGTTGAATGGGCCATGGCAACTAGATTTCAAGGAGACAAGGGATTGGTCGTCAAAACGGGAGTTAAAGGTTCTTCCCTAGATCCTAGTTCAAACCCTGAAACTAGAGAAACTGTGAAGGTAGGATTTGATTGCACTATACCTCTAAATCGTGATAAGGAAGACTTCATCAAACCTGAACCTGCATTGAAAGTCAAACTGGAAGATTATCTAGATTAATGATTTTAAATTCTAAACAGAAGAATATGTTAGAAGGTGGTCAAGGACCTACTAAACAAAAAGCAATCCGATTATTAGTAGATCTTGGAAAAGCTGCAAATGCGGAGAGGTTGATACCTGTAGTTTCAGCCCATGTCTCTGGAGTTTCACCCTTAACGGGAGGCGAAGGATTGATTAAATTTTTAGAAGACTTAGGCCATGGAGAATCAATTACAACAGCTGTAGAAACTACATTGAATTCAGCAGGATGTGATAGGTCAAAATTCAAAGAAATGGACATCCCAGTGAAAGATTATGTTGAAAAACAACAAATCATCCTAAATGCCTATGAAAAACTAGGGATAGATTTGTCTCTATCATGTACTCCATATGATAATTTGAAAGTTAAAGGGAATGCTTCATGGGCTGAATCAAATGCAGTTTGCTTTGCAAATACTTATACTAAATTACGGACAAATCGGGAGTCTGGACTTTCTGCAATTGCAACTGCAATATGTGGCTTTACGCCTGAATATGGCCTTTTATTAGATGAAAATCGTATTGCCAATCTAAAAATAAATATAGAATGCAATTTGTCTGAACCTGTCGATTATTCAATTTTAGGAGATTGGATTGGAAAACAAATTAAGCCAGGTTGGAAGTTAGAATATGGGCCGATTCCGCATATTTTTGGAGTTGAAAGTTTAGATTTTGAATCAAAGAAAGCATTAACGGCAGCAGCTGCAAACTATGGAAGTCCTCTGTTATTTGTAAATAAATTCACTAAAAAACCTAAAATAACTAAATACCAAGCTGAAATCAGTTTTAAACAATCTGATTTAGATGAGAGATATAGTGAATTAGCCCCAAGGAAAAAAGTAGACCTAGTTACAATTGGATGCCCTCAAGCTTCATTTCAAGAAATAGAACGTACAGCTTATTATTTGGAAGAAAAGAAAATTGCTGATAACCGATTATGGGTTTTTACATCTTCACTAAATTTTGAAAAGGCTGAAAAGGAAGGACTAGTAGCTAAGATTGAGGCTGCTGGAGGGCTCGTACTGAGAGA
Organism: uncultured marine group III euryarchaeote; assembly: GCA_902531985.1. Taxonomy (GTDB): domain Archaea; phylum Thermoplasmatota; class Poseidoniia; order MGIII; family CG-Epi1; genus CG-Epi1. The sequence continues at coordinate 2,537 of CACAGG010000020.1, forward strand.
AACATGCCCTGAAGTGGTACATTACAATCATGATAAAGTAAAACACATCTTAACTAATTCAATGAAAGCTGAACACTACCTTAAATCTGGCTTAAATTCAATTGATACCTCTGTTGCAAAATTAGAAACTTGCATAATACACGCCGCAAATTCTAAGTTATTGGATAAGGTGGAAAATAAGAAAGCTTTAAAGCAAAAAAGGGCATATGAAACCTCTAAAACTTACCAAACTGGTGAATTGAAAATAAATGGCCAAGGATTAGAATCACAAGAATCATGGGAAATTAAGGGTGAAGCGTTGGTAACTGATGTACCAATTACCTTTTTAGGATTTGTAAATAGAATTACAGGAGAAATTGAAGAGGAAGGTCATCCCATAAATGGAAAGTCCATGAAGGATAAAATACTCATATTTCCAAAAGGTAGCGGTTCCACAGTTGCACCTTACGTTCTACTCGGCCTATTTTACAATGGAAATGGGCCAAAGGCTATCATAAATACAGATTTAGACCAACAAACCATTCCTGCATGCAGCATACTTGGAGTACCTTATGCTCATTCTTTCGAAAAAAATCCTTGTCAAACCGTTAATACCGGTGATCAGGTTAAGCTAAAATTAGATTCAGGCCGTGTTAATCTAGAATGCCTGAAAAGGGTATAAATGCTCTTAGACAATCTCTATGGTTTGAGCATGTATCAAATACTGTCATCGTTTATTATTCTAATCTTAGTTGGATATTTTTTTATGATAAATATTATTTATTTTTTATCTCCAAACAAAAAATGGGAATCCTTTCCGGAAAGATGCAAAATCAAAACAAAGTGTACTAGAGTAGCTGACAAAAACAATAGAGGATATGGACTTAAGCCAATTGAAATAAAAGATAACATTGATAATGTACAGAAAAAAATTGTAGCCATTGTAAACTCAAAGCCACGGATGAAAATAATTAATCAAAAAGATGGATTTATTCATGCAACAGACGTTACACCTTTTTTTCGATTTTATGATGATATAGCAATCAAAATATTTCAAGAAAATGATAAAATAAAAATCTGGATGCAAAGCCAATCAAGGTTAGGACTTCATGACTTAGGAGTTAACGAAAAGAGGATTCAAGAACTTCACAAAGAATTATCAGCAATATAGATTATTTTTCTCGCCAGGCTGCAATACGTTTCTTTAATCTTGTAGTAATTTTTTTCTCTTCCCAATACTCTTCACATTCAGTTGATAGTTCAACTATCCTAGACATCACATTGTCAGTAAACTCTCTAAAATTCTCATGGTTTTGTTCCTTCTGATCAAAATACATAGGATCTCCAAATTTATAGTAAAATTTTCTCCAAGGTCTAGGTGCCCTTTTAGAAACTGGCCAAACTCCGTCTGTTTGTCTTATAGCAACTGGAACTACTGCTGCCCCTGTAAGTGCTGCAAGCCTGGCCACACCTGTTTTTCCTTTACCCATTTTACCATCTCTAGAACGTGTACCTTCTGGGAAAATGCCTATTGCACCTCCTTCCTCTAAAATATCTATAGCTCCTTTTAACGCGTCCTTACCACCTGCATCTCTATCAACCGGAATTACTCCAACTTGTTTGAATACTAGGCGCCTCAATGCCCCATCAAAATGCTCTTTTTTTGACATGTAAGAAACAGGTCGTTTTGTTGCAGTCATTATGAATGCTGGATCTATATGTGAAAGATGATTTGCGGCAATAATTAATGGCCCATCTACGGGTATTTTGTCTCTCCCGAGATAGCGCGGTCGAAACATTATTCTCAAAAAAGTCCCTAATGTCAAATTAGTTGTTCTATAAGACAGGGGAGCTTTAGTACTCATTAAAAATATAGATATGAAACCAGTTTATATCCTTGCTCTTATACAATAAAATGAAATTAAATCAAAGATTGTTCTTCAAGGACTACAGTTTGAACTTCAGGTAATCCATTAAGTCCCTCCTCGACCTCTGTCGCAAAGCCATCTCTATCAATTCCTAAAATTGCAACCATTATAGCTTTAAGTCCAAAAGCAAAAGGCTTAACTTCATGAGCACCTAAGCTACCATCTTCAGGAATGACTTCGGATATCTTTGAGATAATATTTTCTATGTCTGAATCCGGAGATTCCGGCATAATTCGGTATTTTAGAGCAACTTCACCCATAATCACCTTTCTGCAAAGGGCCTTTATTTAATATTGGTCATAAATACGATTTGAAGCAGTTCTTATATTAGCAAACATTGGATGGGATTTTAATGGAAGAGCCTGAACTTAGAGTTGGTGGATGGGAAAAAGAAGGCAGTAGTCGGTGGCTGAAGAGGATTTTTAGCCTAATTATGATTTTTACATTGGCTTTCTTACTAGTAGGCCCTTCTATCATAAATTATAACCCAGCATATGTTCCATCTGATTCTCTCTATTTAGAAAATGGGATTTGGAATGGTCCATTTGATATAGATTATTCAAAAGAATTTGCTGGTCATTTAAAAATATCAAGTGTAACATACGAAAGTTCTGATGGTGCCTCCGGTAAATTGAAAATAATTTCAATTAGCTCATTAGCAAATTTAGGAGATGTTGACTATCAAAATCGCATTGTTGATAAAGTAAAAGAAGAAGCAAAAAATGAACAATTGGAGATCCAGGGTAATGGTAAAATACTAAATGACGAAAATGTCGAATTACCTTTTGGATTCAATATATACCAATGGGAATCAAGTGTAATACAAGAAGATAGCTTTTTTGGAGACTCCCTAGAAACAGTAATCATCAAAGCCATTGTATGGAATGAAAAAGATCAAAATATACTTGAGAACAATAACTTATTGAGTCAATATCAAACTGTACTGTGTATTATATTTGCAACAGATGGAACTACAATAAACCAAGCCACTGAATTAGTTGAGGACGTGATATAGAATGTTCTGTCCAAAATGTAAGGCTATGCTCATTCTAAACAGAGCTACTGGTCAGAGAGAATGCAAGAGGCCTGATTGCAATTATTCTGAAGATAAAGGCGAAGAAATCATAACTAAAAGAAAGCAAAAAGATAAGGAAATGGTTGTTACTGAAGGAATAGAAGGTACGCTACCTACTACAAAGATAATATGCAGTAAATGCAAAAATAACGAGGCTACTTTTTACCTTAGGCAGACCAGAGCTGCTGATGAACCTACGACTCGCTTTTATCAATGCACTAAATGTAAGCATCGTTGGAGAGAATATTAAACCAACCTACCATTTGAAGCTAATAATTTCTTTTTCAGATATGACAAAAGTTCTTCTTTAGTTTCTGTAGATTTATCTATGTCTGATGAATGGCAAATTAGTTCCAATGCAGTTTTAAGAGATTCCTCATTACCTACAACCCTTAAAAAAATCATAGATAAGTACATCGATTCATCTAATGTAGATTGTGCTGCATGATAAACAATTGAGCGTGTGCCTTCAAAACGACTATCGCATAAATATAAGCCAGGAATCTCACTTGCTAACTTAACAATTTTCTTTATAGATAAACCTTCTATATTGAGAACTGAATGAGACGTACTATCTTTATATTTTAATCTTAAAGAATCGTGTTTTTCTGATGAAATCTTAACGGGTTTAATGTGACATCCTAAAAAATTAGTTTCTGATTCACCCAACCACATTGTATGAGATCTAAATAACTCATCATCATATTGTAATACCATTGATACTTTTGTTAAGGATCTATTAAGAGGTGTAAAACTAAATGATGGGGTAAACAATTCACCTGGTTTCAAATGATCTAAGCGAAAAACACCTGAAGGTGGATCTAGCATACTAATCCCTTGCCCTTCTAACTTAAGGCGTAAAATAATATTTTCTAATTTCTGTTTTGATTTATTCTTTATTGCTAAATTTAAAAAAACATCGTCTGAGGAAGAAAAATAATTAGAAGAAAGCGAAACAAGCTCTTGATCTTCACTATAATCAATAAATGCCATATGATTATCTATCATATCATTTATCAATTTCATTTTTGAAATACGGATTTCAGAACTTTTCTTATAATTCAATAAAAAAGTTTGAGGATCGGATTCTAAATTTCCGGTTTTTAACCATTGAAGAATTAGAGTCTTTACATTGACTTCTAGAGATTTAATATCTTTCTCTATATTGTCGTAGAGAGATTTGAGAGAATCCATTTCATCTAAAATTCCTTGTTTGGCATCTCTAAGAAAATTATCTGGTTTAACTGAATCTAAATTATTACTTTCTGAACTTGCATAATTGCTTAATTTTGTAACTAAATTCTCAGCCCTTTGTAATGATGAATTAATAAATGAAAAATCTTGTAAATCACTGTAAAATGAATAGTAAGGGTAAAGTAAAGGAAGCATCTCATCTGTTTGAGCTCCTTGTAAACCCAGAGCATCCATAAAAGAAGGCAACGCATCTAAATAACCAACATGCCTTTCTTTTAAATTAGATAGGCGATTGTATGTTTCATCAATTAAGTGAAATGATTGCTTAACTGATTCAAAATTTCCTGATTGAAGCGATTTTGATTGATCTATGTCATGCTTCAAATTATCAACATAACTTTCGTGTAGTGATACTTTTTCAAGAAGATTTTCTGCCTTATCTACTATTGTTTGAATCTGAATCCTAAGAAAGCCTTCATTTTGGAACCAATGTACTTTAGACTCTGAAGCTATAATTATATCTCCACCATAATTAGCGAATGTAAAATTAACGATTTTTTCTCTGGCTTGATATGACCAAGCCTGCTTACCGTTAACGTCTAAGACATGAAATGCCTTGTTAGAAGATACGCCTGCCATTTCACCAGATTCTATTACTAATATCTTATCAAAATCTTCTCTTGAAGTATAATCCCAAAGCTTATCTCCATTTCTATCTTGACAATGCAAATTATTAGAATCTAAAACAAATATGTGCTTTATGCCTCCATTTGAAAAATTCATATTGGTTATGCTATAATCTTTGACCCACAACTTATTACCTGAATGAGAAAATGATGCCATTTCTTCATCTGATAAGACAATTATGCTATCTTTAGAACAATGAACACTGGAATAATCATTTGTCTCTATTTTTGTAACCTCACCATTTTGATTGATTATATTTAGGGAATTCTTAGTTAATGCAGTTATAATATTATGTGATTCGGACAGCGATATTATCTCTGAGTCTAGAGTAATATTACTTTGAGTGTCGCCAAACCTATTAACTATTCTTAAATTATTATTAAGCGAAAATATAAATCCACCTTCTGTAGTTCCTTCTGTAAAGATACTAGACTCATTAATTTCAGTAATTTCCCATTTAACTTTACCCCAACTTGTGTAGCATATCAAAGATTCTGATGATAGTAATATAATGCTACTAGCATCATCTGTCACAAATACTTTTTTGCCTCCTGCAAACTCTATTGTTTCGATTAATTTTCTGTTGCTAAAAATATTAATATTTAAATCTGTTAAAACCACTACTAAATTACCGCTGAAACTTGATGATGAATCAATTACTGACCCATCTATGGAATGCCGTGCGATAAGTTTTACAGGTTTCCATTGGTCATTTTTAACGGACGTACTTCGTAGCATTTTTTTATCAGCCTTCAATCTAGGTACTCACCGAAGTATACGCCCAAATAAGAATTAAATGGGTGGAGCCACCGGAGGGATTTGAACCCTCGGCCTGCTGATTACAAGTCAGCCGCTCAACCGGGCTAAGCTACGGTGGCTCAAACCCCTTTCAAGGCTACTAAACAAAAGGTTTACCCAGTTATGATTAATAATCCCTTGAAGCGACATAAAAAGCCGAACAGTATATATACAGCCCCCTTCTCGCGAGCATTCCTGTTTCTTCAGGAAGGAGTTAAACGAGTGGCGAAAGGACTTTACACTGCATCTACACAGCGCAACAAGCGCCAGAAACATAGATGGAACGATAGATACTATCGTAAGAGAGCTATGAAGCTAAAAGAAAAAGCTGATCCTTTGCAGGGCGCTCCTCAAGCTAAAGGTATCGTAATTGAAAAGGTAGGGGTTGAGGCAAAACAGCCTAACTCGGGTATTAGAAAATGTGTAAGGGTTCAACTAATTAAAAATGGTAGGCAAGTAACTGCTCTCGCTCCCGGAAATCTTGCAATAAGTTTCATCGATGAACACGATGAAGTAGTTATTGAAGGTGTAGGCGGTCGCATGGGTCGATCATATGGAGATTTGTCCGGTGTCAGATACAGAGTTGCTAAAGTTAACAACGTTTCTCTGAAAGAGATGGTTCGTGGTAGAAAGGAAAAACCAATTAGGTAAATATGTCTGAAGTCGAAGAAAATATCGTTGAGGAAGAGGTTGTTTCAGAACCTGACATGCCAGTTGTACCTTTGTTTGGCAAATGGGATTTAACTGAAGTGAACATAGAAGATACTACTCTTAACAAATATATAAATTTAGATGCTTTCCAAGTTCCTCATACTGGAGGAAGACATTCTAAAAAGAGATTTGGAAGAGGAAATCTGACTGTTATTGAGCGTTTCATAAATAATTTAATGAGATCTGAAAAATATACTGGCAAAAAAGCACAAGCTTACAATGTGATGAAAAATGCATTCGATATAATTAATTCAAAGAAAAAAGAAAACCCTGCTCAGATTATGGTTAGAGCTTTAGAAAACTCAGCACCTAGAGCTGCGGTTGTTTCTTTGAGATATGGAGGAATTAGAGTATACAGTGGGGTTGATGTTTCTCCAACAAGACGCGTAGATACTGCAATACGAAATATCTGTATTGGAGCTATTTCTTCCTCTAAAAAGCAACGTTCTATTGAAAACGCATTGTCAAAAGAATTAATGCTTGCTGCTGATGCAAACCCTGACTCTTACGCTGTTGGCAAGAAAGAAGAAATTGAGCGTCAGGCTGAAGCTGCACACAACTAAAGTGATTAAAAATGGGCCGTAAAGAAGACAACATAAAGCGTGCAACCGCTTTATTCACCAAGCTAGATAATATTCGCAATATTGGGACTGCTGCGCATATTGACCATGGTAAGACTACCTTATCTGATAATTTAATCTTTGGAGCTGGTATGATGTCTGAAGATTTAGCTGGTAAGCAATTAATGCTTGATTTTGATGAACAAGAATCTGCCAGAGGAATAACTATCAATGCAGCAAATGCATCTATGGTTCATGAACACAAGGGTGAAGATTATTTAATCAATCTAATAGATACACCAGGTCACGTAGATTTTGGTGGCGACGTTACAAGAGCTATGAGAGCTTTGGATGGAGTAATAATTGTTGTTTGTGCTGTAGAAGGCATAATGCCACAGACTGAAACTGTGATTAGGCAAGCTCTTAAAGAAAAAGTTAAACCCGTTTTATTCATAAATAAAGTAGATCGTTTGATTGCTGAGCTTCAGGTCACTCCTGAAGATATGATGCAAAGATTCGGTAAAATCATTACTGAAGTTAATAAATTAATTTCTCGAATGGTTCCTGATGAATTCAAGAAAGATTGGATGGTTGATGCACAAGCTGGGACTGTAGCTTTTGGATCTGCATATCACAATTGGGCTACTTCTATTCCTTTTATGGCAAAAAAGAATGTCAATTTCAAACAAATTTATGATTTTATGGAAAATGAGCAAAGAAAAGAATTAGCTCAAGCAGCTCCTTTGCATGAAGTATTATTAGACATGATTGTGGAAAAATTGCCTTCTGCTAATGTTGCTCAAAAATATAGGATACCACATATATGGCGGGGAGAAGCGGAAGAAGAAATCGGTCAGTCAATGGTACATGCTAAACCTGATGGTGATTCTGCCTTCATGGTAACTAAAGTAGTCTTAGATCCTCATGCAGGAGAAATTGCAGTTGGAAGATTATTCTCTGGATCAATTAAGAAAGGTGATCAGATGTTTGTTGCAGGAATGCCAAATGCAAATAGGGTTCAATCAGTAGGAATGTTTGTTGGAGGTGATCGTATCGCCACCGAAACTGTAACTGCTGGAAATATTATTGCTGTTTCTGGTTTAAGAGACGCTCAATCAGGTTCGACAATTTCTTCAAATAAAGAAATGACTCCTTTTGAGCGAATTGTGCACAACTCTGATCCTGTTGTTACTACAGCCATTGAGGCAAAGCATACAAAGGATCTACCAAAATTAGTTGAAGTTCTTCGCGCTGTTGCTAAATCAGACCCTTCTATCCAAATTGATAGTAATCTAGAAACTGGTGAACACTTGATGTCTGGAATGGGAGAATTGCACTTAGAAATTACTGAATATAGAATTAAGAATGAACACGGTGTTGAAATTACTACATCTCCACCTATTGTTGTTTACCGTGAGACTGTAGCTATGAGCTCACCTGGAGACTTTGAAGGTAAATCACCTAATAAGCATAATCGATTTTATATCACTGTTGAACCATTAGAAGATGATATTAGAGAAGCTATTGTAGATGGAACCATTCCTTCTGGTAATATCAAGAAAGCAAAAGATGTTGCTAGACAACTAATTGATATGGGGTGGTCTAAAGTTCACGGAAGAGGTGTACTCTGTATCGAAAACGGATGTGTATTCATAGATGCTACAAAGGGTATCCAAAACTTGTTTGAAACTAGAGAATTGTTAATCGAAGCTTTCAATGAAGTTGTTAAGAGAGGGCCAAGAGCTAACGAAAAAATGATGGGAGTTAAAATCATATTGAATGATGCGAAACTTCACGAGGATGCCATTCACAGAGGACCTGCGCAAACTATTCCAGCTGTAAGAAATGGAATTAATGGTGCATTAGTTTCAGCCGGTGTGGCATTGTTAGAACCAAAACAAAATGTTTACATTAATGTTCCACAAGAATTAATGGGTTCTGTAACTGGTGAAATGTCACAACGAAGAGCTGAAATTGCAGGCATGGAAACTGAAGGCGATATGGCTGTTATTACTGCAAAAGCGCCTGTAAAGGAAATGTTCGGATTTGCAAGTGAAATTCGTTCTGCAACTGGCGGTCGAGCTCTTTGGAGTACTGAATTTGCAGGATATGAAGCATTGCCAAGAGAATTAATTGATGGAATTACTGAAGATATTAGAAAGCGTAAAGGTTTGAAAGCTGAAATGCCAAGACCTGAAAACTACGCTTAGATTTAATCGCTTTTTTGTCTAACCCTTCTAAAAGGGTGGACCCAAGCTGCGAGATTTCTAGGACTTCGAGTTTGTACCCATAGTTTACCATTACCATGATAACGGCAAATTAATTGATCACCAAAAAGGAATGAACGAATACTTCTACCAGTTCGACCTATGCTATAATCTAAAGTTTGCTCCCAAGCTACTGCATAACCATTATCAATAGTATATGACCCATCGACATCTATCTCTTGAACATCGCCATAAGAACCAAAGAAAAGTAAACCAGTACCACTTACTCTTAAACCAAACATGCCTTCCGCAAAGGTTCCTGAAAATCCTTCCCAGGTAGCGCTTGTTTGTATATTTCCTACATGACAAAGATAAGCACCTCTTTCCATATACAGTGTTTCATCATTTAGTTCTTTAACAATAATATCTCCTGAATAACCAGGTGCAATGCCTATAGCCCCTGAACCTCCTTCTGCAGTATATGTGTTGAGGAAAAAACTCTCACCTGCAAATCTTCTTTTGATTCCTGCAAAGAAACCTCCTTTCATTTCAGTTTTAGGCTTTATTGAATTATCCATCCAAGCCATAGCGCCTGGTTCAACTACTACAGATTCACCTTGATTCAAACTAAGTTCTACAAGTGAGTATGAAGGTGCAGAAACGATATCGTATTTCATTATCTCTCCCTCGGTGGTAGCAATGGACCTAAGACACCACCTAAACGGCTAGGATCATGTGATTGAACTAAAACTTTGCCTTGTCCTCTAAAATTCATAACCAAACCTTCACCAGACATCATTGATGAAATCCAGCCACTACCTGCTTTGCTTATTGTATATTCTAAACCTTCAGTAAATGCAATAAGATGGCCATTGTCTATCGTAATACCGCCACTAACATCCACGCTACTAATTCTACCAAAACCATTCACTAATAAATCACCTTCACCTGATGCCTTTACGAAAACTAAACCTTCTTTGCTGAACATTCCTTTGGTCAGACCCTGATATTGTGTATCTAAAGTAATTCCACCTGAAGAACCCAGATAACTACCGCCAGAACAAATCCAAACATCAGATCCAACTTTAACACTACGAACTTCTCCCTGATGAGTTGGGGCCAAACCTACTTCACCGGGCTGGCCATCGTTAGGAGTATAGGATGATAAGAAAAAAGATTCTCCTGCAAACATCGCCTTTATTCCTGATTTAAAAGCACCCCACATACCTTCATCCTTCTTCCTTCTAGATTCTACATCAATATCCATGTTTGCTGAGGCTCTATACATAGCTCCAGCTTCAGAAACAAATTTTTCACCTGGCTCTAATATTATTAAAGCTGAACCAAAGGCACCCTCTGTATCAATTTTTACATTCATCCTAACAACCTCGGAGTAAGCCAAGAAGCAATACTAGATACATTACGTGTTTGTAGGTATAAGGTACCATTACCTCTAAATTTCATTACTAAACCTTCGCCTGAAAGCATAGTTGATTTGAAACTACCCATCCCCGTAATACTGTAATCTAAAGAAGGTGTAAATGCTACGACATGTCCTGTATCTACAATAAATTCTCCATTAATTTCTTTTTTAATAATTCCACCAAAAGAATTGAAAAATAAATCTCCACTTCCTGAAGCTTCAAGTAAAAAAGCTCCTTCTCCCGAGAATAATGCTTTAAGACCTCCAAATTTAGCTTTAATATTTACTCCAGGAGTACAAGCTAGAAAACAACCCGCCATTATATTCAAACTATTATTTGCTAACTGTGTATTTTCGACATGCCCTGGTATTGAAGGTGCAAAAGTTAATTTTCCTCCGTCTGGATGTTCATACTTTCCTAAGAAAAAATTCTCCCCTCCAAACATTTTTCGAAACATTGCTGAAAAGAAGCCTCCCTGCCTCTGAAAACTAGAGTTCATATTTGAAGACATTCTAGACATTGCTCCAGGCTCTATCAAAATAACTTCATTAGGTCCTAAATCTACATCTACCTCTCCATAGGAAGGATTGCCTTTTATGTCAAACCGCATAATATGTTAGAAAAGAAACTCTATTTAAATTTAAAATAATATACTACTTAATGGTATTTCAAGATGGTTAAAAAAGCGCCTTTATTGACTCCTGTTTTGATTGCCGGATGTCTAATAATTCTAGTTGGTTTTTCAATACGCGCCTCATATGGTGTTTTTCAAATTCCCATTGCTAATGAATTTGGGTGGCCACGGGCTGAATTTAGTCTTGCGATAGCAATTCAAAATCTGGCTTGGGGATTCGGCAGTCCCTTTTTTGGAGCTATGGCTGAAAGAATGGGAGATCGAAAAGCAATTATTCTTGGAGCTATACTTTATGCTCTTGGATTAATTTTATCTGCTGGAGCAACAACTCCTCTCGAGCACCAAATTTACGAGATTATGGTAGGTTTTGGTATAGCTGGAACTGGCTTTGGAGTGATCCTAGCAGTTATAGGAAGAGCTAGTTCTGATGAGAATCGACAAATGAGTCTTGCAATAGCGACAGCCTCTGGTTCAGCTGGTCAAATTATTGGACCGCCTGTCGCAATCGCACTACTATCACAAATGACTTGGCAGTCTGTTTTTCTCGTTTTTGCAGCTTCAATCTTAACAATACTTCTACTTCTACCTTTTATGAAAGCTCCTGAAGCTGCAAGTAAAGAAGAACTAGAGGAAAGTATGAGTGATATTCTCAAACTTGCTGCTAAAGACCCTTCCTTTGCAATGATATTTGTAGGATTTTTTGCTTGTGGATATCAATTAGCATTCATCACTGCGCATTTTCCTGCTTTAGTAACTGAAATGAGCGCCCCAATTGATTCCTCGGGATGGTGTGGTGATTTAGGGATCAAAAGTACTGCGGCTCTTGGGGGTTTTTCAATTTCTGTAATTGGATTTGCTAACATAATTGGAACTCTAGTCGCTGGCTGGGCAGGGAATAGATATGGGAAAAAATGGTTGCTATCTGGAATATATGCAGGCCGTTCTATAGCTGCAGCTTGGTTCATTTTGACACCCATAACTGCAGATTCAGTTCTAATATTTTCTTTTGCGATGGGATTCTTATGGCTTGCAACAATACCACTTACTAGTGGGCTAGTTGCACATATTTACGGCCTAAAATATATGGCTACACTTTACGGAATAGTATTTTTTTCTCATCAGTTGGGAAGTTTTGTGGGTGTTTGGCTTGGTGGAATACTATACGATGACTATGGAACTTACACTTTTGTTTGGTGGGTTGGAATCGCCGTTGGAATTTTCTCATCAATAATTCATCTACCAATAAAAGAAGAAAAAAGAATAAATGAAGATACAAGCATTGCCCAATAACTCTTTTCAACATACAAAATAAACTGATATCTCCTCTATATTTGAGGGAATCCTTTATTTACCCCCCATCCTGCCGACACATCCATCCCAATGGAGGGAAACAAAAATGGCTGAAAAACAACATTTAAACGTAGTATTCATCGGTCACGTCGACCACGGTAAGTCTACCACAGTAGGTAGAGTTCTTTTGGAAGGCGGCGCTATTGAGCAACATTTGATTGATAAATACAGGAAAGAAGCTGAAGAACGTGGAAAAGCTGGTTTTGAATTAGCATACGTTATGGACAATCTCAAAGAAGAGAGAGAACGTGGAGTAACTATTGATGTTGCTCACAAAGAATTCAAAACTGATACAAAACATTTCACAATTATTGACGCGCCTGGGCACAGAGATTTCGTTAAGAATATGATTACTGGTACCTCACAAGCTGATGCTGCAGTTTTAGTTGTAGCTGCTGATGACGGGATTGCAGCTCAAACAAAAGAACACTTGTGGCTTTCAAAAGTTATGGGTATTGAGCAAATGATCATATCTGTTAATAAAATGGATATCACAAAGCCTGCATACAGTGAAGATAGGTTTAATGAAGTTGTTAAAGAAGTAAAAAGTATGCTAGGAATGGTCGGTTTTGGTGATGACCAAGTTACAATCTTACCTGCTTCTGGTTGGAAGGCTGATAATATCAAAGAAACCGGTGACAATTTGTCCTGGTGGAAAGGAGACACATTACTAGGTGCATTGGATAAACTAAATCCACCTGCTGGTAACGCTAATGACAGTGTAAGAATTCCGATACAAGATGTTTACAAAATATCTGGTATAGGGGCTGTACCTGTTGGCCGTGTAGAAACTGGAACAATCAAAGCTGGAACAAAACTTATTTTCAAGCCATCTGCCCACCCTGGTGGAAAAGTAGGCGAAGTAAAATCTGTTGAAATGCATCACTCAGAAGTTCCATCTGCAGGACCTGGAGCTAACATTGGATTCAACTGCAGAGGTATTTCTCATACTGACATAAGGAGAGGAGATGTTGGAGGGCCTGAAAATGACCCACCTAGTGTTGCTCGTGCTTTCAAAGCTCAGGTAATGATTCTAGATCACCCTAATGTTATTACAGAAGGATATACTCCTGTATTCCACTGCCACACAGCACAAGTTGCTTGTACATTTGATAAACTCCTCGCAAAAATGGACCCAAGAACTGGGCAAGTTACTGAAGAAAATCCTGATTTCTTGAAGAAAGGAGATGCAGCTATGGTTCTTATCAAACCAACTAAACCACTAGCTATAGAAGAACAATCTAAATTCAAGCCATTGGCAAGATTTGCTATTAGAGACATGGGAGCTACTGTTGCTGCCGGTATGTGTCTCAAAATCGAAGAGCACTGGGATTAAGTTGAAACTATATGGCTCCAAAAAAGGCATCTAGTAGAGCTTGTATCTCACTTCATGCCTTGAGTCATTCAATTGTAGATAGTGTCTGTGATCAAATAAAATCTATCTCAGACCGAACAGGTGTAGGAATGACTGGACCAATACCTCTTCCTACTAAAAAACTAAAAGTTCCTGTTAGAAAATCTCCTGATGGAGAAGGTTCTGAAACTTGGGATCGCTGGGAAGCAAGGTTGCATAAACGTTTGATTTACATTGATGCTGACGAAAGAGCTATGCGTCAACTCATGAGAATTCAAATACCTGATGGTGTTAAAATCTCTATTCAAATTCAAACTTAAACGTAAGAAGAAATAATTATACAAAGCATAGTTGCTGAAGAGTATATTGGAACCCAAGAATAACGGGCGACCTCAATTATTGCATTAGCTGCCGCACTAATTTTATCTTGCTTACCTTGGCCTAAAATCTCTACACCACCTACATAGACTGTGCCCATTGCAGATTCTGCAGGTGAAATATCTGCTATCGCCTCCTCTAAAGCCTGCTTTGCACTTGGAAGCAATGCCTCATAATCTGATAATGGATTAAATCCACCTGGCTTCACATTAACATAATGATTATCAGTAGTTGCTAAAAGCAGCTCATCCACAATTCCGGATAATCCGTCTTCTAACTCTTTATTCATTCCTGGCGCCAAACCGTTAGCATCCCAAAGCATAATTCCTGTACGGTGAGATTCCTTTGATGATAAATAATTTTCAATAATTAAAGTCCTTAAACCTCCGGGGCCAAGTCCCTTAGTCAAATCTTCTCCAGGTATATGAGAAATTCCAACTCTTAATTCTCCTTCTTTTGACAAAGAACTAGACTTAAGTGCTTTAGACGCTGAAATTTCAAGCATTGTTCCTTCTTTAGAGCCTGCTGCCAAAGGAGGGCGACCCCAGCCTTCTTGATTATGTAAATCAATCATAACTCTTCTACCGGTCATATTTGATGAAGATCGTTCTAGACGTGCTGAAAGTTCTGGTAAAATATCATCGCTGTCTCCTGGTTTTGCAAATATTATCTTACCATCTCCTATTCCTGTGACATAAGCTGCAGGTATTTCTCCATCATTAACTGTTGAATTACATAAATTACTATATTCTGTATTTTCAGAAGCTGACACCATCGCATTTGCTATTCTTGTCAAATCTTCATCCCTCAAGGGATTGTGATCATTTGTTGAAGCTCCGTGAAAAGCAAAACCAAGGCCTGGTAACACGGAGTCAATTTTTGTCGGCAGATTTGAACCTCCAAGTGTTCCTACTGGACCGGGATGAACTCCTGGAACTGCTAGAAAAGCTACAGTTTCACCTTCTTTTCTAATTGAAATCCAATTGTTCTTAGTCTCAACTTTTTGACATATTTCACGTATAGCTTCAGTTAAACGTCTTCCATCTCCCGTAGAAAAATGATCAATAAAAGCAGACATGTGCTTTGTACCACTAACACCTATTGCTTTCTTATAAGGTGAATCAACTAGAAATAAGAAAAAATGACTGGCAAATGATAAAATAAAAATTGTTGCTAATCCAAAATTTATTTCTGAAATTATTTCTCCAGAATACAAAAAGTATAGAGTCGAAATTGGAGATATTAATGATAAAGGAAATGCAATCCTTGCAGGTGCGCTGCCGTGCGTTCTCAGAGTCAGATACCAAAGTCCACTCATGCACCCTAATCCAAAAACTAAACCTTTACTAGGTTCATCGAAATATGAGGACACATATACTGTGATTAGCATTAAGACCGAGCCAGTAGAACCTGCCTGCAAACCATATCTAAGGGGATAACGGCCATCCCAAAGCCATGATATTTGTGTAACTAAATAAGAAACTGAAATAATAGGAATTGCAAACGACAAAAATGCTACTAATGTATATTCTATAATTTCTGCAGCAATCTTTAATTCGGAATGGGAGCCAAAAACAAGTAGAAATGTTGTAGATGCGAATAAAAGAAGACTAGGCAAAATGTGAGGCGTATGATAAAGAAATGCAGAGAGACGAGCCGGAGGTGGGCTGATTTTATCTACTTTAAGTTCGGGCACCATCAAACTCAACCTAAATGTATTGATTCTATTAAAGAAGACATTTCTTCTTTTAATTCATTTGATATTTCCACTAATGTGCCTGTGACAATAATGTCTGCTCCAGCTTTTACGGCTTGAGCTGCGTCTTCCGGAGTTTTAATTCCCCCGCCAACTATCAATAACGATTCGACTTCATTTCTTACAGCTTCAATAATATCTGATGGAACTGGAACAGAGGCTCCAGAACCTGCTTCCAAATATATGTATTTCATCCCTAAATATTGACCTGCTAAAGCATGAGATACTACCAAATTAGGATCATCACGAGGTAAGGGTTGTGCTTGTCCTACTTTTCCTGCTGCCATACCTGGTGCAACAACCAAATAAGCCATAGATAAAGGCTCTAAACCTGTTTTCTTTACCCAACGAGCACTTGCTATTTGCTCGCCGACCAAGTATTGCCTACTTTCACTATTTAAAAGTGACATGAAAAAAATTGCATCTGCGTGACCAGACACTGAAGAGGCATGGGTTGGAAACAAAATAACTGGTAAATGAGTTATATCCTTAATTGCATCAACTGAAGCATCTACTTTTTCAAGACTAAGATCTGTTGATCCACCTATTAAGAAACCATCAGTTCCAGCTTCAGCAGTTTGCTTCGCTAAACCTACTAAATCATCGGCATTCATCTTTCCTGGATCTAATAGAGTAAAGTGGAGAGGGTGCTTTTGACGTGTCTCTGTTATGTATTCATGAATCATTTTCATAAGCTAATTTAACAATGGCATAAAAGAAGAACGGAGAAATTGGGTTAGATTTCTAATCCCACTCCATATCAAATTCCATCTCCTCATCTTCCT
>CACAGG010000021.1 GCA_902531985.1 uncultured marine group III euryarchaeote
CGCGAGTCATTTCAGCCATTGATTTAATATCAAATCCGTCCATATCGTGTACAGTTGGATTCAAGCCATAACGTGGAGCTTCTTTTTGCCATTTTTCAGCAAGCCCTTCCGAGTTACCGCTTTGGGAACCAAAGAGGATATGTAAATCTCGATTACCTTCAGTTGCGAATTTACTAATATCAGTATCAGCCACTAACCTTCTCCTTCTAAACAAGCAACAAGAAATTGCATTAAATCCATCATTTCATAGTCATGATGGTGGCCATCTTCAGGATTCATTCTCTCTTCATTAAGCATACATTGCATGTGCATGTAGCATTTTGGACATCCTCCGAGCATCAAATCAATTCCAGCATCAGTTCCTTGATCTAGCCTCTTTCTACGTACTGCTTTTGTTGCATCGTTACAGTACATCATAGATGAAACGCCACAGCACAAGGCACGCTCCTTGTTATTTTCCAATTCAACCATAGTAGCCCCGTCTACAAGTTGTATCAAATCTCTAGGGGCTTCGTATTCTCCCATCATTCTTCCTAGACGGCAAGGATCATGATAAGCAACAGTCACATTCTCAGGGGCCTTGAATTTTAAGCCTCTACCTTGCAAAGTTTGAGTAATGTGTTCAACTTTAATTCCCAATTTTCCAGGAAGATCATAATCTACAGCAAAAGTTCGGTAACATTCAGCGCATGAGCATGTTAAAATTTTTATTCCAGATTCTTTTAATCTTCGCATATTATGTTCCTTTAAGGAATCAAACACTTCTAACTGACCTTGCCACAATTGATCATGGCCAGAACATTTGAACATGTTCATATCTAAAATTAACGGATCTATGTTTGCATAATTTAACAATTTTATTGAGGCTGCAGCAATTGATGCGTGATCTGCATCACCTTTGTTCAAGTGAGTAAATTTAACTTCAACATCCATAAAATCAACGCATCCTGGAAAATAACCATATTCGTGAGGTCTTTCTGGTTTCCAAGAAGTTTCATCCTTATTCATGGCATCTTCTACAATTAGTCTCTCAAATAGCGGATGGGGAATAGTTCTAGCATATGGTTTTGTTCTACTACTCATGATTTAGTACCGCCTTTGGTGATTCACCACCTATAATGCCAGGAATTGTCATATCAGAATCTGAGCTAGCTCCCATGGTAAAGAGTGCTCTTTGTTCTAGAACATAATCAATGTACTCGATATTTTGTGGACAAACAGCAGTACACATTCCACACGTAATGCATGACCACATAGCAGTTCCATCGTGTTCATTTTGGAATGTATTATAAATGATATTTAATTCATGTTCACCTTCCATATCTCTCACAGGACAAATATCATCACAAAGGCCACACTGATAGCAACGATTTAATTTAAATTCATAAATTCTTTGCATTCTCCTGTCAGTTATTCCATTGACATACAAATCCAATCTTTCTTCATCTGTAAGTGGTTTCGCCCCTTCAGATCTCCTTCTGTCTAAAAATACGTAAGTAATTATTGCAAGAACAATAGGACCCCATACAGTTAGCACCATTAGAACATCAGTAGTTACCTGAGGATAGTACATT
The DNA here is from genome assembly GCA_902531985.1 of uncultured marine group III euryarchaeote. Classification (GTDB taxonomy): domain Archaea; phylum Thermoplasmatota; class Poseidoniia; order MGIII; family CG-Epi1; genus CG-Epi1. The sequence continues at coordinate 1,575 of CACAGG010000021.1, forward strand.
GCGATATTAGCATTAATTGAGAATACAGATAGCATCGTAATCATCACGATTCCATAAACTCCTATTGCCGCCCTCACAGGGTCTTCAACAGGCCTTCTTTCATGCCCTCGATTAACTACATCCCCATACTGAGGATCAATGAGTGCGCCGATAGCCCTATCAATGAAAGGTACTGCAATCACAAGGTTTACGATTAAACCTTGAACCAAGGTTCCCCAAACTTTGGCAGACATTAAGAATAGCTCAATATCTTCCAATCCTAGGAAAGGAAGCATGGATAGTGGAATAGTCATTTTGATATCCCATGCTACTTTTAAGCATCCAAATGCCCAGAGTAAATACCAATCAGGTAATGGCGGAGGGAAAGCAGTTCCAGCTGTCGGATCTGCAGAAGAATGTAAAGGTGGCGGCACGAAGGCAGTTAAGTAAAATAAAAGCGCCATAATGTATAATGTAAAGACTCCGTCACGAGTCACCTCATGTGGATAAAGTGGTTCACCTTTAACCATATCAGCCTCAAGAACAGAATGATCTTCTCTATTTTCTAATTTATTTATAGTATCAAGATCTAATTGTTCTTCTTGATGCTCATAAATCATTTCTGTAAGCTCGTCTTCACTCATCAGTGCGGTTCAGCCTCCCCTTGTATCCAGACAATAGCCATGTGAATTATCATTAAAACAGTTCCCACTAGAGGAAGTACAAAGATATGAAGCCAATACATTCTTGTTACAGTATCTCCGGTAATTTGTGTTCCTCCAAATACAATAGCAGCAATTGGCGGCCCCATTGCAGGGATTGAGGTAGCCATTTCGAGTCCAATTGATGCAGCAGCAAATCCAAGTTCATCCCACGGTAGAATATATCCTGTGAATCCGAAAAATATTGTTACCATGAGTAATATTACTCCTAAAATCCAATTAACTTCACGAGGGTTTCTGTAAGCTCCAACAAAATAAACTCTCATCATGTGTAGAAATACGGCAGCTACCATAAAATGTGCAGCCCAGTGGTGAATTGCGCGAATAATGTAACCAAACGATACTTGTGTCATTATTAGCTCCATTGATCTGTAAGCTCCTGAGGAAGGTTCTCCAGTCTCAGGGTTGGTAATAAATTCACCATCAGGAACATAATAAAATCCTAAATAGATTCCAGAGATTACTAGAATTATGTATGAAAAGAAAGAAAGTCCTCCTAATGAGTAGAAAGGATACCAATACCATACAGCTTTTACATTATATCTTTCAGTATGAGATTGAGGCATTGTTCTTCCAGTTGCAGGAAGCAAGGTATATACAACAGAGTAATATTCTCTTTTGACTAATGAAACGTACCTGTGTAATGCAAATCTTTCATCTATCCATTTCCATGCTTCAAACATGATTTCAGGCAATAAACCTGTGAAATACAAATAGCCTATTCCTAGCGCACCCCCAAGTAATGATAAAAATATTAATGGAAAAGTATACTTTCGCATTAATTCTTCTATTAGTGGAGTTTCAGCACTGGCCGGCAATGCGAAAAAGGATAAACACCCTATAACTATCATTATTATGTTGTTAATTTTCATTTTATCCCTGCCCACAATATTTCAGCCACTCTATTTCAGTAGTCAAGCCAATCAGTCCTCCGTTTTGTTCAGCAACAGGAACTACTGGTAGACCATAAGGTGCAGGCCCTTCTAGCAATTCAGCTGCCATAACTTCTCTTCCTTGCTCATCGATATTTTTTATTATAGATATAGGGTCAAATAGTGATAAATGACAAGGGCAAAGAAACATGTTTTCATAATCTTTCCCACTGATAGCACTAGTTCCTTGTTCGGTATACACAGGTTTACAACATAGATGCGGGCATTTGTAAGTATGATATGCCATTAGCATAGAGCTTCCGTCTCCTACACTTACGCCCAATCCCTCCATTCCTGTTTCGGTAGGAACTCTTGCGAGAGCTAATTGAATTTCACAAGCGCCCAACTCTTCTTCTAAATTTTCAGGTCCCCAATTGACAATTGCAACGTCCCAAATATTTTCGAAATCAGCAACAGTAGCGACTTCATTTCCTTTGTTTTCGTACCACTTTCCACCTTCAGACTTGAAAGTCAAAGTATCATGGGCGTCGTCTTTGTTACACCTAGTAATTGGGGGTGGAAGTAAACTTTTGAGAGCAGGTACAGTAAGAGCACCAGTCATCCCAGCGCCAGCTAGTCCAATAGCTCCTTGCAAAAAACCTCTTCGAGTAATTTCCATATTACCTTTCAAGTTTCGTAATAACTTTCCTCCTTCGCTTTTTAGCTTCCAAAATATCAGGCATAAATGAACGCCTGTAAAAATCAATCATAAGGCCTAGGATCAAAAATGCCATAGCTAGAACAAATGAAAGAAATTGTTGATCCCATCCTTCCAATATCCCATATATGAATAGGGAATCATACATAATCTCAAGAACTAAGAAAATTAAGATTATTGCGAATACTTCTAGTTGTTCTTTACCAGGAATGTTCCTTAATTGTTTACCCAGCTCTTCATCTTTGTATGTACCCATAAGTTTCTGAGCATCTTCTGCAGTTAGTTCCCCTTTGGAAACTTTTTCTAGAATTTTATTAACCTCGGTAATGGGAACTACCTCCTCGTATTACTACATAAGAAATAAGGACAGATAAAAGAACTACAGCTATAGCCATTAACGCAATCCAATATTGCATTATGGAAACTCCAAGTTCATGTATTGAACTTTCATGGGCTGCAGCTTGTGGAGTGCCTAAGGATACTGCAGTTAGATATCCCCATTGATCTCCGTTAGTTCCTTGTCCATTAACAGCATTAAAATAAATTATGAAAACAGCATCTCCTGAACCTTCAGTAGGTGCAGTCCATTGAAAAGTCCAATTTCGAACATCATTGCTGTTGTCATTATGTGAAATATAGAGACCTTCACCACCTATCCAATAATTTTCATCAGTGATAAATGCACCTTCAGTAACTTCAGCTAGAAAACCACCATACCTTACTGCATCTTCTACCATAACAACTGTCGAATCGTAGATTACTAAGGTAATATTATAGGTTTCCTCAGGCACGTATGCATTTGGTATTCCTTCCAGGCTATACATCCCTTCGTTCAATTGCTCATCCATATGACAGGAGCAACCGTTTGCAATCGAATCCTCAGCCCATTCTTCTCCACCACTCACTCCGCCGTTAGGATATCCTTCGGCACTTTTGCCAACTATGAGTGCTGTTACAATCAGCAGTGCTACCAGACTGTAATTACTTTTGCCGCTTATAGACAATTCACGCCCCCATAATAGGTGCATGAATGCAGAGTTGATGCTATATAAAAATATGCAACAATTTAGGCACTTTTTCGGATAAAGATACAAGCTTAAAACATGCCTTTATTGCCAATATATGAAAGGCCTAAATTTAAGTAAAATATTTAGTCTTATTTTGCTTTTTTTTCTGACGATTCTTATGCGTTATCCTTCTACTCCTTCTCCTACTGGAACTGATAACTTTTACTATATATCGATGGCTCAAGCCATTATTTCTAACGGTCAAATTTTCTGGGCTGAAAATATTCTAACTTTTTATGGTCTTGTTCCTGGTACTTCACCATTAGGGGCGACGATTTTTGCTTCATATGTCTGTTCTATGACGGGGCTTTCCATTTATCAATATATATTTCTTCATGGATTCATTTTCTCTTTAATCTCAACTTATGGTTTTTTTATGCTAACTGGAGAGTTTACAGATAATTACAGAAGTCGTTGGTTTGGGACGCTTTGCTTTTCTTTGGCACCAAGATTTTTAACCTTTTCAATTTGGAGACTTTCGTTAAGATATACTCTAATATCTATGTTACCTTTTTTCCTTTGGTTACTTCTTAGACTATGGCATTCCAAGTATGGCCGTCATCCTTTGCGACTTATTTCTCTTTTATTTGTATTTACATTGATTTTACCATCTTTACACAGAATGGGGCTTTTATTTCCTGGAATATTACTGGCTTTTGCCTTGTCAACTATTTTATATTATTGGCAGGAAAGTGCTACTAATCGCGAGAGAGCTGGCAGGCAAGCATTAATTTTTCTTTTTTTTATATCTAGTTACCTCTTTTATCTCCAATATTTAGATTTTTCACCTTATTCTCCTGATGATGAAGTCTTGGGAGCCTATCTTTTCAGCGGCCACGGCATTTTTTCTTCAATTGGTAATTTAGGAGTATACTATATGCTGAATGTAGGTCCTTTCATGTTTATATCAGTACTCGGTTTAGTATTTTGGTTTCAAGAGGGGCGTGTTTCCTACACTTACTTATTTTCAATGTCTTATTTGGCACTTGGTCTTTTTGTAATATCGGATTTAATTTATATTCCTTATTTGTGGACTTTTGGTATTCTGCTTTTTATTGTTCCAGGGATGGATTTCTTTGCTGATAACTTAGAAGATAATTCGGATAGAGAATCAATACTGTTTTCATTATTTGTGCTATTGCTTCTTTCCTTCACACATTTCGATCTTGAATATAGACTAGAATCTCACAATAAGCAAGAAGTTTACTATAGTTATTTTATTAGAGATAGCAGTCTCTCAACATCATTTTGGATCGAAGAAAGTTTAGAAGCATCAGTGTTGGAATCTAATGACGTTAAGCGTGAGAGAAGAATAGCTGCATATTCAGGGTTTACAAGTACAAGTGATGTGTCAGAATTGTCTTCAGGATTTGTAGATTCTAGTAAAATGGAATTAGAACGGATATCAGTCAAAAAGATGTATTGGCAATCTTCAGATCATTTATGGGAATGGTCAAATAGTTCTAATCAATCACGAGAAGTTAGTAATAATATTTCAGTATCTATAGTTAATTTAGCAATTCCTGAAATGAGTGGTAAATCATCAACACTGTCTTTCGTATTGGATTCTTATTACAGCAATATGCCTGTTTTTACTTACGCTTTATATTCCAATGAAGAATTAGCTCTTTATTGGACATTCAAATATTGATATTATGCTAATGTTTTTATACAGGCCTGACTGGCGCCATACCCTCCACAGGAGATAAACAACTATGGCAAGAATTCATGCAAGACGTAAGGGCCGCTCAGGTTCTAGCCCACAAACTAGAGAAAAAAATCCTAGCTGGGCTCTCAAGCAAAAAGAGGTTGAAAGCAAAGTAGTTGAATTATCATCAGAAGGAAAAAGTACTTCTCAGATTGGTATTGAATTAAGAGATATGCACGGAGTTCCTAGTGTAAAATTAGCAACAGGTAAATCTATATCTAAAATTTTAAAAGAAAAGGATATGTCTTCACCGTTACCAGAAGATTTAACCAATCTCATGAGAAAAGCAGTCAGGCTTGGGGAACATTTAAAAGTTAACAATAAAGACGTTCATAATACTAGGTCTTTACGTTTAACAGAGGCAAAAATTCTTCGCTTAGTAAAGTATTATCGTTCAACAAATGTTCTTGATGATGAATGGAAATATTCTTTATCAGATGCCAAACTTCTGGTAGGTTAGTTTTTTATTAAATGAGCAGTTGGATTCTTTTAGTAATAGAAGGATCGACACATCTAGTGAATTTAGAATCTAAAGTAATAGATGTGAAAGGTTTTGGAAGATTCGCAGGTAAACTTTTGCAGGACAGACGATTAAATGAAGAATTTGAGCTTTTTGATAAAAAAGTCAAATTAGTAGATTCAAATCAATCTGATTTACATCACAATTTGAAGAGAGGCCCTCAAATTATATCCTCAAAGGATGCGGCTTGGATTGTTTACAAGTCAGGTATTTCTACAGGAGATACTATAATTGAAGCAGGTTCAGGTTCAGGAGCTTTAACCTTATCTCTTGCTCAAACTATTGCTCCAAATGGTAGAGTAATAACTTTTGAAAGCAATTCAAAACACTTCAAAATAGCTAATAAAAATATAAAAATGAGTCCTTGGGCAGATTTAATTGATATTAGGAATGAAGAATTAAATGAAAGCATAAAAGCGATTCCTGCATCTTCAGTAATACTGGATCTTCCTAATCCTTGGAACCTTGTTAAATGGTCTCTTAATTCATTGAAAATTGGTGGTTTACTTATATGTTATTTGCCTACGGTTAACCAAGTTCAAACATTAATTGATTCCTTAAGCGATTGGAAAGATATAGAAATTATAGAGAATATCCAAAGATCATGGCAATCTAAAGCAAGCGCTTTGAGGCCTCAGAGTAATATGATTGGCCACACAGGTTTTATTGTTTCAGCCAGATGGTTGGGTAAATAGGCGCAATATTTTACACACCTTGTTCATGGGTTCTGATGTCAGATGTAAGAGACGTCATAATAATTGGTTCAGGCCCTGCAGGATATACTGCAGGTCTTTACACTAGTCGAGCCATGCTTAATCCTTTACTTTTTGCAGGATTCTCTAGCGGAGGTCAATTGATGTTAACTAGTGACGTTGAAAATTTTCCTGGATATCCTGATGGAATAGGCGGCCCTGAGATGATGATGGAGCTTAGATCTCAAGCGGCAAGATTTGGCTGTAAAATAGTTGATAAGAACGTTGATTCAGTAGATTTGTCTGAACGTCCTTTTAAGGTAAATGTAGGCTCTGAGATTTATTTTGCGAAATCATTGATAATTACGACAGGAGCTGAAGCAATTTGGTTAAATGCTGAAAATGAAGAAATACATAAAGGAAGGGGGATTTCTACATGTGCAACTTGTGATGGGGCTTTTTTTAGGGATAAAGAAGTAATTGTTATTGGCGGAGGCGATTCAGCCATGGAAGAAGCCAATTTTCTTACACGGTTCTGTAGCAAAGTGACTATAGTACACAGAAGAGAAGGTTTGCGCTCCTCACAAATAATGGAAGATAGGGCCAAAGAAAACCCTAAAATCCAATGGAAATTAAATTATCAAGTTAAATCATGGTTAGGCTCAGATGGGAATTTTGAAGGTGCTACATTAGTAAATACAAAAACAAATGAAGAGGAAAATTTTTCTTGTGATGGGGCCTTTATTGCAATAGGACATAAACCCATTACTTCATTTCTGGATGGGCAAGTAGAAACAGATGAACATGGTTATCTTTTGTGGAAAGAAAATTCAATGACTAGCGTTTCAGGAGTGTTTGCTGGAGGTGATGTAGTGGACACCCGTTATCGTCAGGCAATAACTGCAGCAGGCATGGGTTGTATGGCTGCTATAGATGCAGAAAGATGGTTGGAAGATAACGTACATTAGTTTAACCTAACACTTTTTAGAACCCCACATTAGTGTGATATTGTGCAGCGACAGCTTTCCCTATCTAAATCAGAAGATGCCGTGAGTCCCGTAATAGGAACAGTTTTGATATTAGCAATCATGATTACAATTACAGGAACGATGCTTGCATGGGGGATTCCTCAGATACAGCAAAGTGAAGCTTATGCAATTTATACCTCAGCTCAAAATAACTTATTAAATTTTGATGCAGATTTAGATCATGTTATCCTTCAAGGAGAAGGCGCATCACGGACTTCTACAGTTTCATTCAGTTCAGGTTCTTTTGTTGAACGCTCAAATCTTGATGAAATTAGGTATTATTATACAACAGTACCTTGGTCAAATCCTAAAATAGTAGGTATTGAGGAAGGAGCTACAAGATTTGCAATGATAGATGAATCTTTCGTGGTGTCTGATTACAGCATAACTATCACTTATCCTAATGGAACGGAATGGACAGGCACAACTTCAGACAATTTAGTTACTGGTTTTCCTGCATTAGTTTATGGTATTGATGCTACTTACACCAGTACAGCCAATGACACTCAAGTTGGAGGTTTCTTTGTTTATGGTACTGACTCCTTATCTTACAAATATTCCTCTGTTTCGGGCGTTTTTAAAATGCGAATGTTTAATGGAGGCATAGTCTCAAAAGAGCCAGGTGGCCCATTTTTTGTTACTTCAAAACCTCTAATTTACACAGTATCAGATTCAGGATCTTATGATTCATTTACAATTTACCAAACTGATTACAATATGTCTTCGTCATCTAAAAGCTTAACAGCAGGCAATTTCATATTTGATGCACGTAATCAAGGCGGTACAGATAATTTAGTTGAAGTTTACAGTGTTAGAATTGGCTTTAGTGGCGATAGCTCAACAGCCCTCCAAACTTATTACACTTCAACAGTTAACAACTTGGGTTTTAAGAGGACAATTTTTTCCTTCACGCCGTCCGAATCCTTAATTGGAACGAGTTTGGGTTTTGAAGAAGATGTAACTTATACACAAGCAACTCCTTTTGATTTTAGGATTTTAGAGAGAACAATCAATGTCAAATTTAACTTACGATGATTCCGCAGCTTCAGAATTAATTGGTTATGTATATACAGCATCAATCTCGGTCTTAATTTTATCATCAATGATGCTCACTTCAAGCACTATGCTAAATGGAAACATAGCTAATACTGCCCAAGAAGAAGCTGAGGAAATTGCACATTTTTATCAATTAGGAATTGAAGATCTTTTGAACACAGTCAGAGAGTATCCTGGCTCTTCACCTACAATTCGCTTGGAATTTGGGATTGAATCCGTAAATCATGGAATACAGTATCAAGTTAATGGTACTGAAAATGGTTTGAAAGTTACTACGATACAACCCCGTGGAGGTAGTTTTGAAGTTACCTTTCCATTAGAACCAGCAACAGCAATTCAGACTGATACAGGTAATTCTCTAACTTCGACTACTTCTTATATAGTCGCTTACTATGATGAAAACCTAAAGGTTGTTAAATTAACCAAGGAATAATACGATGAGTGCATCTAAAGAAACCTTAGACGCAGGTTCCAGTTTACTCGGAGAAGAAGAGCAAATTGATGAATCAAAACTTTCTTGGTTACAGAGGCGCAGGCTAAGAAAGCAAAGGGCTGCGGCTGCGAAAGATGGCGTCATTCATGATTTAGTAATGGATGATATTGAAATTGGTGAAGATTTTGAAGAATTAGATACTTATCCAGTTTATCCTCCATTTTCATATGTGAGAGTACTATTTGATAAGCGAGATTACTCTAGATTTTATTATGTTGTTGAACCAAAGGCAAGTAAGCAAGAACAAGAGGATTTAGATACAATTAAAGAAGTTCTTCAGCGAGCACTTAACATAAATCGTGAGACTCTCGATGAGTCACAAGAAGATTTTCTTAAACAAGCAGTTGATGATATTTTAGACAGCTATAGGTTAAAATCTCGTAAGAGTAATCGTGCGAAAATTCATTATTACATTGAAAGAGATTTGATTGGTTATGGTAAGATTGATACCATGATGAGAGACCCAAATATTGAGGATGTTTCTTGTGACGGTCCTGGGGTTGAAATTTTCGTTTACCATCGTCGCTTTGAATCTTTGAGAACCAACGTAATGTGGGAAGACGAGTTAGAATTAGAGCAATACATTATACGTATGGCTCAGCGTTGTGGTAAGCACATTTCTATCGCAGAACCCTTATTGGATGCAACGTTAATGGATGGTTCTCGTATAGTCATGACTCTTGGTAGAGAAGTATCAACTAAGGGTTCTACATTTACAATACGGCGTTTCAGAGACGAACCCTTTACTCCTGTTGATTTATTAGAATTTAAGACTTTTTCATCCATGCAAATTGCATTCTTTTGGTTAGCAATGCAGTATGGAATGTCAATGTTGTTTGTTGGTGGAACGGCTTCGGGTAAAACAACATCTTTGAATGCTTGTTCCCTTTTCCTTCCATGGCAACATAAAATTGTTAGTATTGAAGAAACTCGTGAATTGAATTTACCACATCCAAATTGGATTCCAGGTTGTACAAGACAAGGTTTCGGTGGTGAAGGCAGTGCAACAGGTGGAAAAGCAGCAGGAGAAGTTGACATGTATGATTTACTGAGGGCTGCTTTGCGTGAACGTCCTGAATATATTATTGTAGGAGAAATTCGTGGTGCTGAAGCTTATGTTCTTTTCCAGGCAATGGCAACAGGTCACACAACATATTCTACTTTCCACGCAGATTCAATTCAAAGTTTAGTACATCGTCTTGAAAATAAACCAATTGAAATTCCTCGTGTTTTGATTCCAGCTTTAGATGGAATATCGATTCAAATTCAAACACGTGTTGGTGGTAAACGTGTAAGAAGAAATAAAGGAATTATTGAGATTATTGGAATAGATCCTCATTCTCATGAATTGCTGACTAATGAAGCTTTTAGATGGGATAACACAGTAGATGAATTTGTCTTTACAGGCAAGTCTTATATTTTTGAAAAAATTATGATGAAAGCCAATCTCAACCGCGTTGAGATTATGGATGAAACTAAGAGAAGGCAATTAGTTATTGAATGGTGTTTGAAGAAAGGAATTAGAGATTACAAAGATTTTGCGCGCGTGGTTGCAGAGTATTACGTACATCCTGAAGATGTGATGAGGCAAGTATACGAAGATATGCAAGTAGGGGGTAAAAAGCGCCGCCGTAAGATGGAAGATCGTGATTTAGATTTATCACGTGAGGATGATGAAGTTGATGTTGGTGATTTCCCACCTAAAGTTAGACAGAAATACCAAAAGCGTGAAGCAAAAGAACAGGCAACCAGAGCCAAGACAGATGCTAAAATTTCACAAACGGACGATCCAACTAAGCGATCAAAATTAATTGCTAATGAAGAGACTCGAAGAGAAAAAGTAGAGATTAAGCTGCAGAATGATTTATTGAAAGATCAAGCTTACTATGTTCCAATTAAGCAATTAACTCCATTAGCTAATGAAATTGATTTAGGCGATGTATCCTCTCTCAATGAGGTTGAAGGTAGAAGAATGTTGAAAAATGTTCGTTCGGAACTTAACAAAAGGTCCAAATCAGCTGCAAAGATTGAAAAACTTGAAGATGAAAAACGATCTAAAGCAGTTGAAAATGAAGAAGCACGAATTGCTAAGGCATTAGTAAGTCTGAAATCAAGTTTAGCTAGCAGAGTTCAACGTTCCGCTAATCCACGTTGGTGGCACAAATGGCTCTGAGCGGTTTTGAGACATTTAGTAGAATAATCTTCGGTTGGTTAGGCCGTTTACTAACAAAAGATTCTATAGGTTTAAGAAATCAGTTAGTTAAAGCAAGAATTCCGCTATTAGCAGAAGATTATGTTGCAACCTCAGTTATGCAAGTTGTTACAGCTTTTATTGTAGGGGTATTGCTAGTTCTTGGTATTTCAGGCTTTTTAATTCCTGAAGTCATAGAAACTCTTCCTGCCCCTGGAGGTGAAGAAGGAGAAACAATCAATGTTCAAAGAATTCATGAGGTTATTATTGCAGTATTTTTATGCGTAGTAATTCCTCTTTTGATAGCTTTAGTTCAATGGCTGACTCCTGCGCTTTTAGAGAGTAGTAGGGGGACTAATATGGATCGGCAGTTACCTTTCGCAGCTAGTTACGTTTCAGCTATGGCTGCAGCTAATGCAACTCCAACTCAGACTTTCAAATCACTTGCCAGAAATGAAGATATTTATGGGGAAATATCTGTAGAAGCAGCTTGGATTTTCCACAGTATGGAATTTATGGGTAGAGATTTAGTTACAACTTTGAAAGAAGCAGTTGACCGTACTCCTTCTGAAAGATTTGCAGAGTTTATACAGGGAATTATTGGAACTGTAACCTCAGGAGGTAATTTGAAATTATATTTCTTAAATCGTTCTGAATACTATGCACAACAAAACAGAATTCACGTTAAAGATGTTTTACAACAAATGGCACTTTTTTCAGAGGCTTACGTTGTAGTTGCTGTAGCTTTACCAATTTTCGCTATGATTATTGCAGTTATTACTTTTTGGGTTTCTGGAGCTGGAATGCAGCTTGAAGAAATCCACATGTATCTATTAGTTTTTGGTGGATTTCCAATAATTCAGATTATTTTTTCCGGTTTATTCTTTTCATTGAGTCAGGAGGTCTCTACTGACTAATGGGAATAAAAGGTAACTTACAAAAAAAAGTTTACAAGGATCGTCGTACCGGGGTCAAAAGACGCTGGATGGAGTATTGGAAAGTTCGCCAATGGTTAAATGTCCGAGATAAAACTACAGATTGGGGTCCTGTTATTGTTGTTTTCCTTTCCATAATTTTAGCAATTTTCTTTTTTGCTGTAGCTAATATAAATCATGAAACCGATAAAGCTACGTTGATGGTAGACAGCGATAGAGACAAGCAATTTGATAATCCTTGGCATATGAACGATGGTCGTTTTTCTTTTACGCTTGGAGGAGAAGGAAAAAATGATAACGGTGTCGAGATTGGTGCATCAAATAATGTAAATGATCCAAGTCAAGCTTGTACCATTGATAAGGCTGGATGTATTATGCCTCTTAATTTATTTGGTTTGAATTCAAATGAAACAAGAGACTTGGATCCTGCAATTGATGGAATTGAAAACGAGATGACTGCAACGATTTGGTTGCGCAGTTATCCCGAAGTTTCAGCAATTGATTACATAACATTTGGAATTGTTTCTCTTATGCTCCCTTATGGGATTTATGGATGGCGTAAGGACCAAATACGAGCTCGTGTAGAAGAAAAATTTCCAGATTTCTTACGTGATTTAGCAGAGTATTGGAAAGGAGGTCTAAGTATGACAGTTGCAATTCAAACTTTGGCAAAAGGAGAATATGGAAATCTTAATGATGAAGTTAACAAAATGGCTTCACAAATTTCATGGGGGGTTTCTTTTGGTGAGGTTTTAGAGATGTTTACAGAAAGAGTGACTTCGCCAATTGTTACTAGGGCTGTCAGAATGGTTGATGAGGCAAATCGTGCAGGCGGTCGCATTTCGGATATTTTGCTAGCTGCATCTTATGACGCCAAAGAAATTAAGGCATTAGAAACTGAAAGAAGACAAGAAGTAGGAAGTTATGTTACAGTTATTTACGCGTCTTTCTTTGTTTATCTAGGTATAATTTTAGTTTTAGCAAGCACCTTTATTCCAGCAATTGTAGATTCTTCAGCAACTACTGGCGGAGGAAGTATGTCAATTGGTAATTTAACAATTAGGGAAATGAATGAAGTTTGGATTTCGACTATGTTTTTGTATAGTTTAATGGTTCAGGGTATAGGTAATGGTCTTGCAGCAGGATTCATGTCTTCAGGAAGATTATATTCAGCATTTCTTAGAGCATCATTCCTTCTATTATTAGGTTGGTTTATATTTGAGCTAACTGGAATTGCAACATCCATGATTACACCTCAGATATGATCTAAGAGGCTAATTTATTATGAAAAATACAAAAGGGCAAATGCATGTGCTTGAAGTCCTTTTAGTGGCTACTTTATTCACATCTACAGTTAATGTAGCAGTTAATGTTTTACCAACGAGTGACGCCAATAACGTAGATGAATATGAATTATATTTTTCAGGATTAGAGATTCTCGAAGTTTTAGATGACTGGGCGCCATCCGATGCCTCTATAGCTGAAACTCACCACGATTCAACTTTGTCTTGGTGGTTAGCAACGGAAAATTTTGTATCTATAAAGCAATATTTGGATGCGGGACTTTCTTCATCCATATCTTATAGATTAGAAGGGACACATGGTTCAGCGTCTGAGATAATAGTTGATAGAATAGTACCAGAGGGCTCAGTTTCCCAAACATTCAGAATAGTCTGGGCAGGAGGCGAGCTTTGGGAATTGAATCTGCAACTATGGTATGGATACAGGGAGCTCTAATGAATAACAAAGCACAACTTCTTTTGGTTTCAGGATTATTGATGTCAATTACATTAATTGCAGTCACTAGTTCAATATCTCACTCAGTGAATATAGGAAGTCACCAAGGTGAAAAGCATGATCTTACCCCAATAATAAGTTCTATAGAGACTAGTTTTCCTTTAAATTTAGAACATGAGGTTGATAGTGCATCAGAAGAAGTTAGTTTATCAACATCTTTTGAGAGGGTAGCAAGAAATTTTGAATCTATTCTGATATCAAGAGGATACTCATCCTCTTTTATTTTGACTACAGCCTCAGAGCAAGATGGAACTCATACATTCGTCTACAGCTATACTTTAAGTGATGGAGCTATGGGAATTGAACTTGATAAGACAATTACGTTTTAACTTATTCTTCTGAAGAAAATACTGAAGTCACTGCTCTTCTGAACATTCCTCCAAATCCTAGAAAACTGGTTATAAGCATTCCAACAAACATGATAATGTAACTGAGATAAAGTTGATCAAGATGCTCATCGTAATCAGCAGGTATTTGCCCGTCCTTAAGCCCTAGTAATCGAAATAGACCTAGGAAAAATCCTGCAACAATTAAAACGAAACCAAGCCCCATAATCATTTCGGTTGCAGTCAATCCACCTTCTGAGGGGTCTGGTCTACCTTTGAATTCTTCAAAGTTTTCACCGTTATCACTATCTTCTGACATAATAAGGCCAGATATTACAGCTTAATAAGCTTACCCTGATTTTTTATTATCTAACGCAGCTTTTACAAGACCTAAATGTAGAGGGGAAGGCGCATCTGGTCTTGACTTAAATTCAGGATGAAATTGGCAAGCAACAAAATAAGGGTGCCCTTCAAGTTCTAATATTTCCATCCTTCTTCCGCTTACGTCCCTTCCAGTATATTTCATGCCTTTTTCTTCTATTTTCAAAATATAATCTGGATTGATTTCATATCGATGCCTGTGCCTCTCAAAAATAGTATTATCCCCATATAATTCTTTTGCAATACCTCCCGAAATTTTAACTTCATGATCGCCTAATCTCATAGTTGCTCCCATGTCTTTTACACCTTCCTGTTCAGGTAAAATATCTATTACTGAGTGTTCACTATCAGGATCCAATTCAAATGAGTTTGCATTTTTTAATCCTAATACATTTCTACAGAATTCTACAGTTGCTAATTGGAATCCAAAGCAAACACCCAAATATGGAATTTGATTTGTTCTTGCCCATCCTGCAGCCATAATCTTTCCTTCAGAACCCCTATTTCCGAATCCTCCAGGAACTAAAACTCCATTCACGCCTTCGAGCGATTCAGTTGTTTTAGAGTCTTCTAAATCTGGGGCTTCAATCCATCTAATATTGACTTTACAGCCAAGTACAGCTCCAGCATATCTTAGTGTTTCTTCATGAGAGATATAGGAATCTTTCAGTGCAGTGTATTTTCCAATTATAGCAATTTCTAATTCTTCACCCCCGTTTGTTACTCTGTCTACAAAATCTTTCCATTTCGTAACATCAGGCTCTTTAGTTTTTAATCCAAGTCTGTTTTCTATTAACTCGGGAAATTTTTGTTCTAAAAATATAAGTGGTACTTCATAGATGCTTTTTGCATTAGGGGCTGAAATTACAGCTTTTCTTGGTATATCAGCAAAAAAGGCAATTTTTGACGCAATGTCTTCGTCTAACTGCTCTTCACTTCTACCAACGATTACATCAGGTCTAATCCCAAGTCCTTGCAATTCTTTCACGGAGTGCTGCGTAGGTTTTGTTTTTTGTTCACCGACGGCACCAAGAACAGGTACGAGTGTAGTATGAATAAACATTACATTTTCTTTCCCTTCCTCTCTACCTAGTAGTCTTGCAGCTTCCATGAAAGGCATAGATTCAATATCACCTACAGTTCCTCCTAATTCAATAACACAAACATCAGCTTTTGCATTTTCGGCAGCACGCTTTATTCCATCTACTATTTCCCTGACTATATGGGGAATTATTTGGACAGTTTGGCCTAAGTAGTCGCCTCTTCTTTCTTTTTCTATAACTTTCTTAAAAACTTTACCTGTAGTTATGTTATGGTCACTAGTTAAATTACATTTTAAAAATCTTTCATAATTACCGAGATCTAAATCGACTTCAGCTCCATCAGTCATCACGAATACTTCACCATGTTCATACGGGTTCATTGTTCCTGCATCAACATTTAGATAGGGATCAATTTTGACTGCAGTTACTTTGTAGCCTGCACATTGTAATAAAAGACCTGCAGAAGAAGAAGTTACGCCTTTGCCTAGGCCTGAAAGAACTCCGCCAGTTACAATTATGTATTTCATTTAACTCAACGGACTAATACATGTTAACAGGACTCTATAAGGCCAATGGTTCACTTAAACCCCTATCTTATGATATTACGTGACATTATCAATCAATAAGCACAGTGAGAATATATTTTGGTTTGATTTAAGTCCAAACAATGAGTTAGAATTTATATCAATTTATCTAGTTGTGGATGATAAAATTGCACTGATTGAAACAGGTCCTGCCTGTTCAATTAATAATTTAGTGAAAGGTATAAAATTAGCAGGTTTAAATCCTGAAGATGTGGATTATGTAGTCCCTACACATATTCATTTGGATCATTTTGGAGGGGGTGGCCATATTATGGAGATTTGTAAAAATGCGAAGGCTCTTGTCCATCCCAAGGCGTACAAACATGTTTCTAATATAGAAAAATGGTGGCAAGGAAGTAGTGATTTTTTAGGTAAAGTTGCCCAACTGTATGGAAGGCCCAAGCCAATCCCAGAACATAGAATTATCTCAGCAGAGGACGGTTTTGAGGTTTCTTTAGGTAGCCTTTCTCTGAAAGCAGTTCATACACCAGGTCATGCACCTCATCACATTACTTGGGCTTACGGTGATGAAGCGTTCGTGGGTGATTCAGCAGGACTTTGGTATCCTGATTTGGGCATATCATTTCCCGTCACTCCAGGATATTACAGGCACGATTTAGCTTTAGAGAGTATTGAAAAAATGAAATCATTGAATCTAGAAAATATTTTTTACACTCATTTTGGCCCAAGAGTTGTAAGTAATACTTTTGAAGAAACAAAGAAGGAATTTGAGTTATGGATAGGTATAGTAGAAGAAGGTTATAAACAGCAATTATCTTCTGACAAAATATTAGAAATGTTATTTAATAAACGGCCTGGCCTGTTGGAAACTAATAAGAATCATGGAGTTCATCAGAAAGATACTCACAAGGGTACAGTAGAAGGAATGATTGAATGGATAATGAGAAAAAATGAGAAAGTGTGAAAAGATACCTGAAGTCATCAAAGAACCTTATCCTCATGTTGTAGTGAAAGATTTTCTTGATGAACAAACTTTAGATTTAGTTACATATGCTTTAGCAGGATTAGAATATGATTTTGATGAATCGGATTTATTTAGTTATCTTTCTTTTGGATTGACAGATGTAGACCATCCAGTCATAAATATTCTTAGAGATGATTTGGGTGATTCAAGTTGGCGTAAGAAAGTTGCAAATAGTTTTGGAGTGAAGTCCTTATCAAGGATTGATTTGAGTGCTTATGTTTATG
>CACAGG010000022.1 GCA_902531985.1 uncultured marine group III euryarchaeote
TCTATAGACTCTAATCCGATATATATTGCGACTAAAGCTAAGATAATTCCTGAGGTAAAACCTGCTAAAGCCATGACTGATTCTCTTTTATCTTTAACTGATTCTTCAGTCCTGGCATAATAATAAGCATAAAGAGTTATTGACAACGCACCTGCATGAGTTCCCATATGCCATCCATCTGCTAGCAAACCCATTGATTTTGTTACAATTCCTGCATAAATTTCTATTACCATTGTGACTAGCGTAATTATTACTACGATGCGAGTCTTTCGTTCAGATTCTTCATCCTCGATTTCATGATGATGATGATGGTGATGGCCTACTGACATAATATCCTATTAGCGGTGTAAGAAAAATGCTTTCTTTCCTTCTAACCTCACGAAACCTACTCTTTCGAATTGAACTGTTTCACCATCCAATTCTGAAATATTATCTTCCACAATACCTTCGACAATTGTTCCATCAGGATAAAACAAATCAATTGGTGTATGTGAACTACACCATTGAATAATTTGGCTGCCTTTTTTTGGAGGCATTCCCTCAAAGTTAAGTTTATTCTTACTTACAATAACATTACATAAATTTTTCAACCGAACAAGGCTGCCTTCTTGAAATGCTTCGGCATCACTCTTTTGAATAAAAATATTAGAACCTGACACTATTTCCTCCTCACGCTTACCTAACTCTGGTTTATCAGGATGCCACGGTGCATCTTTAACTAGCTTATCATCAGTTTCTATTGTAAATTCAACCGGGTCTGAAACAAAGAATAAACGACGCGTGTCTGAATCAATTATATCTTTATTCATTGCATCAAAATTTTGCCAGGAAAATTTGATATCAACTTCCTTTAAACCTGAATTTTCCCAATATTTCAAAAATGTTTCAGGTCTGTAGCCTCTTCTTGCCAATCCTTTAAGAGTTGCTAATCTGCAGTCGTCCCATCCACTAAATTCACTCTCTGCGATAGATTCACGTATTTTACTAGTTTTTAAATTAGTATTAGGTATGGAAACAAGTCCGTAGTGAATGTACTCTGGTTCATCCCATCCCAAGTATTTGTAAATCCATTTCTGCTTCAAGGTATTATTCAAATGATCTTTACCACGTAAGACATGCGTTATGCCAAGATGATAATCGTCTACTGCAACTGCATAATTGTACAATGGCCATAAACGATATTTTGTTGATTGACGTGGATGTGGTTCTTCAACAACCCTAAGAGCTACAAAATCGCGAAGTGCAGGATTAGGGTCTTCCAAATCTGTCTTTATCACAACTATGCCTTTCCCTTCAACTAATAATGATTCAAACTCGGATAATTGAACTTCTGGCAATCTTTCTCTATCTGGATGAGCTTTCTTTTGATTCTTCAAATCTCTCCATTCTTCGGCATCTGAGGAGGTAACATAAGCACCCCCTTCTGCAATAATTTTGCGAATTTCTTGATAATAAAGTTCGATTCTATCGGATTGAATAATTACCTCATCAGCTTCAATATTTAACCAATTTAAATCTGATTGAATCATTTCGTAAGCCTCTGAATCAATTGCATTGGGATTTGTATCCTCCAAGCGCAAAATCAACTTGCCTCCGTAGCGTTTTTTATAATAATTATTCAAAGCTAAAGCTCTTGTGTGTCCTAAATGAAGTGGTCCACTAGGTCCTGGAGCAAAACGTAAAACCACCGAATCGGAATTATTTAGAGGCGGTAATTGCTTTT
The DNA here is from genome assembly GCA_902531985.1 of uncultured marine group III euryarchaeote. GTDB lineage: Archaea > Thermoplasmatota > Poseidoniia > MGIII > CG-Epi1 > CG-Epi1. The sequence goes on from CACAGG010000022.1 coordinate 1,724, forward strand.
CAACAATTTTTTCAACCTTAGGCTTTTTTGAAGGAAGATAGGGCTCTAAATCTTCCGAGCTCATAGAATTAACTTCTGCAATTACTTCATCTATAATATCTATCAAATCCTTAGCTGAAGAGCGAAACTCAGGATACTTACCCATTGCTTTCCCTATTACGCTCTTGCTCTTGGCTTCCCCATATTGGGCAGCCTCAGACATTGCTAATTCTACCAACTTTTGCCTTATATTAGACACAATGGCTGAAAGAGAGGGGGGTTTAGGCCTTTTTAGCAAAATATTTTATTTACACCTCCTAAATCCAAAGCTGTGAAGCAGACCTTTTTCATTGCAATAATGTTTCTGAGTGTAGGATGTATTGACATACCTGCAATGAATGGATTGGTAGACCGAATTGTCCCTGAGGAAGAGAGAACCTACAACACCTTTGAAGTTTGGAATGGGGAGGGCGATTTCGCCCCCGATCCTAATCAAGATGAAGGTGAATATATCAATGCAATAAGTGATATGATAGATTGTAGTATTGTTTCTTGTTTTCAAGAAACTGCACAAAACCTTTCTTGGAGAGAATACACTCATACATTTGTAATCGAAAATGAGTGGGAATCTACATTTGTCATGGCTGTATTCAATATAGCTTACGAGTTAGGAGGAAATGCAGACCCTGGCAACGGCCCTTCTGGAACATATGACTTAACAATAACAGACCCTGATGGAACAGTTCATGGTGATGGCTATACTATGGTTACATGGGACAATAAGGTCAATGATAGAACTATCATAATGCCTGTAATTTATGGTACTTGGACAATAAAGATTTCAGGTTCAGGCTTAGATGGAATTGGTTCGATACTTTATTCTGGGAACTATAACATCGTTATTGAGAGTAATAAACTAGAGTAAACTTGCATAAACCAGAATAGAACCAAGAACAATACAATAAGGTGTGAAATAATGAAATTGTTGCTTTCTAATTAAGCCGAGAAGTAAATTAATAGAAAAGTAACTAGTGATTGCTGAGGATGTGAAACCTAATAATAAAGAAGCAGAACCAACCTCGGAAATAGTTTCATCTATATCTTGAACTTTAAGTAATGTAGCACCAAGTATGGCCGGAATGAAAAGTAGAAAAGAAAATCTAGCTGCTTTTTCGGGATTCATGCCTAAAATTTTTGAAATAGCTATAGTAGTACCTGACCTAGATATTCCTGGCAGTATAGCTAAACCTTGAAAGAATCCAATAATAAAGACCTTCCTTATTGGAAAATCGTCATATTGCGTATCTCCCCTGTAATCTTTACTAAACCAAACTAGCATACCGGTAAAAATAAGACAAAAGCCAACTAGATGCATTTCATTGTAAAAATCACCAATTACAGTACTATCAAAAGTAAAACCAATAATTGCTGTTGGAATTGAAGCTACAATCACCATGCCAATTAATTTTTCATCACCTTTTAAATCTGAATAATTACGATAATTAGAAAAAAAAGTATAAGTTCTGAATCTGAAAATGAATCTAGACAATTCAAACATTTCCTTTCTCAATACGTAAAAAATAACACTCAACGATCCCAAATGTAGAATTATATCGAAGAGTATGGGGGGTTCTTCCTCAAAATAAAACTGGAAAATAGCTAAATGACCGCTACTGCTAATCGGAAGCCATTCTGTAATTCCTTGCAGGATTCCTAGTACAACTGCTAACCACCATTCCATAATTGCCCAATCGTCATGCTTATTTAACCGACGGTTGAGTAGATAGTAATGGGAGACAGCAAAATACGCTGCACTACTTGCTACAACGTTTTCAACAGTTCAAAAAAGGAAGGTGAAAAAGTCATGTGTCCCATGTGTGACAACTCTTTTACACTAAAAAAGGATTCATTCATACCTAGTTTAGCTCAAAGTATAACTGACTTAACTACAAAAATTGGTTCAAATATCAAAGAAAAAATTACTGCTGAAAATAAAATCGATGAAACGGTATTTGAAGTCATTGAAGGCAAAAGATACGATAAAGAATTGATTAAAGTAGCAAAACAATTAGCAAATAGGAATGAAGAAATAAACATTGAAGGTAGTAAAAAATTGTTTACTCGAATTAGAGATTATGATGATTACACACAAATAGAAAAACAAACTGTAGCTCACATTCGTAAAAAATATAAATTTACTCCTGAAGCAAACCAGTGGTTAAGAAGAGAAATAAGGAAGTGGGCAGCTTCAAAAACAAGAAATAAAAAAATAAAGGATCCTACAAGTGCTGAGTTTAAAGATAATACACAAATTTCTTTTGTTTTTAATAATTTGAAAGATGCATACCGTTGGGATAATCTCAAATATAAAGAGCAAAAAACTCCTGCGCAATGGGCTGGCATTCTACTATCAATTGTTTTTATTTTAGGACTAATGTCTGGTATTGCTTATGGCATAAAATGGAATAATCAAGAAACACAATGGCGAAGCGAAGGATTATCTGCAATTCATGGAACTGTAATTGATACAAACGGTGAATCTATAGAAAATGTGATTGTAGAAGCTAATGGAAGAAAGACATCTACCAATCCACAAGGTTGGTATGTGATATATGATCTTGTAGGTGACGATGTAGAAATTACATTTACAATGGAAGGGTATGGAGATGTTACTGTTTGGGCAAACCTACGTTCTGATGGTACTAATGTACTTGATATTGAATTATTGGAAGGAAATTCACAAAAATTTGATTATAGAAAAGATGTAGCTGAACCATGGCCTCCAAATTATGCTTTAGCACCCATATTCATGATTGCATCTATAGTTGCATTAATGGGTGGATCTGCAGCCTTACTGCAACAGAATTTTAGAATGGCCGTTGCAGGGTGCTTATGTGGAGTAATAAGTTATGGGTTTTTACTTGGCACTATCTTATCTATCATTGCCCTTTCGCTTATTCTAGTAGATAGGAAAAATTTTGAGAGCTAGAGGATTATGGCTTTTTGGGAATTAAGAAAAGACACACTAAAAGGAAAATGGAATAAGATTTTATTTTCAATTACTTGTATTTGGGCTTTAATGATTCTATCTGGGCCACTTATGCTTGAATCTGGAGAAACTGGGGATCTTAGCGGAAGTGTAGGATTATATGATAACAAAGAAGTAATAAAAGGAATGAATCCAATTGCTAAAATGGTTTATTACTTGGGTGACGTTAATTGCCATCAACTTTCTCACAGATCATATGAATATAATGATAATCAAATGCCTTTTTGTGCTAGAGATGTAGGGATATTTGTGGGATTGGCCTTAGGCTTTGTATTCGCCTTGGGAAGAAAAGTAGAATTGACTTTACCAATAGTAATTCTTTGTTTGGTACCAATTGGTCTCGATGGAACTATACAACTTGTAACCGAATATGAATCCACAAATCCAAGAAGAGTCATTACTGGATTGATTGCAGGAGCTGCAACGGGCATCTCGCTAAAAATTATTGCAGACTCTCTAGACCGAAATTAATCGTCCCATTTTAATTCATTATCACAAAAAGGGCAATTCGGAGACTGATCTGGTACTACTCGATAACACACATTACAAAGTCTCCCTGGATTGTAGATTTTCTGATATGCAAAAATTGAAATAATCGCCAATACAAATATTGCAATAAGAACTATTGTAAATATCATTATTTCCTCTTAAGTTCTTCTCCTACATAACTACCCATAGCTCTTGGATTTAGAGTATTCCAGAAAAAATAAAAATCCTTCTTATCAAAACCACCTAGAGCTGCTAAAATAAAAATATAGAGAAAACCTCCTAAGGCTGAAAATAAAAATAACTCATACCACCTATCAACTATAATCGCATCTTTTATTTGCCACATTATTATTCCAACAATCAATGCCAAAAATAATTGCAAAAGAAAATGCAATTGAGGTTTGAGATCTAATACTGAATAGCATATTACTCTCAGTGAGAGGCCAAGAATGACTTCTGAAATTAACAATGCTAAAGCCGCCCCTTCGCCACCCATCCCTGCTAAATTTTCCAGACCTAATTGTGGTATTTGCTTCGGTACTAATATCAACATTAGAATAATGTTTATAGAAGAAGAAAATATATTTATTATTGAAGTTAAATCAGGCCTATCTGAACCTCGTAATGCTACTGACCAAGGACGGTTGACCACTTTTACTAAGGCTGCTAAGGCTAAAAATTGAAGTATTCTTGATGCTGGCAAAAATTCCCTACTTATGAATACTTCTATTATTTCATTCGACCAAACAATTGTCATCGCAACAATTGGAATGCAAACCATTGCTACATATCTTTCAGAATCATATATTGAAGATCTTATTTCTTTCTTATTTGAATGCATTTTAGATATAGAAGGTAAAAGCATCTCCTCAATAGCTAATGCTAAAGTACCTATGAAAAGGGCAATTCTTTGAACTCCAAAATATAGGCCTACATCTGTAGCTGCCCAAAATATGCCTATGAATATCTTATCTATGTATTGTTTTAAAACTCCAAAAATAGATGCTGCAGCTACTGGAAAGGCGAATATTTTATATGATTCAAACGTCTTCCTATCTGGTTTAGAGATAGGATAATCTCGAAAATACCATAACGAAATAAGGGCTATTATCAAAATTCCAATCAATTGAGAAGCTGCTAACCAAATTACTCCCCAACCTAATAATGCAGTACAAATGAAAAGAATGGAACGTACAGATGTTCCGACAATATTAGGAATTGCGACTCTTGCACTTTGCTCTAAACCACTAAAAGTAGCTTTAGCAATTCCTGTAACTAAAAATACAATATAATACAAAAGAACTAGTAAAATCAAATTTGGCGTTTGAATGTCATAAAATTCCTTACCAAGAAAACTAGTCCAAAACCAATAAGAGAAAGAAAAGGTAATTAGCATTAGAGAAATCAAAAATAATCTTATAGAAAGAAAAGTACCTATACATTTTCCTAAGTCAAGCCCTTCGCTGACTCGCTTAACATGAGCCATTCTGAAACCAAAAAACGCAATAAAAGTAAATCCTCCAACTAAACTTACTGCATAACTAAATTCACCTATTGCTTCAGCGCCCATTTTTCTAGCAACAAATAATAATGCAATCCAACCAATTATCGCGTTAATATTTTCTGCACCAAAGAGCAGAGCTATCTTGCGGGAGGTCGCCATACTTTGCGCACAGTGCTTGGGATTTAAAGACAGCCCTCTTAGGGAAGTAATGGTACCAAGTATACTAGTAGCAGGCGTTTTAGCTTTGGACAATCTTAAAACTCCAAATAGAAATGAACAAGGAATTGTGGGTGGTGCAGGTGTCTATTCTAGCATCTCATCAAGTATTTTTGCAGACACTGCACTGGTAGCGGCTATTGGAAATGATTTTCCCAAAGCCATACTTGATAAAATTAAAGCACACGGAATTAATATTGAATCTGTAAGTGAATTAGATTATCCTACTTTTCATTGGTCTGGAGAATACAGAGGAAATATGTCTCAAGCGATAACTCATAAAACTGATTTTGTAATTAACGAACATTATAATTGGGAAATTAAAAAGGAACACCGAGAAACTAATGTTTTACTTCTTTGCAATAATGACCCTAATATTCAATTAAGAATTCTAGAGCAGGTTAAAGCTAAAACAATTGCAATGGATACTATGAATTTGTGGATTGATATAGCTCGAGATAAATTAGATTTAGTTGTTTCACAGGTAAATATTTTATTTATAAATGATGCGGAAGCTCAGCAGTACGCAAATTGTAATGACTTGGATGAAGCTGCAGCTGCCTTGCTTGCAAAAGGACCTGAATTTGTGATCATAAAGAAAGGAGAGCATGGTGCATCACTCTATTCTAAAAGCATGAAAAAACACCTTCCTGCATTCAAAGTCAACGATTTTGTAGATCCAACTGGAGCTGGCGATAGTTTTGCTGGCGCAGCTATGGGATATTTATCCGACAAAAATATTGATAAAGGAACTCTAACTGCTGCGATGAATTACGGAGCTGCTGTTGCCTCTATAACTGTTGAAGGATTTGGAACTGAAAGTATTATGGCTATTACAAAACCTGAAATTGAAGGCAGATTTGAAAAACTTATTGGTGGGCCCGGCCGGATTTGAACCGACGACCGCCCGGTTATGAGCCGGGAGCTCCACCAGACTAAGCTACGGGCCCAGTGGCGCCGCTGATCGGATTCGAACCGATGACCGTCCGGTTAACAGCCGGATGCTCTGACCTACTGAGCTACAGCGGCACTGAAGTCTGCTCACTAAGGTCTGGTTTAAAACTTCTGCGATGAACACAGATTGTATTTATGTGCAGTTTCATTAAGCTGAAATGTCTCTGGTTATTATGGTCCGTTCCCGGCTCACAACTGGCGGATTTGCGGAACCTGTAGTCGCCGACACTGCAAGAACTCTGTCGAAACAAGGTCATAGAGTTATTCTGCTAGCATGGGATAGAACTGGGAAGTGTGAAACTACTACCACAGCAGATTGGGGAACTATATGGCGTTATCAAGAAGAGTGTCCCCTGAATAATGCAACTCTTTTTGCAAGGAAACTGCCTGGTTTTTTGTCATGGAGTACTTGGCAGATACTAGCTTTTCAAAGAATAGAAAGAGACATTATACTTCACTACCACGATTTAGATACTTTGCTAGGGGGAGTTTTTACTGCAAAATTAGCAGACTTACCTCTGGTTTATGATTGTCACGAAAATTATCCTGGGCTGGTAAAAGGTGCTGTATCAAATTTTGTAGCAAATTGCCTACATCATTTAGAAGCTCGATTATTGCCTCATTGTGATGGAATAATATCGGCAGGTCCGGCTAATTATGCAAGAATAAGAGATATGTTAGAAAAAGGTACAAATGCTCCATTTTCAGCCACTGAAGAAGATGCTTTTACTGTTATGAATTTATCTCAACGAGATTTCTTAAATAATAAACTGACACGAATTGGGAATATTAAACGTTTAGAAAATTATCCTTTGAGAAGAATAGAAAATAAAGAAAAAAATAAGAAATTCAAACTACTTTACATAGGCGTACTGGAAAAACACCCTTCTCGGGGAATTCTAGAAACTATAATGACTGTAAACAAAATGAAAGATATAGAATTTGATATTGGAGGTTTTGGAACATTAGTTCCTACTATAAAGAAATTAAAGGAAAAAACTCAGAATATTAATTATTTAGGTCCTATTCATCCAGATAATGTGGCATTAAAAACCATAGAATGTGATGCTGTGCTAATGGCATTAGATCCGAATAATGTCAATAATAAACTAAGTGCACCAAATAAGATGTTTGAAGCAATGGCTGCTGGCGTTCCCATGATTACGTGTAAAGAATTGTTAATGGGGCAGTACATTGAAAGAGAGGAAATAGGATTAACATTTGAATGGGGTAAATGGGATCGTCTCAAAGCCGTATTGATGAAATTGATGTTTGATGAAAATCTTAAACTTGAGATGGGAAGACGTGCAAGGAAATTAGCTGAAAAAACCCATAATTGGGAATATTGTGAAGATCGAATTCTATCGTTATACCAATTTATAAAAAAATCTAAGAATCTAGTCGCTTAGTAAGCTCTTCTGGCGATAACACAGTGGGTAAAGTATCCAAAGAGCGAATCAAAAATTTCTCCGAATAATCAAAGGGATTTGAAATCTCCAGTTTTTCACCTGTTACTAACTTAAGATAAGTATCAATCATTGAGTGTTTACCTGAAAGATTAAATAAGTTAGTTATCATAAAAAAACGCCCTATATTTATTTCCGTAACACATAATTCGTCTTTAGAGTTCATTTTTATATCAATATCATAATTACCATGGGCTAGGCCTCCTGAAAGCTTTTGAATAACATCTATACAAAAATCAAATAATTTTTCATCATAAACTGTCTTAGCCAATTCAGGTGAAGAGGACATATTACTAGGTCTAGATGCTGCTTCAATATATGAAAGGCGTTCTGCTGCTTTCATTAATACTAATTTACCATTTTTCCAAGTACTTTGACAAGCAAAATCTTTGCCTGGTAAAAATTCTGAAATTGTAAAATCTGAGATATTCATACCTCTCATCTCGTTCCAATACTTAATCCACCATTTAGCTTGTTCAGAATCCTTAACCTTAGTCGCTCCTTTAGAACCAGCCCCTTTTATTGCTCTACACCAGAGTAAATCTAAATCAAACTTTGCAAATATAGTATCTACATCATCAATTTTTTCAACGTGATAAGTTTCAGCTACCCTAATTTTATTTTCAAGAGCAAAATTATGAAATTTCCATTTATCTAGGCAAAGACTTACTTCATCATGTGGTGGGAAAAATAAACTTGTCGCAAGTTTATTTCTAATTTCAGACAACTTTTCTACTTCAGGATCATTTGTAGGGATTATCAATGCCGGTTTTTCTATCCTTATGATTTCCGATATTTTTTCTTCATAATCTGGAGAAGAAGCTGGAGGCACAACATAACGCGAATCTACATTTGCCCTAGCAACTTTATATGGTGAAATATCAAAGCCAATCAATTCATATTTCTCCCGCTCTCTTATTGTTGAAATAATATTGTTAGCCCCTCCGCCGCCTGCACCAGTAATGACTACTTTAACCTTAGACATAATTAATGCATCATCTCTTTATTAGGATAAAATTTGAACTCTAATACATTATTTGAAGGATCTTTTAAGAAAAAAGTCGTATGAACTTCAGGTAACCCTTCAAAACGAGTCGTTATTGGATGTAAAAAGTCAACCTTATTCTCTTTTAAGTGTGCTACAAATGATTCAAACTCGACTTTTTCTGAAAATGTGACTCCGAAATGACGTGGATAGGGATTTGCTTCTAAATCTACTTTTTCTGGAGATAAATGACAAACTAACTGATCTCCGAAAAAATTAAATGTAACTCTATCATCATATCTACGACGACTTTCACATCCTAATTTATTCTCATAGAATTCTAAGGTTTCTTGTAAATCTTTACAAGGTACTGCCAGGTGGAATGCATTGTTCTGATTCCTCATATGAATTATAAACAAAACACCGATTATTTATAATCTAAGTTTTAAAAATTGAAATCTAAAACTTTGCTTTCAAGCGTCTGAAGATTAACTGCAACGGCTCTACACGGATCTGGCTGGAAACCCATCATCTTCTGATACGCAGTTTGCGCTTGCCAAGTACCTGGATTTAGTAACAAAATCCCATTATATCTTTCCACTCCACATGAATGAACGTGGCCTGTAACAAATATGTCTGGAACATCTCTGATTATCATATGATCTTGTTTCTCAGGTGCTAACGGCGTTTTAGCACCATATATTGGTGCTAAATGCCTTCTATTAAGCAATTCTTTCATCATAGCTATTGGATTATCATAAGATAAATCCCTCAAACTAACTAAATCATCAAGGGATTTGCCATGATAACATAACACTTTGACGCCTGCAAGATTGAGCAATACTGGATTAGCTGTGAAAGTCAAGTTATCACCAAAATCTTTGATGACTTTATCTGGTAAAGGCAGTTGAGGTTCCATCAACCTAACGGCATCATGATTTCCTGGCATTATAACTGTCTGGATTGTACTAGGAATTTTAGAAACTGACTGTGATAATACTGAATATTGCTCCCAAACATCTGTTATAGATAAATCGGCTTCTTGCCCGGGGTAGGAATCAATACCATCTACAGCATCACCTGCTACTACTAGATAGCCAGGATTAGGAATCCACTCTTTGTTATAGTCTACCTCACCATTTAACCAAGAAACAAATTTATCCCACTCCTCCTCCCTGAACGTACCACTTCCCAAATGTATGTCTGAAACAAAAAGTGCTATGTATGGCTCTTCAGCTCTTGAAGGTTCTCTGTAACGACCTAAATGAGGCCGTACTATAGGTGAATTTACAAAAAGCATATTTCCTTGTCTGTTTAGTTTACCTGAAACTCCAATAACCTCATCATGTATTAGATTCAGTGGAATTCCATCTGTTTCACTAAGCATCAAATTTAGCCGTGAGGTCTTATCTTCTATTACTACTTTAATTTTCCCATTTGCAAAAGTATTAATTTCTGCAATCATGCCAACAACCTGATTCTCTTCGTCTGGATTAAGCTGTGATAAAGTACCTGCATCTCTCATTGAAGGATTTCTACGGACTAATCGAGACAAGGAAGCAAATCTATCATTAAACAACGACACATAGCTTTCCAACTTACCGTCTGACATACTTTTATCGATTTGTTTCTCAATTATTACAGGAGGCATATCTGCCACTTTAGGCCGACTAATTGGTTTAGGAGGCTCAGGAACTTCTTCAACAAGTAAATCTGAAACGCTGAGAAATAATTTAGGACCTTCCAGAGATTCTACAGATTTCTCAAGGAGACCTAAGCCGTTTGGATGATTAACTACATGAGTTATTAATTCAGGCGAAGGCATTAATTTCCGTTCTGAAAGCCAAGCAATTACTTCTTTTTCTTTAACTGACAAGATTACCCTATTGGAGAGAGAACAAAACCCTTTTTGTAAAAAAAAGTATAGTTAAAACGATTATATTATTAAAAAAAGTTTGATAGAATTGGGTTTAAAAATAAACCAATTTTGTGAAACCACCCCGTTTGATTTATAGGCCGTATGCTATACCAGTGGCCCCGCTAGTTGGGACTGTATTGTTTATGGAAAAAGACCAAGAACCTAGTAATCGCAATATTTTTGACAAGCTAATAAGCAAAGAAAGGATTTTCAGGAACAGAGAAGCCCTTTCATCTACATTTATACCAAGGGAATTTCCACACAGAAATAATGAAATTAAAGATTTTGCAAACATTTTGAAACCTGCATTATACGGGGCTAGGCCTTCCAATATCTTAATATACGGTCAGACAGGAACTGGAAAAACGGCCATTGCAAAATATATCTGTGAACAAATATTAGAAAAGGCTGATAATGAAAATAAAAAAATCCATACGGCCTACATTAATTGTAAACAAACCAACACCCCATATGGAATTTTAGCAAATATTGGTAAAACTTATTCCCCTGAATGGGATGAAGTAATACCAAATGCTGGTTGGAGAATAGATAAAGTATATTCTGCTTTGAAACAGAAAGCGGATGATAATGGCGGAATCGCAATAGTAATTTTAGATGAAATAGACGCACTTGTCAACAAAAACGGAGATGAAATTCTTTATCACCTAACAGGATTAAATTCTGATTTGAACAATTCAAAGATAGCCCTTATCGGGATATCTAATGATACTAAATTCACTACATGGCTTGATCCAAGAGTTAAATCTAGACTAGGGGAGGAATCATTGACCTTTTCGCCATATAATGCAATACAAATCGAAGAAATATTGGCTCAGCGCGTTAAACTTGCTTTTAACGATAATGTAGTTGATCCTGTAGTGGTATCTTATTGTTCTAGCCGTGCCGCACTGGAGCATGGTGATGCAAGAAAGGCTCTCGACCTACTTCGAATTTCTGCTGAACTAGCTGAAAGAGATGAACGGGAAATTGTTACTGTGGATTATGTAGGTAAGGCTCAAAATGTAATGGAAAAAGACCAAGTTAGAAGTGTTATCTCAACTATGCCAATCCACTACAAAACAACCTTGGCTAGCATTGTCTTTAATGAGGGGAAAAGTAAGAATGGTCAACAAACGACAGGAGAAGTTTACTTTACTTACAAACAAATCTGTAAGTTATCTAATTTACAAGAACTGAGCCAGAGAAGAATTGGAAATATTATTTCTGAATTGGATATGCAAGGTTTGATTAACGCTAAAATTGTAAGTTTGGGGAGACAGGGGAGGACTAAATTCATAAATGTCGCTATTGATAAAAAACAAATTGAAGACCTCTTTGATGAAGATAATTTTTTGTCAAAAGCAATCCATGATTTAAAACAAAATATTACCTATTTAGGTAGTACTCAAATGAGATTAATTTAATTTTTTGGAACTCTATCTCTTAGGCCCTCTTTCCAACCTTTTTCCCAGCCAGCAGCTATTGCAGCTTGCAAACCTGCTTTTCTTGCGGCTTCTTTTGCTAAACCAAGAACCTCGTCACGTTCTTCCTTAGTGTTTTGATTATTTATTGTGACTGATAGTTTCTTTACATCTTCTGTCAATCTTTCCGCTTCAGCCCACAAATCTTTAGTTGCAGCTAACAAGATTTGATCAGAATCGGATTCCAAAGGAGTTGCCAGTGCTGCTTGATAACCTTCAGATTTGGAGTCATCAAAAGCTTCAGATTTCATAGCTGTACCTTCTTTCTTCTCACGTGCGTACTTAGCCCAAGAAAGTCCTCTTTTTACTCCTGGAACATATTTTTTTACAAATTCTGGAATCTCTTTAGCGATTTCGTCTTCTTCGGCCATTAGCTATCGAACAAAGATAGCATTAAGGAATTTACGCTCAGTCTCGATAGGTATCTGGGTAAAATAACAATAAGACAGTGATTATCTCTAACCTTCCGAGCATCATTAATGCTGAAAGGAAGAGGAGTGTAGAATCACCGAGAGCACCGTAAGTTTCAGTAGGTCCAATCACGCCAATACCGGGCCCAATGTTGGCTAAACAAGAAAGCGAGATAGAAATACCATCGATCACTCCAACATTAGGATTATTGCCTTCAAGGTACAAAGTTATCAAAGAACCCATTAAAAATAATATAACAAAAATAAAAAAGAATACACCTACATTACGAAATAAATCTTCATCTAGAACTTTATCTCCAATTCTCAACTTAATAACTGCACGCGGATGAATAACCAGTATCAATTCTCTTTTTAGTGCTTTGAAAAGTAGCATAATTCGAACAATTTTTATCCCTCCCGTAGTTGATCCTGCGCAACCTCCTGCAAACATGAAAAGTAATAACACAAATATTGACATCTGAGGCCATTCCATGTAATTTGTTGTAGTGAAGCCAGTACCTGTTAATAACGATACTGTTTGAAAAGAGGCATGTGAAAATTTAGAAAAATTACTACTGAAATTATCAGTATCAACAAGCAAGTTAACAAAAATCAATGAAAAAGAGAATAGTAATAAATAAATATAGAAAATAAATTCCTCATTACTTCTTAATGTTTTAAAAGATTTAACCATTCTTTCAGTAAAACCCTTTGAAAAATCAATTACATTATTAAAAACATAATAGAGAATAACAAAATTTATTCCTGATATTAACATAAAAAAAGTTACAACCCCCATAACAAAAGGACTATCATATGAACCTATAGACTCTCTTTGGGGAGAGAAACCTCCCGTAGATACTGTAGAAAATGAATTACAAATTGCATCGTATAATGGCATCTCAGATAAAACTGATAAGAGTAAAATTTCAACTATGGTCATTACAAAATATAAACTCCACAAAAGTCGTGCAGTTTGAGCCATTTGTGGCCTCAATCGGGTTATTCCAGTACCTGGCATTTCTGCTTGGAGAACTTGAATACCACCTCCAAAAAGCCGTGAAAAAATTATCGTTGCAAGGACAATAATACCCATCCCACCCAACCACTGAATTTGAGATCTCCAAAGTAAAAGGGACTTGGGTGCATCGAAATACCCCTCATTATATTGCTCAATATTTACCGGATTACTGCTCTCCAAGTCTAATACTGTAGCCCCTGTGGTTGAAAGACCTGACATAGATTCAAAGATGGCTCCAGCGATACCTATCTCATAAGACATCAAAGAAAGCCTTTCTGATGAAATGAAAGGAATGGCGCCTATAAATACCATAATAATCCAAACTATTGTTACAAGAACAAATGCTTCCCGGTTTCTGATATCTTCTTCCGAATGGAAGTAGTAATGTAAAAAAGACCCTAAAGACAACGAAATTAGCATTGGTATTCCAAACATCCAGAAAATATCAAGACTGTTTTCTCCAAACCAAAAACCTGCAATTATAGGAAATAAGAAATTACAACCAAAAAAGGCTAAAATCGTACCCGTAAGACTCAATATGAGTTTTAATCTCATTACTAATGGAAGAAGTTTTCCACCTCAGGAAGTTTACTCTTTAATGTAAACACTAAAACATGATCTCTTTCTTCCAGTAATGAATCTGAATCTGGAAAAATAGGTTCGCCATCTCTATTAATCATAGCAATCAGAGTATCATCTGGAAGATTTAAATCTGATAATTTAGTCCCTGTCTTACCATTTCCACTTTTGATAAGAAATTCTCTAACTGAAGCATCTCCACCTTCTAATTCTTCTAGTCCTTCAATCTCATCTGTTGAGGTTGCCCTGTTAACTATTGCATTAACTGTAACTCTCTTTGGATTAATCAAAGTATCAATACCTGTGTCTTGAACTACATACTCTAATTCAGTTTGATATACTAAAGCGACTGTACGTTTTGCCCCTTCTTTTTTTGCTAAAAGACAACTTAATACATTTAAATCTTCTCTGTCTGTCGCTGCAATAAATAAATCTTCATAACGAATACCTTCTTCTCTCAAAAAATGGCGATCGGTAGAAGAACCAACCAGAACTCTGACATTTTCTGGTAACTCTGCGCTAGCTAAATCTGCCATTTTTTTATCAGGTTCAGCAATATAAATCTCTAAATCGTTATATTCTTTAGATATCTGTTCTGCTAAACGAAGCGCTATTCGGCCAGTACCTGCAATCATAATCCTTTCAACATTTCTTTCGTCAGTTACTTCTTTTGGAATTCCTAAAGCATCAGATAAATCATCAAGCTCACTATATTCACTTAATAGAATTAAAACTCTATCTCTGGGCATCAAAATATCCTTGCTATCTGGAATCTTAACTCCCTCTTCACGGGCAATTAAAACTATACGGCAATGAGGTGGAAGTGTAATATTTCCAAGAGGTCTACCTACAGATGGAGAACTATCACTCAATCTAACTTCAAGAATTCTTAATTTACCAACTGAGAAATGATCTAATTGTGTTAAAGCCGGTCTTGATAGAATTTGCCAAATCCTATGCATTGCCAGTTCATCTGGAGAAACATACGCATCAACTCCAAAAAGCTCCTGATGGCTATAATTCTCAGGCATTTCTGTTAAATCGGGATTATTAATACGAGCTATGGTCGCGCAACCTTCTCTTTTGGCAATAGAACATGCTGCTAAATTAACGACATCTTTTCCGGTAACTGCAATAAATAAATCCGTACTTTTCAAAGAAGCTTCGTCAACTAATAATTTAGCTGAAGCGGCGTTACCTTGGAATACTTGGGCGTCTAGTGTTTGAGCCCTTTTGACTGCTACTGAATCGGAATCTACCATTGTAACCTCATGGCCTCGGAAAACTAAATCCCGACCGACACGAAAGCCGACTTCTCCAGCACCCACTATGAGTACTCGCATTGTTGCCTTCAAAAAGGGGGTTTCTTAAAAGCTCTTGTAGGTCTTAATTCGTCAATTTCTTTTCAAGATACTTTATTCCGTATGACGACAAAGCACCAAGTAAAAAGAAAAAAAAGGTAATAGCAAGAGATATGGAATCAAATTCGTCACTCATTTGATTGAAAGGCAAATTATCTGGTAAACTGCCGGTACCATAACCTGTCTTCCATGGCCAAAGTGTGATTAAAGAACCGGCCATTAATCCAGTCAAAAGAGACATTGTTAATCCTCTATGATTATTCAACATACGATTCATAAAAGGAACAAACGTAAACAAGGAAATTATACCGCCCAAGAAGAAATATGATAAAGGGATGATATCTAAATTATGGACATAGCCAACTATTTCTTCGTAAAGTCCTAATGTCAAGAGAACTAAAGCTCCGCTTATGCCAGGAAGAAGCATTGCTGTAAGTGCTAAGATACCACTAAGAACAAGCAAAATATTACTTGTATCATCTATTGGAAATCGTGTATAAACAAACACTATCCCAGCCCCTGCTAAAACTGTTAAATAATTTTTTGAATCAGGATTGGAGACAAAACTCCAAGGTTCTTTAATGCTTAGGAGAACTAATCCGAAAAAAAAGGAATAAATGTAAGGTGCTGTTGATTTATCCATTAATAACCCTGGATTCGAATCGGAACCCACCAATAATTTAGTTATGAAATAATAAGAAACGAGCATGCCTAAACCAAGCGGCAGAAGAAAATAAATTGATTCCCAGAATTTGTCACTCTTATCATTAGGAAAACCTTTTTTTACGAAAGAAACGCATGTTGATAAGAAATTTAGAAGCCTATCATATATTCCCAAAATCAAAGCGATCGTACCTCCGCTAACGCCAGGAACTGCATCTGCCATCCCCATTAACAATCCACATCCAAATATTTCCTTTGGTTTATTATTTGACTGAGCCTTATCCATTACCTTCTCCAAAAAAATCTATTTTTGATGCAATCGCAACTTTAGCTGCTAATTTTCTAGAAACTTTACCTTTCTCTTTACCAAATGCCTTCTTGACATTTGGATGTTGGTAAATTACTCCATGTTTTGGTGGAGGGCTTCCATCTGCTAGATGCCTGAAAAGGGCTTTTTCAGCCCCCAATAATTGAATTGTTGAGGCTGGCAAACGTGCCAATTTTGGGAGACCTCCTGCTAAGGAAATTATTCTAGCTGCTAATTGCGTACCTAATATTTCCACTAAATTAGGAATTACTTTAGGAGATTCATGATCCAAATAGTCCGATAGCGCAGATATTAATTCTTTAATTGTTTGTATATTTTTTCTTAAAGGAATTATTTGTGAGGGCAACCTCTTTTTATCTAGTAAATAATCTAATTTTGCTCGAGGATTGCTTGTTAATTGTGAATACCACGTTATGAATCTTTCCGAAGAAATATTAAGATTTGAATGGGCTTCATCGAGAGTTTCAATAGCTTGAATTAAATTTTTATCTGGTGTTAAACTATCTTGTATAGCTTTTTTAGCTTGAATTATACTTGCTTCCCTGAGTAAAGATAAAGGTATATTTTCAAAATTTAGACCAGAAGAATTATCAGCTAATAGCTTGGATAAATCCTCAGAGCTTTCTGGAAAATTGCTTTCATCGTTTGATGACA
>CACAGG010000023.1 GCA_902531985.1 uncultured marine group III euryarchaeote
AGATGTTGAACCATTAGCTATGGATTTTATTTTTAGTGATGTTGGTGAAGAAGGGGCTGAACCAAGTATAGGAGTTACTTCTAGCGGGTGTATCTTCTTCATAGCTTTTGAGAAACCAATGCGCTCGTGCGATTATGGTCAAACATGGGAAAATACAGCTGACGCAACTCAGGCGTTTTTCACCAATGACCCCTATGGCTGGGTTGACACAACAACCGATAGAATTTTTAATATCCACATGATGGGATTATGGACTACCTGGATTGGTTGGAGTGATAACGATGGTGACTCTTGGGAAGCAAATCCACACGATTCTGGAGCTCCCGTAAATGATCACATTAAGCTGGGATCAGGACCCTGGACTGATGAAGGATATGGGATAGGGGGTGGTGTCACTTCAAGTATTTATGAAACTGCTGTATATTTCTGTTATAATAAACTTGCTTACATTTCATGCTATACTAGCTACGATGGAGGTGCTTCATTTGAGGTTGGAGGGAATCTTGTAGGTATAGCTACTGCAAACGGTGGACTGCATGGTGCAATAACAAGTGCACCTGATGGAACTGTTTATCTCCCTCCTAGAGTAGCAACGCCTGCAATTATTTTTTCTAAAGATAATGGCCTGACTTGGGAAGAAAGGGTAATGGGTTCAGATGTTGGAACTCCAAACCCTCGAAAAAATGGAGAAGTTGCAACAGATACTGATTCTAATGCTTACAATATTTGGGTTGGTGGGGATCAAGGCGTGTACATGTCAAGAAGTATTGACTCAGGAGAGTCATGGGAACAAGAGAGTACCAGAATTAGCCCTGTAGAAGTCATATCTGCAACGTTTCCACACACTTCTGCTGGAGATCCTGGTAGGATAGCAATAACGTATCTTGGAAGCGAAGATGCAGATGCACTGGGTCAACCTAACATTGATGGCGAACCATGGGATGGAAATGCGCACTACGCAACTGGAAATGTTAGTCATTATCTCTATGTTACTTACAGCCTTAATGCATTAGATGAAAATCCCATTTTTCATACACAAAGAGTATCTGCAGATCCTGTACAAGTTGGAAGTATATGTCTGAATAGCGGAGATTGTAGGGACATAGGGGGATCAAACCGTAATCTCTTGGATTTCAACGATTTACATATTGATTTAGAAGGTCGAGTCTACATCGCAATCGCAGACGGATGTACTGGAACTTGTGCGTCTGGTAACGATACTACGCCTGAAAATTCAAGAAGTAGACTAGGCGCCATGTATTATCTAGGAAATGGACCAAGCCTCTACGAATCTGTAGGAAATTTGACTGAAATTTACCCTCCAGCGGAGGAAATTGGAAGTATGAATGATTCATTCATTCCAGCCTCATTCATGGCCCTATTTGTTGCTCCAAAAGCTAAACGTTTTTTGTCAAAAAAACTGTAGTTTGATTTTTATCATACTTGACATTTCCGAAAATTTCCTTTTCTTCTATTTCTTCTAAATCGAGTGAGGAATCTTCTGTGCATATTTCCTCATAGAATCCTCTAGGAACTGGATAAGTTTGGAATTTATATTTAGAATCTTCATAGATATTTGCACCTATCCAGAGAACACTATCTTTATTCATTATCTTTGAAATATTGCCTATTATTTCTCTTTGCTGAGTTACTGGAAAACAACCAATTACACCATATAGTATAATCAAATCAAATTTATCACTTGTTTCCTGTAAATATTTCATTAAATCTTGTCGGAAAAAACTACCATTTTTCATCTTTTTACGACACTGATGAATATTAAGTCTTATTACATCTACACCATAAGGAAAACAGTTTTTTTCTCTTTGCAAATAGTGTAACATAGTTCCTGTTCCGCACCCCAAATCCAATACTTTTTTACCATCTAATTCTAGAGATTTATGCCTCACTGTCTTTTCTGCCATTTCCTCAAGATCGGCAGTATCTAATTTCAACCACACTGCGCCATTTCCTGTCAAAAAATTTCGAAGTGAATATATATTCATCAAAATCGTAATATGAAGGAAATTCTTTATTTTTGTGAGCATTAAAGATTAAACTCCATACCTTCTTCACCAACTTCCCATCCCAAATTAACCAATTCAAGATATTCTTCTGAATCTGGGTAATGAAGAGGATTTGTGTGATTAAGATGTATAAACACTATTCGAGGATCGCCACCATGCCTTTTACCAATTAAATTCAGTGTATCGCTAACTGGTGGATGAGGGACATTTGACTGAACTCTGCCTTTGAGTTCATTTGAGTGCCAGAACGTGCCATCTAAAAGAACTATAGTAGCACCTAACGACTTGAACCATTCCATAGGATTTTCATAACCTACAAAATCCAAAGTTTTCTCCCAACTATCGTGGTCTGGCAAAAATAAAATTTTATTGTTTTCTCCTTTAAAAAAAATAGCATGCGTATCGAAATCTTGAGATCGATGAGGTACTTCGATTGGAACTATTCTGTCTGTCTGAAATTTGTCGAAAGTGAAATTACCACGTTCAATTAGTTTTTTCCAAATTGGATGTTTCATTACGTAATCAACTACTAATGACGAACATCTTAGCTTAATATTTTTAGAATTAAATGCCTCTTTGCCAAATTGACCCAGACCCTCTATGTGCCCTAAATGTGCATGAGTTAACCATACTTCAGAAATTTTAGGATTGCCAAGTAAGGATATCTGATTACCAACGCATCTTGTAACTTCAACAAGGCCAAAATAATCTCCTTTGAGACCCAAGCACACCGGCATTCTAGATAGGTTTGAGTCAAGCCTAGCGTCTATGCAGCATTTTTGATTACATCCTATTTGTGGACGACCTGCATCTTGTGCATTTCCCAATAATACTATCTGGTTGTACATTTTTGAAGTTCTTTTCTGAGCCATTCCCTAGGTAATGCTCTACCAAGACCCTCAGGAGTTCTTTCTGGATGCCACTGGACTGCAAACCACGGTAAAGTCTCATGCTTTACAGCTTCAATCATACCGTCTGAAGATTTGGAAATTATTTGTAGATCTTTTCCTAATTCACGGACTCCCTGATGGTGGTGGCTAGTTACCTCAAATTCTTTACCTTCCATCTTTGTCCAATGAGGAATATCGCCTATAGGCGGTTCACCACCCTCACCATCACGATGTATACCTCCATCAAAGCCGCCTTGGCCAATATCTGGCCAAAGAGTACCACCTAAGAAGACGTTCATAACTTGCATACCTCGACATATTCCTAAAACGGGCATCTTTTTCTCTAACGCTCTATCAAGAAGTTGCCTTTCCAAAATATCCCTATCATCATTAACACCTCCAATTGGTAAATTCTCAGTTTGATCTCCGTAAGCTCCACTTTTAATTCCCATATCGCCTCCGCCTGACAAAACTAAAACATCATAATTCTCTAATTCTTCAGGTGAAGTTATCCTCTGTGGAGCACCGTCAGCTTCAGAGATAAACTTAGCATAACGTTCAAAATATTTCTCAGAAGTCAAGGTTAACGCAGTAGATTTCATCTATTAAGCAATTAAGCCGCACTACTTTAGAATGACTCAGAAAACATGGAATAAGCTATAGCAAACATAATGATAGCAATAACTCCATCCAACACTTGCCAAGCTTTACGAGAACTCATTAAAGGAGATAATATTCTTGCACCAAATCCCAATGAAAAAAAGAATAGAACGCTAGCCAAACTCGCACCTGCGCAAAAAAATAAATTATCTTCATATTTAACTGATACAGTTCCTATTAGAATTAAAGTATCTATGTAAACATGGGGATTGAGCCATGTCAAAGCTGCACAATTAGTCAATGCCAATTTTAAAGTAGTTTTATCCGAATTTAAATTTTCAAGATAGCTGTCTGCAATATATGCTTCTTTGATTCGTAAAATCCCATACATAGTTAACCATATTCCTCCAACAAAAAACATATATTTTGACAACCATGTTAATTCAGATATAACAACTCCAAAACCAAAAACTCCTAAAGTTATCAATATTATATCTGACAACGTGCAGAAAAGAACTATTGGAAACACATGTTTCCTCATTAGGCCTTGACGTAGAACAAATGCATTCTGAGGCCCAATAGCCACAATTAATGATAAACTTAGAAAAAATCCTGATAAAAAGGCAATATTCAAAGAAAGTATGCCTATTCTTGTGCTTCAGCTTCTTCGATTATAGGAACCCACTTCTCTTGGCCCGTTTTAGGATCCTTAATCATCTTTACCGGCTTGCCTTTGATAAATGCTTTAAATTCTTTCGGCATAATTTTACAGAAAAAGGAGTGTATTTGTATTTTACTCTATTAAAAATTCAAACTAAAATCGCAGTCATAAAACCGTACTCTGAATCAATGATTTTAACATCGTAAAATTCACCCAATGGCAATTCTTGTTTCAATATAATTGGACGGTAATTATCATCTCTACAGAGTGTACTGCCTTTTCTTTTATTTTCCACAGTCAAAACGGAAGTTTCTTTTCCTACAAATCTCTTAAAACTTTTAGCGCCCAACTCCTTCCTAAGGTTTGTTAATTCACGTGAACGTTTTTTGACTATTCTACCGTTTATTCTTTTGTATCTAGAAGCTGGTGTTCCCTTTCTAGGGGAAAAACGTGTTACATTAACTAGATCTGGAGATAATTGATTGAGTAAATCCACTGTTTCTTGATGATCCTCATCTGTCTCTCCTGGAAAACCTGTTATGATGTCTGTAATAATCATCATTTCAGGATAATAATCTCGGAAAACTTCAACTACTTCCCAGAATTCTTCAAGAGTGTGGTCTCTTATCATGGAATCTAGTATCTTTTGTGATCCTGATTGTATTGGCAAATGCAAAAATTTGTAAGTCCTAGAATCACCCCATGCTTTTGCCATTTCTTTTGAACGCCCAGCAACAAGCATTGGATTTAGCATTCCTACTCTGAGCCTAAATTCACCATCTAAATGTGATAATTCATTTAATAAATTTTCAAGACTAGAATCGCTATCTGCACCAAAAGCTCCATTATCTTGTGAAGTTAAAAGGAGTTCTTTACTTCCTGAATCTATAGCATATTGAGCTTTAAAAAATATGTCATTTACTGAACGTGAAGTTACTCTACCTCGTGCTCTGAGCGTTGCACAGTAAGTACAACGGCCAAGGCATCCGGAAGAAATAGGCAATATAGCTGCTAAAGGTGAATCTAATGTTTCGGGTTTACAACCTCCGCGGCCTATCAAATCGCCTAGACCACCTATATCGCCTGGAGAAACTAGAGGTGCCTCAGGAAATTTTTCTCCTAATATTTTTGTATCTGCAGTTGCCATGCATCCGCTAACAATAACCTTCTTTCCTTGATCCATTAATTCAGAAATACGTTTCTCCATTTTATTTTGAGTAGATTCTATAACGGTACAAGTTCCGAGAACTACTGTTCTAGCTGAATCTGAACTTGATGCTAGTTCGTGGCCTAGCTGATTAGCGTGATCTCTCATCTCAAGAGTTTCGCCTTGATTAGCCGTACATCCATATCCTTCAAACCAAATAGACACACAATTCCAACAAATCCTCTAATTAAGACCCTTCCTCTATGTTTTAAGTGCTTATAGATCTTGAAGGAATTGATGGCTGTGGAAAATCCACGCAAACTAAATTATTGCAGAAAAAACTGGAGAAACTAGGAGAGAAAACTGTAATCCTAAAGGAACCTACAAATGAGCCTCACGGTCAGAAACTATGGGATGTTTTACATGGAAAAAGAAAAGCTACGAATGAAGAAATACTAGAATTTTTTATTTTAGATCGAAAGCAACATGTAAATGAAAAGATACAACCTGCATTAGATGATGGAACTGTAGTTCTAATGGATAGATACTACTATTCATCAATGGCATATCAAGTAGCAGGTGGTTTAGATGTTGGATACATAAGAAATAAACATGAATTTGCCCCTACACCAGATATAGTCTTAATTTTTGATTTACCTGTTTCTACAGCCTTGGAACGGGTAAGAGGGCACAGCGAAGCTGATGAGTTCGAAAAAGAGGAACATTTAGAAATGGTTAGAGCTGCTTACCTTAATTTGAAAGATGATCCTGTAGTTAGAATCTTAGATGCTACAAGAACTCCTGATGAAATATTTGGGGATGTTTGGAACCTAGTTTCAGAGGTAAGAAATGGATGAACTCCTTTTCTATGCCAAATTAATTTTACTCATTGTTTTGATTTATGATGTAGTTATTCTTTTCAGAAAACCTGAAGAAGGAAGTAAAGTAGTCATTCTAAATTTCTGGAAAGAACTTGAAAGGAAAGGAGTCAATGGCGTTCTGATTCCTTGCACTATGATTTTTATTATTTCTTTAGACTATGTACAGGGACTAAATTTGGCATTATCATTAGCCCTTTTTGTCTTAAGTATGATTTATATCGCATACCCAAGACCTTTTGCCTTAGGAAATAATGGAATTTTAATGGATGGTAAAACAATTACTAAAGAGAGGATTCTTAAAGCCAAAAAAACGAATAAAGGTGCCAAAATATCGATTGAATGGTACGGATGGCTAATGGAGAAAGAGTTACCTGAAAGTAAAGTAACTGAAGCTATATTAGAAGAATTTGAAAATTAAGAAAATACACCTAGAACACACTGAAATATACTATACATGCCTGATATTGGAGAAAGGTTGCCTTCATTCTTCAACCTATTAGCTGCAAGCATATCCAAATCCCTCAAAACATCAAGTGCCTTCGGAGTGTCAAGATCATCATCTAATGCCTCTTCAAATCTAGAAACCAAGGGTGCTGTTTCATCGTCCTCTCGTGGATCTGTGGGGTCAATAATCATACAATCTACTGCATTGATTCCAAGACGCTCGCCCTCTTGGCATGCTTCAAGCAGGCCTTCCGGCGAGTAAGGTGTGAACTCTCTGTAATGATGACTTAACAAATAAAATCTAAGGGCTGCAGGAGGGCAATCCTCGAAGACTTCCTCCAAGGTTATTCTTTCTCCTCTCGATTTAGACAATTTACCTTCAGCATCTTCCATCAAACCATTGTGCATCCAAAAATCACAGTAATTTCCTAAGCCCACTTTTTCAGCAAGAATTATCTCTGTTTCATGATGAGGATATATGAGATCTATTCCACCCCAATGAATATCGATTGGTAAATCCAATTCTGACGATGACATTAATGTACATTCTAAATGCCACCCAGGTCTTCCAGCCGGTAATCCTTGGAATTTCCAAACTTTACCGCCTTCTAACGGCGGACCCCAAAGTAATGTGTCATGTGGACTCTCCTTAGGTCCTGAATCCACTTCATTGGTTCCCTCTGCTAATGAATCTTCCAAATTAACGCCTAATAATTTGCCATGTTCTTCTTGTTTTATTCTTAGAAAAATACCTTCATCAGTTGGATAAGCTTCACCATTATCTAGCAATTTCTTAGTTGCTTCTGCTATCTGCGGGATAAATTCTGAGGCACGAGTGTATTTTGTTGCTGAAGTGTTAGAAAGCAATTTCATTTTTTCTAAGAACTCACTCTCATATTTTCTTGTAAATTCTAATTCGTCAATACCTTCTTTGGAAGCTCCAATAGCCGTCTCATCTGAAACATCTGTAAAATTCTGTATGTGTCTTACCTCATAACCACGATAATCCAACCACCTTTTCAATACGTCAAAGGAAACATAGGATTTTGCATGTCCAAGATGAGTGTCTGAATAAACCGTTGGACCACAAATATACAATCCTAGATCCTTGGATTCGGAGCTAAAAGTTTCTTTCTTTCCTGCAGCTGTATTGTAAAATTTCAACCTTTGTCACCTCCACCTCTAGCACAAATATTTCCCTCATCTGGCCAATCTTCACCATAAAACATAGACATGCAATAGGACTGAGCATTGTAACCCATTGAATCCAATAAACTTGTAACTCTATGATTGGGGGCAGGGACAAAAATTTCTATGTTGCAGCTTCTAGGTATTGCTTGAACTGCAGCTTGCAATAGTCCTTGCCAATTTTTACAGCCTGGTTCAACAATCCAAGGCCCAATTTCGTACCAAGCATCTTCGCCCTTAGCCATTATGAAGCCCTTAACCGAACCGTCTTCTCCTAAAGCTACAAATGAGCATTGAGGAAGATAATCATTAAACTCTTTCAACAGTTTTGAACGATCTGCACCAAACTGCCGTTTGTCCATGGCGATAATATCATCCCAGTAACCTTTTGCTGACACTATATTTTCATCTGAATCTATAACAAATGGTTGAAATGACTTCATGTCTGCATCTAATCTAAAAATTGTAGACATTCCCTCGGCCATGAAACCTAAATCTTTGTAAAAGGATACAACGTCCATTTTAGAATGGACTCTCACCGATTTACAAGCGTCCAAACTTTTCATGGCTTCTTTCATTAGCAATTGACCAACTCCCTTACCTCTGGAATCAGATGAAACAACCACATTACCAATCATTCCTAAATCACCGTAATCAAAAGCTGTCGTGACTCCAAGAAGTGTCTTACCATCGTAAGCAACTAATGGGATGCTAATGCGCAGAAGCCGGTTCCAATCCTCAACTGAATTTGCCCACTCCTCTGCATCTGTCAAAGACTTAGCAAATTCTATATCTGACTCTTTTAATTTTCTAATTTTAATCATTTGCTAAAACCCTCGTCACAATCTTGTTGACCAAAGGTTAAAAATTTTTTTATTTCCTTCTGGAGCTTAAGGCGGCAACTACCATAGCCAAAATCCTCTCCACCATACCAATGTGGGCAATCCTTGCACTTAAGCATCAAATGTTATCACTGACCAATATTAATGAAGATATGTATGATAAAATCTTATAACGCAAGGTGTTCATACTGAAGTATGAATCGAATCTCATCGATTATCATAGCACTAATGGTGACTCTAACCACAATGAGCACTGGATCTTTAGAAAATCCCGATTTCACGACAATAAATAATACTCCTAGCGGATTTGACGGTCATGAAAATGATACCATAGATCGAACAAATACTTTCCCTTTTGATGTTCTCTTTGACGATTACTATGATACTTCTGCAGAAGTATATGCAGATTTATTAACATTTCAAACAAATTATCCTGACATAGTTGAACTTTACGTTCTAACTGACATTATTCAGGCTGGTCAAACTTGGCAAGGAAATGAAATTTACGGAATAAAAATTTCTGATAATGTAGCTAATGAACCTGCATATTATGATGACCCTGATGAAGAAACTTATTTCATCGTAAGTAATCACCATTCTAGAGAATGGATGACTGTACCTACTGCCATGTATTTCATCTATTATCTAACACATTTTTACGGAATGGAACCAACAGACAACGACGGTGATGGACTGATAAACGAAGATATGATTGATGGTGTTGACAATGATGGTGATGGAGAACAAGGCGGGAGAGTGGATGAATTTGGTAGAGCTCTATTTGACGGTATTGATAACGATGGAGATGGTATTATCGATGAGGGAATTGATGAAGATCCAAGTGAAGCTCGTGTAACGCATTTAGTAAATAATCGTGAAACTTGGATTATTCCTTTATTGAATCCTGATGGCTACAATTTTGATCGGGAAGATCCAAGTAGATTCTGGCGTAAAAATATGCGTGATAATGATGGTAATGATAGATACGGAGATGAATGTGATGGAGTTGATATTAATAGAAATTATCCTATGGAATGGTCGCACAACACTCAAGGTCAAGCATTAATTGGTGACGATTTAGAACCTGAATTTACTGTTGATGATGATAACCCATGTTCTGATGTGTATCACGGTCCAAGAGATTTTTTCGATGACGATGGGGATTGTGATAGTGATCTTTGTGATACACCGTTTTCAATAGGTGACCAAAATACACAAAATAATATTGATGAAGATCCTCCTGATGCATTACATATTGATGATGATGGAGATGGGATGATTGACGAGGATCGTGAAGGCGGATTCTCTGAGCCTGAAACTCAAGTTATTGAATATTTAACATGGAGACTAGACATTTACCCTGATTACCCTCAAGACCAATATCTTGAAGATTACCAAAATGGTATTATTAGAGATAATTGGCCTGAAATGTTTGTTACAGCTCCCGACGGAGACTACGTGCGAAATTACAGAACTGAAGCCCACGATATGAAACATAACATAATGAATTCTGTATCTTATCACTCATATTCTGCGCTTTACATATGGCCATGGGGTTACAAAGATCAAGATCCACCTCATGAATTGTACATGGAAAATCAAGTTAAACCATTAATGAATGTTACTGGTTATGGTAACTGGAAGGATCAAGGCGGCTACAAAGTTTCAGGTGACATCAATGATTATCTTTACGGAATGCAAGGTTCTTTCTCATACACTGTTGAACTAAACTATGCAAATCAAGGTGGTCTCCAAGGTGGATTTCACGCAGATCCTCTACTCATCAGACCGACTGTAAGAATGCATCTACTAACGAATATTCATTTTATGGACGAATCACCTAAAGCTAGAATAGGACAGATGATAACTTCAGATACTGGTAATTTAGGAATTGGCACTATTAATTCTCCTGAGGAAACAATGATGCCGATGTTAACTATCTTATCAAATAAAGATGCAGAAGATGTTGGGTTCGGAACTGATTCAAATGTGGAATTTGACGAAAATAAACTTTATTCTAATGATGACATTCCTGTCAGAGTAAATGTAGAAAATGCTCAATACTTGCTCAAAGATTCATTAAAACTAAAATACCGAACTGAAAATATGCCTGAAGATAAATGGAATGAACTCATGATGTCGTGCGTAGAGGGTTGCGATGCTAGAGATTATTCAAATTATAACAATACTGGTAGTGTAGTTGTAAGAGAGTCAGTATACGAAGCCAAGATTCCTGAAACTGAAGATTCTATGAATGTTCAGTTCTATGCTGTTGGACAAGACTCAAGATTAGCTAACGCCTTCGGTGGAGGATTTGTCTTTACTGGATATGGAGATGCCGAGCCATTGACTGTTTTTGTTGATGATATTATCGGTTTTGGAAATCCATTCGTAGACTTTTTCGCTATGGCTTTCATGATGGGAATTCTATATGGCGTTGTTTGGGGCGGATTGTACAAAGCCGTTGGAATAGCAACTGAATCTGAGAAAAGAAAAAATGAACCTGAAGGCTTGAATAAGGTTCCTAAAAAAAGAGCAAAACCACCTACTAAACCACCTAAGCCTGATAAAAAAAGCATAGCTGCAATCTCAAAAGGTGAATAGGCTATGGCTGACGATCAACCGAAAGAAGAATTTTCGTCTAGACTAGGATTAATCTTGACTACAATAGGTGCTGCAGTTGGTACTGGTAACATATGGAGATTCCCTAGAGAAGCTGCCGCAAATGGAGGTGGAGCCTTCATGATAGGTTGGCTAATTTTTCTTTTTGCTTGGTCAATACCTCTCTTAATTGCTGAATTTGCTATCGGTAAGAAGACAAGATTGGGTACTGTAGGTGCTATGAGAGATATGGCCGGAAGAAATTTTACTTGGCTAGGTATTTGGATGCTCTGGGTTGGTACGGCTGTAGGATTCTATTATGCTGTAGTAATGGGTTGGACTATTCGATATTTCTGGATTGCTCTCTCTGGCGAAATGAGTGCTGCAGGTGATACTGCACAAACTCAAGCCTTATGGGATAATTTCATTTCTTCGCCTTTCGAAGTAATATTTTTCCAATTAATAGCTGTAGGACTTTCTGCATTTATTGTTTACAACGGAATTAGTGGTATAGAGAAAGCTAATAAAATTCTAATTCCATGCTTGATCTCTTTCCTAGTTGTTGCAATGATATATCCGTTTATACTGAATCCTTCAGGCGCCATAATTGGTTTAAAATTTTTATTTATTCCACAGACTGAATACTTATTCAAAAGCGAAACGTGGATTCGTGCCCTTATCCAATCTGCATGGTCTACTTCTGCAGGATTTGGTATGGCTATTACTTATGCCGTAGCTATGAGGAAAAAAGAAGATATAGGACTGAATGCTTTCTTGACAGGATTAGGCAATAATTCAGTTTCACTGATTGCAGGAGTTGCAGTCCTGAGTACTGTTTTTGCATTATCTGGCTCAACGGCAGAAGGATTGGAGGCCGTTGAATCGGGTTCTTCAGGTTTAACCTTTATTCATTTAACTGCTCTGTTCGCTTCAATGGGAACTGCAGGATGGGTTATCGGAAGTATATTTTTCCTAGCAATGTCTTTTGCTGCATTAACTTCAATGGTTTCAACATTTCAGGCATGTGTAGTTAATTTTGTGGACATGGGATGGGAAAGAAAAGAAGCTGTTAGATATATTGCTCTTGCAGTTGCTTTAGCAGGTATACCTTCTGCAGTAAGTTTAGAATTCTTAGATAATCAAGATTTTGTTTGGGGAACTGGACTAATCGTATCGGGATTAATGGTTGCTATCGTAGTTATGAGATTTGGTGTAAGCGACTTTAGAAATAATTTGATAAATACAAAATATGCAGATTTACAAATTGGTAGATGGTGGGAATTCATCATCAAATATGTATTTCCTCTTGAATTTGTTGCAGTATTTGGATTTTTCATATATGAAAAACTACAAGACCAAAGTAATTCCCCAATAGAAGGGATGGGACTAGGTTTATTCACAATTATAACAATGGTAGTACAGTGGATGATTATTTTAGTAATCTTCATATTCTTCCTTAATAATAAAGTAGCTGATTCTGTGAAGAAAGGACCTGTTTCTGATGGGAACTTTGATGATGAAGATGATATTTTAGACGCTGAAGCTGTTTAGAATTATTTTAACAAACTTTCTTTGGCTGCTTGAAATTCAGCCTCGCTAAGCATACCTTTGTCTTTTAATTCACCTAATTTGCGTAACTTTTTGATAAAGACTTCACGGTCATCTTTTTTGGCTGTGGTCTCATTGAGATTACTACCCCAATCACTGCGCCGATCTACTCTTTTCTGAAGTCTGGAACCACATTTCCCACAGATACGGAAATTAGAAGGAGCTCGTGTTCCACAATTACCACAAACTATGTGAAGATCGCCTGAAAAAACTTCTTTACGCGAGTATTTTTCTGCATTTGCTTCCTCACCGGGAGGTATCTCTTTCGAAAATATAGCTTGGCCCTCATAATCATTAGGAAACCAATCTCTCCTTATGGCTGAAAACGTATCGCCTTCAATTGAATGATAATATACTTCCATTCTTGTAATTTCTTTATCTCTTGAAGAAATTAGAGCTTCGATATTAAGCTTGGATTCATCTCCACTTTTCAAGCTATCAACGATTGTTTGACCCTTTGTTTCAAACCTATCAAAAGAAATAGTAACATTTTTTGCTTCTCCAGTACCTGTATTACTCAAACTTATCTCTAAACCATTCCAATTATCGTGCTTAAACGGATTAGATTGATGAACTGAAAATTCAATAAATGGAACCGAAAATTGATCGACAGACAGCGAAGATAGAGATTTATCTGCCAATTTCTTTGCTCTTATTACTTCATCCAATAATTTAGCAGGATCTGTATTACTATTTCTAGAACGTTTACGCTTAACTTTCCGAACTTTTTTTCTGCCACCGGTACCAGTGAAAGATAAATCCTCTGCCATTATTTCTATATGAAAAAAGGCCGTTTTATACTTGCCTACTTATCTTTCTTTTCTTCATCAACTTCTTCGTAATCAACATCAACTACATTATCGTCATCATCAGACTTGGGTTCTCCTTCTGATGGCTGATTCTGGGCTTGCTCCTCAGCAGCTTGCTGATAAGCCATTTCGGCAACTGATTGGGAAGCTTGTTGAAATTCTTCAAAAGCTTTTTTCAAAGATTCTAAATCTTCACCTTTCATGGCCTCTTGTAATTTTTCTTTAGATGCTTCTACAGCTTCTTTAGTACTTTCCTCTACTTTATCTCCAAGATCTTTGATAGCTTTTTCTGTTGCATAAATGAATGATTCTGATTGATTACGTGTTTCAATTAGCTCTCTAGCTTGTTTATCTTCATCCGCATATTGCTCAGCTTCTTTAATCTTTTGATCTATCTCATCGTCACTCAAATTTGATTTTGAAGTGATTTCTATCTTCTGCTCGTTATCAGTTCCTAAATCTTTAGCAGTAACATTGATAACTCCATTTCTGTCAATGTCAAAGCTAACTTCAATTTGAGGGACTCCTCTTGCAGCAGGTGGAATTCCAACTAATTGAAACCTACCTAGACTATCATTATCTGCTGCCATTGTTCTCTCACCCTGTAGTACATGAATTTCAACGCCAGGTTGGTTGTCTGCAGCAGTTGAGAAAACCTTAGATTTATTTGTAGGTATAGTCGTATTTCGGTCTATCAAAGGCGTAAGTACTGAGCCTTCTGTTTCTATTCCTAATGTTAATGGAGTAACATCCAGTAGAACTACATCCTTCACATCTCCAGCTAAAACACCTGCCTGGATCGCAGCACCCATTGCAACACATTGCATAGGATCTACGCCTCTCTCTGCCTTGCGGCCTACAAATTTCTC
>CACAGG010000024.1 GCA_902531985.1 uncultured marine group III euryarchaeote
TCCAGAGGCTGAATGGACTACAGGTTCTGTAATCACAGTAGATGGTGGGCAGACGGCTGCTTAGATATAGCCGATTCTATTTTAGATAGTGAATTATTACGAGATTTTAGAAGTCGAAGAAGATGCAGACTCTGAGTCTATAAAGAAAGCATACAAGAGATTAGCTAAAAAATTCCATCCTGATTTAAATCCAGAGGATATAAAATATTCGGAAGAGCAATTTAAGAAAATCAATGAAGCTTATCATGTTCTCATCGATAAGAAAGAACGTAAGAAATACGATTTATTTGGTTCTGAATATATCCCACGTAAAGCCCCTCAATGGCAAGCAACTAATGTTTGGACAGGTACTTGGGATTACATAAGATGAGTGAAAATAGTATTGTAGTTGTTAAAGATTTAGAGAAGAAATATAAGAGTGGAACTCATGCCGTTAAAGGTATAAATTTTGAAGTAAAAAAGGGGGAAATTTTTGGAATGCTTGGCCCTAATGGCGCAGGTAAAACCACTACTTTACAGATGATGGGTACATTATTGAGTATTACAAATGGTAAAATCAAAATTTTAGAATATGATGTTGAATCCGAATCAAATAATGTGAGAGAAAACATAGGTTTTGCTCTTCAGGAAGCTGGTCTGGACAGTCTGTCGACAGTTAAGGAATTAATTGCATTTCATGTTAAACTTTTTGGATTCAGAGGTGTAGAGATTAAGAGGAGAGTTGAACAAAGTTTGTCTTTATTGGATTTGCATCAGTATTCAGATCAAATGATCCCTGAGCTGTCTGGGGGTACACAAAGAAGATTGGATTTAGCCGTCTCATTAGTCCATGATCCCAAACTTCTGATTTTAGATGAACCAACCACTGGTTTAGATCCAGCACATAGATCTGATTTGTGGACTCTTTTGAAGAAACTAAAAAATGAAAAGGGAATTACGATTGTGATGTCCACACATTACATGGAAGAAGCAGATGTGCTTTGTGATAGGCTTGCAATAATAGATTCCGGAGAAATAGTGGCAATGGACACTCCTCAAAAGCTTAAGAAAACTATTGGTAAAGATAGAATTGAGTTTAAATTATTTGAATCACTCAACGAAGAGCAAATAATAGCATTGAAAGATAAGTTTGGTGAGGATAACGTATCTGCAAATGATTCATTTTTCACAGTTAGAGTTGACGATGGAGAAGAAACACTTCTGGATACTCTCAAAATAATAATTCAAATGGAAATCAAGGTGAAAGGAACTAAAGTTCTTCGACCTTCTCTAGACGATGTTTATCTAAAATATACGGGCAAACGTTTGGAGGATTTATCTTGAAATTTAGTACAATTTTAACACTTTATGTTAGAAATTTAAAGCAATACAAGCGACTTCCAGCAGTACTTGCTTTTAGCTTCATTGTTCCAGTAATACAGTATCTTATTTTTTCAAATTTATTCAATAGCTTATCAGATGTGCCGGGTAATCCCTATGGAGATTATCCTTACTACATGTACATTACTCCTGCAATAATAATTTTAACAGCAATATTTGGAAGTGTGAATTCATCTGCAGCACTTTTAGTTGATTTGAATACCGGATATTTTGATAAGTTAAGAGCGACACCAGCCAGTCTTGCACCTCAAGTGATTGCTCGTTTTATGTCTGAATTTACTAGATTGTCATTGCAATTATTTTTGATTATTACAGTTTCTATTTTGTATCACAGAAGAATTAGCGGAGTTTTAGAATTGCCAGAAGCAGGTATTTTGGGCTTGATTACGATTGTACTTTTAGCAGCCTCTTTTGGTATCGGTGTTGTTGGAAATTTGGTCGTAGCCTTAGCTTTTAAGACTAAGAGTGAGCAGGCAGTTCAAGCTGTCTTTCCTCTATTTTTCGTAGCAGTTTTTATGAGTACTGCGTATGTTCCTGATGTCCTACTCCCCGACTGGTTACAGTCGGCTATTGTATACAATCCTAGTGAATATCTAATCAGAGCAGTAAGAGGTATCTTCTTGGAAGGCTTTACTGATTCAACAATGGACTCAGTTACAATAGCAGTATCATGCATTATTGTGCTTACAGCCATTACTAGTACAATAAATTACCGAACAATTACTAGATCAATAGATTAATGGTCCGTCCTCCCGGATTTGAACCGGGGACCTGCCGGTAACTGCGGCCTCCCGTACTCACGGGTAAAAGGGATAGACCCCTACAGCCGGCCGCTCTGGCCAGTCTGAGCTAAGGACGGTATTAATTGCATTTAGTGCCCACTATTTGTTGCTTCTTCTTCATTATCTTCAAATTTTGAAGCTTCTAACTCAATTTGTGAGTATTCTTTTCCATATTCATGTATTTTGACTATAAAAATTAGACAGAATATTGCCATAAGGATGATTAATGAGTAAGAAACGTATACCCATATTGCTCCATTAACCATGAATGGCATGGTTGCAAATCCATTCCAAAGAGCGTGCATAATGAAGCCAAAAAGATAAGCGATAGGCAGTGTTTTATTTTTAGGAATCTGCATTTGATTTGATAATGCAATTGCATATCCTACAGAAGCAGGCCCTACAGCATGCAATACAGTAGATCCGACGCCTCTGGCAAATGCATTAATCGTCCAAGCATCAGCTCCATACCAAATAAGAATAAATAATTCATAGAGTAAATTTTCCATTATTGCGAACCCCATGCCGCATGCTACACCATACAAGACGCCCTCGTAGGGAGTTCTCAATCTTTTCATTACAAAAATTAGCCCTATAGGTTTCAATAACTCTTCTACAAACGGTGCAATGATGGATACTAGAATTAGTTCAGTTATTCCAAAATCTCCGTCTCCTAAAAGGGCGTTTTGATTTACTTCGATTATTCGTGCACCAGTGTCATTCAGTAAGCTAGCAGGTAATGTTGAAAACATTCCCCACGCTAACGCGATTAAAACCAATCTTTGAGGCTCGGGAGATTTTATTGATCTATCATAGATGTAGCTTACCCAAATTAAACCTGGAAAGGTAAATGCAACTACAAAGGCTAGAGGAAATAAATAGATGAAAGGTCCTCTTTCACCAAGAGAGACTAAACCTAACGCTAAAGAAAATAAAAAACTAAATAGAAGAAAACCAGAACTTGGTAGTTGCAACTCTCTTTTAACAAGAGAGCCTATTTTCTTATCGGTTATTTTTGGTCCGGATTCCTCTCCACCCCAATTTAATTCTTTTTTATCCGTATAACGATCGTAGTATCTTTCTCCGGTATTTTCACTAAATTGCCCAGGATAAATTGGTCTATATTGTTGAGTTTCTTTTTCTAATTTTTCTTCTTTAGCTAATTTAGGTTCATTATTTTTGTTAACCGCTACATACCTTATTGGGAGTGGTTTTCTCTGAAGTATAGCTGCTATTACAATACTGCCAGCAAGCATCAAAATCATTATTAAAAATCCTAAAAGAGGAATTTCAGGTAGAGTCATCGGTCTCCCATCCTCCATAGATATTGGTCCGACAAGGTAAAGATACGCTAATTGGCCACCCATAAGAAGGAGCATATTAGCCAAAATTAGACCGTAAATTCGGAATATAGCTCTATACTTCACAAAGCGTCATGAAAACCTGCGGTTAAGGTAATTGCCTTATTGATCTAATACACTTTTGTTTTGCGATTTCACTTATAGCTTCAGGGTCACCTTTGCCATTATAGCCTGCAGCACCAGGATGACCTCCTGAAGAACCTCCATTAATTTCAACAATTTCTTCTAAAATAGTCGTTAGGTTAAATCCTTCAGATACAATTCGATTTGATGCTCTAGTCGAGATTCTCATATCTCCTTTTTTATTTCCTGATGAAACCAAAGCAATATCAGCACCGAGCACAATTAGTAATCTTGCAGAGCCCGATTCAAAAGATTTAACTCTACTCTCTGCAATAATCCTTTTTCCTTCTTGTATCCATTTCATTTGCTGGGCAGCCTTTAGAAAAGTAGTTTTTTGAATCATAGGTCTTTCACTATCTAAAATATTGATTACTTCTTGAGGATCAGCACCAACTTTTGCCAATACACTTGCAGCCCTGAATGTTTCTCCATTGGCGTGCCTAAACTGGCCAGTATCTGTATAAATTCCACACAAAAGGGCATTTGCACAAGATTTACTAATTTCTAAATCCATTTCTAGGATTAAATCTAAAATAATTTCAGCAGTGCTTGTTCGTTGGGGCAGATGTATTACTTCAGTTTCTTTTTTCCATCCTTCAATTTTCGTATGATGATCAATAACTACAATGCTTTCAGATTTAGGAACTGGATTACAATGCTCAGGATTTGGACTATCTAAGACAACAACAGTTCCGCCCCAGCTCTCGGGAGGCTTTTCCATTATTTCAATGTTCATTACACTAGCAAGCTTTTGGCCATGAGAACTTACTCCATCAGAGGCACATATTGTAGATTTCTTAAAGACCGAATTCAATCCAATAGCTGAAGCAATAGAATCAACATCGGCATGATGATGTACTAAAAGTAATAAATCGTTATCAAATGCCTTTTTTATTTTATCATTTAAGAGCATTGTTCACTTTGTTTCTTGAATATTTTGTAAAATAGGTGCTAATTTCTTTTGCATGTCTTCCAACTCTTCATTCATTTTTTGTATTTGGTTCTTTAGACTATTATTTCGAATTTCCATTCGTTCTTTCTCTTCTGCAAGAGCAAGCTTTAATTTTTCCGGATCTTCTACTTTTTTCATAACTGAGCCAATTGCTCTGTAAAGAGTATTTTTTTTACTGACGTCTTTAATTTCTTCTATCGTTCTTTCAGTTTCTCCGACAGACATATCAATCTGTGAAACTTGTTGCGAAAGAGATTGAATTTGTTGTTGCATTTGTTGAAAAAGGTTCAATTTTTCTTGAACATTCTCAGATGTTATTTCACTCATTGATAATGACTCCTTCAGCACAGCATGCCCATCCTAAAAAGGAGTTTAGTGCAGCCCTGAGACCTATAAAATCCTCAGCTTCAATATCAATTTTTAATTTTTCTCCAGCCGGTAAAATATTTACATTAACTTTAGGCAATCCTTCTTTAGCTTCAACTAGTAGAGCCTCAGCAATGGCCTTAGTGTTTTTTCCGGTTTTTAGGCTCACTTGAGCTTTCATTAATCAGATATGACAGTTTTCTTGGTTGAAGGTCTTATTTTATAAAAAATCTTCTCACCACAGACGCGGCATGTAAGCCCAAGAACTTCCAAATCCATGTCTAATTTAGCTCCGCAAGATGCACATTTGTAATTGACCATTTTCAGTCCTCCTGTGTGGGATAATATGCCCCACTGGCAAACTCATAACCGCAGCTACTACATTTGAATATTCCGGTTGAAATTCTTTTTACACTCATTTTTGAGCATTGAGGACATTCATATTTTTGGCGTTGTTTTTTTTCTACAGCTCCTAATCTCCTTCGAACAGATACTCCGTATCTTGCTCCAAATCGACCTGTACTTCCAACTTTTTTTGTCCTTTGACTCATTGTATACCTTTTAGGGCTTCACGTAAAACATTATCGTTGGCTCTTGCAGTTTTCACAGCTTCTCTAATTTCAGCATCTGTAAAAGCACCATTCATTCCTTTCTGAGCTGCACGGAGATTTCCATTTTCATCGTGAGCTACAGTAAATCTTGCAGACATTACTCCTTCTTCATCAGAAGTAGCGTCTAAAATAACAGAATCCCCGAGTTTTCCAAAGGTACATGATATTGGCCAGCAAGTTACTGGCAAATCAACATCTTCATCAGCAACACCATGTTGAACGTTAGGTATCTTTGCATTTGAAAGTGCTGCAGCTGCAGCTAAAGTACAACAATCGAAAAGATTTCCATCATTATCAAGGATATGCAAATCAATGTAAACCATCCATACGCGTTCTCCTTCTTCAATGCATAATGCTTCGAAATCAATCATTCTTGACTCCCGAATACCCCTATCGACAACTCTTGCTAATTCAATAGATCTTTCACGTGGAGGTCCAGGATCAAAAGACTGATCTGCCAATGGTGCTAATTCAGTGGTAGTAGTCATAGTTCCACTTTTTGGTGAATCACCATAAGGCGTTCCAATCAACATTTTTATCCCGCAGAGAACTTTTGTTTTTCCAAGATGTACCATTGCTGAACCTTCAGCGGTGTTAATCATTCCTGTTTCGATTTTAACTTCTCTAAATTCATTAATTCCTCTGCCATCTGCTCTTTTACCTTCAGCAGCCAATGATTCCATGTGTCCTTTCATTAAGTTAGAAACATGATCGTTACTCATTTCTTACCTCCATATCGGTTTTCCAGAGCAGCTCTCATTTTGTCATATAGGTCCATGCAACCACTTGTTGCTAAATCCATAGCTTCTTCGAACTCATCTGGTGTTAAGTGTCCATCTAATTGCAACAGAACCACTTCGCCAGTGCTTGGAATTATTGCTAATGGTAAATCAGCTTGTCCGTAGTTATCTTCTTCTTTATTCAAATCTACAACAACAACATCATTAACTTTTCCGGAAGCGCAAGCAGGAATCATATCTCTCATAGGAATTCCAGCATCAGCTAGAGCTACAGATGCAGCAGTCATTGCAGCACATCTCGTACCTGCATGAGCTTCTACAACTTGCATATCAACTCTGATAGATGCTTTTGGAAATTCTTCAACCATAACTACTTTTTCGAAAGCCTGTGAAACAATATATGAAATTTCACTAGATCTTCTATCTAGTCCAGGTCTCTTTCTATCATTTACACTAAAAGGAGCCATTGTATATCTTGCTTGAACAATAGCTCTATCAGCTTTCTGTTTATGCCTAGGGTGACACTCCATAGGTCCAAAAACCCCTGCATAAATTTTGTTATTTCCCCATTCGAGGTAGCAAGATCCATCAGCATTATCTAAAACTCCTGCGACAATTTTAACTTCTCTTATCTCGTCGGGTTTTCTTCCGTCTAATCGGACACCGTTTTTTATCAATTCCATATCAGTTTGGCCAGCCATTTTATTTCTCCAATAATTTTTCTATTTTCTTTGTTAATCCTTTAGAAGTTGCTTCTTCATTTATCATTTCAACAGCTTTTTGAGCTAGTGAAATATTATCACCTTTTCCATCAATCCAGATATAACCATTTTGACCAATTTGAATTCTGGTCTGGGTTTTTTCTCTAATTGTAGTAATCATAGATCCCTGTTTGCCTATGACTCGTGAAACGTTTGTAGGGTCAATTTTGACAATAGTTCCAGAATATAATTTTCTGCAATCATCTTTCTTTAAGCTAATTTGATGTGATCCTGCTGCATCTACCATAAATATTTCAGCCCATACAGCGTCCCCAATAGACAAAAATCGAGCAGTATCGCCAAAGGGTACTTTCCATCCCGATTCGCTATGGTGAAGCGTTGAATTAAAGGAAGCTCCAATATCCATACGCCACACGGAAGGCCCAGTTTCAGCACATATAGCAATAACTTTATCACCAGTTTTAGGACTGTATCTACCTTTTATTCCATTTACATTAATGTAACCTGACTTGTCAATTGAATGACCTACAACAGAAGCATGCACTCTTCCATCTTTTCGGAATATTCCTCTTCCGGGCTTACTCTTGGTTTCCATAAGGTCACCCGGTAAAACTAACTTTCTTGTGCTCTCGCTACTTGATTCTTCGCTCATTATGAATCATCCTTATTTTATTTCTGATACAAGATGTTCCAAACTCACCCCTATTTGAAGATTTGTTTCTACTATAGCATTTTAGTTTCTGCAGTGCCTTTAGTTAATGATCCTAAAATATCTTCAAGTTTGACAAAAGAAGCTGCAGACATTTCCAGCATACCAATCCAACTTCCATCTTTCTGATATTCTTCGCTTTGAATATTCGCTAGACTTGATATTTGACCGTAGCATTTTCCAACATGTATTGCTTGGATTTTAACAGCTACCTTTACTTTTTCGAATGAAATGGGGATAAGGGGTTTTATAGATTTTATGAGTTTTTCAACTTGCTTTTCTACAGCGTCTATAGGGTCTATTGAAAATCTAGTCTCATCTATTGCATTTTCGATTCTTTGAGGTGGATGAGGTCCGCCAGTTTGAGGATTCATCGCATTTGCTACAATATGTGCAATAATCTGCTTCTTCTTCTGATCAACCATTTCGTTGCGTTGTTGAGATGTTAATTGAATTGTACCTTCTGTAAGAATTTTCTTATATATTTCAATTAAATCTCTTGTTTCAAACGTATCATGAACTAGATTGTCTGGAGCTCTATCGCCTTTAGCACTATCGGACCAAACACCATCAGCAGCGATTGCGTCTTCCCAATCAATGTCGTCATCTTCTCTGTATGCCTGGGCAGATATAGGGTCTATTAATATTTCAAAGCGATTACCTCCAGTTTCATATCTGGCTATAACTGCTTCTTCAAGTGAAACCATTACTTAATTTTCTTTACAGCTTCACCAACGCTTTTTGAGTCTAAAGTGTGGAATCCCTTAGAAGTATTTATGATAGCTATTTCGATAACATCTGCTTTTAAATTATTTTCATTTGCAGCAGAAAGTCCCTTCAACCCTAAATTAATTCCTTGATTTTGGGTCATATTTTCCTTGTATTCTTTTTCAAAAATCTCCATAACTTCGTTTCTTCCAGCACCAATTCCTCCAGCTTTATAAGCCATCATTGCACCGGAAGGGTCTGTTTCATATAAATGAGGTCCAGAACTATCAATCCCTCCTATTAACATAGCAGTTCCAAACGGTCTGACGCCTCCATATTGAGTATAGCTCTGCTTAAAATCACAAAGTTTCTTTACAAGAGATTCGACTGCTAAATCTTCACTATAATTAAATGAGTTGACTTGACATTCAACTCGAGCACGATCTACTAGTGCTCTAGCATCCGCCACTAATCCAGAAGTTGCACACCCAATGTGCCCATCAATTTGAAAAATTTTCTCTATACTTCCGGGTTCAATCAATTTAGAGCTTAACCTTTTATCGACGATTAATACAACTCCGTCCTTAAATTTAACTCCAACTGTAGTAGTTCCTCTCTTTACTGCTTCTCTAGCATATTCTACCTGAAAAAGCCTTCCGTCAGGTGAAAATACTGTGATAGCTCGGTCATAAGCCATGTGT
The DNA here is from genome assembly GCA_902531985.1 of uncultured marine group III euryarchaeote. Lineage (GTDB taxonomy): Archaea > Thermoplasmatota > Poseidoniia > MGIII > CG-Epi1 > CG-Epi1. Next base: position 9,156 of record CACAGG010000024.1, read on the forward strand.
CCTGCTTGCATAAAATTCCCTTTTTGCCACGGTCTCAGATGGTAAAAAAGGGTATCGGTAGGTGGCTTAATTATTAAACGTCCTCCATTTACCACACTGTGCGCAAAATTATAGCGGTAGCAATTTTGATGCTTTTTCCGGGGTGTTTGGACACAGCCCCAGAGACATTGGAAGGGGTTGAAATTTTGGCACCAGATGAGATAATTGAAGGTGATTCAGCAGAAATCCGAGCTCATGGTTCTAAACCTAATGGAGCAAAATATTTGTGGGATTTTGGAGATAATCTGGGCGGTTCTGGCGAAATAGTTAATCACATATTTGTTGAGGAAGGACAGTATACAATTACGTTAACAGTAATCGATGGGGAAGGGAGTATAGGTGTAGCTAAGAGAGAAATCACTATTTTACATAAAAATGAAGCCCCTGTGGCAAGTTTAGATTCTACTTACGGAGGTTTAGGTCAAACCATAAAAGTAAACAGTATAGCTTTTTTTGATGGAGGTTCATCTAGCGATCCAGATGGCGACGTGTTATCATTTTCATGGAATTTTGGAGATGGCAATAATGGAGATGGCATTCGGCCGAATCATTTCTACGAATCAGCAGGCAATTTTACGGTCACATTAGTAGTTACAGATCAAGGTAATCTTTCCAGTACTTCACAAACTTGGGTTTTAGTTCAGATACGTACTTACAGTATAACGTTTAGGGATAATACAGTCACAGTCCCTGCACTTGCAGGTTACACAGCTGAAGGTGCAACTACAACACAAAATCATATGTATCCTTACAATCTTACTGGTGTAAATTATGATTTAGAATGGGAGGAAGATGAAGATCTAGATTCTCCAGACAATCCAATAGTAGGTACATTATTTCCAGATGATTTTTCTCTTGGAGTTTCAACAAATTATCTTTTCAACTTGACTGAGAATGGAACCTCAGGCAATCTAGAAATTAATTTTGATGTTTTATCAACAACACCCTCAGAATTAATTTTGTCATTAGGTTCAGAAGACGAAGTAGAGCAATATTTATTTCAAAATGGTTACACTAGTGCAAAAGGACAAGGCCAGTGGACAACTTCGATTAGTTGTAACGATGCCCCTTCTATAGTTCCTGAGATTTTAAGTGAAGTAGATCAAGGGAATGATTGGATACTTTATGTTACCTATGTTTATTATGAGTCGGTAATTATAGAAATTTAATTAATTATTCAGTTTCCAGCCCAAGTTGTGATGCGAAATATTCCAGTGTTTTATTTGGGGCTGTATATTCATTGCCGCCTTTTTTCTTTGCCATTTCGAGTTCTGCGTATGCACTTTGTACTGCTCCTTTGATGTTTTCAGGATTTCGCTTTAGAGCTAAATGATAGTAACATATTGCCAAATTGTGCCATGCGCGAGGTTCTTCAGGATCAATCTCAGTTGCTCGTTTGTAATGTTCGGCAGCTCGTTCTAATCTTTTTTCAATCCAAGCAGAATTGCCCAAACGTAAATAATTTTTTACATCGCCCTTTACAACTTCAGATGCAAATTTTCTAAATTCACCACCTATGTTTTCTTTTGCACTCTCATTATAGTAATTAGTTGAACTGGGTGAGGAACTACTGTAAGTCTCATACGTTCTCTTTTCAGGAACAGATTCCTCGCGATTTAATATGCCCGTAGTATCAGGTATAGGTTCATCAAACATTCCAACTCCGAACATAGGTTCATATTCTTCCTCTATTTTTTCTTCTTTTGGTGTTTGCAGTTCTATTGGCACTGGATTTATTTCTTGTTTTATTGGTCTAGCATTTGAATCAATTTTAAATCCGCAGATTCGATTTGACAAACCTACTGCAGTAAAATCTTCTAGCTTCGAAACAGAAACACTAGTAATTTCACCATCTGTGTTTATTTTAGTTAAAATGTCTCCAGCACTTGAAAGTCGATAAATTCCTCCATCATGTGATCCAGCAATGACTCCTCCATTTTCTAAGGGCTCCACAGCCCTAACATAACCTTCAGTTTTGAAATCCCACACATCATTTCCATTTATGTTTAAGCAGTGTACTTTTTCATCCCAACCTCCAACAAAAATATTCTCACCACTTTTATCTACTGTAACATCCCAAAGTGAATCGCTTCTTTGCCTTTCCCACTTTAGTTGTCCTTCACTGTCTAGGCAATATAGGTATTCATCACCGCAACCTACAATGACGTCACCATTTCGCGAGATTCCAGTACCTACCATTGCTCTATTGGTAGGATATTCCCATAGTTGTAAACCAGCCTCTGTAAAGAGAATTATGGAATCTCCAGTTCCAATCGTTATGAATTGACCATTAGGGTCAGCAGCAAGTGACCAAATTGACTTTCCTATAGTTTGTTCCCATTCTATGCTACCCATAGAACTAAACATTCTTAGTTTGCAGTCTTTACCTCCGCAAATTACTTTGTTTCCGTTTCCGATTATTGCTAGACCATGCACTCCTTCATCAATATTTTTCTCCCAAATAATCTGACCATTTTTTTCTAGTAATGTTAAATTACCATTACGATCACCTACAACAATCTTATTTCCATCATCTGAACATGCAATACAGATTACAGGTCCGGAAATAGTCAGGTCAAATATAGTCTCATCTAGCATACTATCTTATTAGGGGTAGATGCATTATTTATCTTTTGTTCTGCTTATTATTGAAACAAATAAATTTATATAAAGCGGGATTGTAGTGACACGCTGACTTTGAAGGATTTTGGTGTAAAAAGCCAGAATCATATTTTAAAGTTTAGCAAATTGGTGTATAAAATGACAAGCAATCGTATTGCATTCGTGTTCGCTATTGGATTGGCCGTATTGGCTTCTTTTATGTTGAGTGGTTCTGAAGCAGAACCTGGACTATCAAATCCTACAATACTTCCTGAAGAGTCTCGCGTAGATGCTTCACAATTAATGAACTTTGCAGTTGATTTTGATTCTGATGGTACTGAGACTACAGCTTTATCTGTTGAAGTTTGGTTCGACGGTGTTGCAACACCTATTGAGTTAACTTGCACTACTTGTGAATCAGGTTCAAAAGATGGTACATATACCATAATTGAATCTACACCTCAGGCAGGAACGCTTGTAAATTCAGTCGGTGATGATAAGATATCTTATGGATTTAGAGCTAACTGGGACGAATCAGATGATGGCGCTCATTGGCCAGCACCAGGTGATACTTGTTTAGTTGGAACGGATAATTGTGACGTCCGAGTTAATACAGTACCTGTATTAACAGATAATGCGGCAGTAGCTGGTGGTGGAATGCCAGAAGATACTTACAGTTTAACAGTTACTTACACAGATGAAGATGGGCATGTAGGTACAGTTTCAGCTTCACTTTGTGATGAATCAGATGTCTGTGAATCTTTGAGTTTAACAAAGCAATCTGGTGATGATTCTACAGGTGCAGTATATGGCACTGATTTCACTACTGAGCTCGGTGGCGCCCTAACAGCAACAGTTAGTGCTACAGATACTTATGACACTGCAGTAGATGATCGTACAACAGCATTCACAGTCGATACTGAAACACCGTGGCTGAAAAATGCAGGAGTTTCAGAAACAAGTGCTGGTGAAGATGAAAATATCACATTTACAGTAACATATTGTGTTTTTGATGCAGGAACCACTGGAACACCTACAGTAGAGGTTACAGTAGGTGCTGCGGCTGCAGCTGCAATGTCGGCAGGTGAAAGCAATGATGACTGTAAAAATGGAGTTGACTATTCATTAGCTACCACAGTCGGTTGGGCAGACAGTGCTCAAACAGTTTCTTTTTCAGCTTCTAATGATTTACAAAGTGCAAGTAGCGTTACAGGAGACCCAGTATCAATTAATGATGCACCTACTCTTGTCATAGGAACTGCAGAGAAGCATTCTAATGGTGTGGATTTTGTTTTCAATGCTACGGCAAGCGATGTTAATTCAGACGATGGAGATACTTTCAAAGTTTATGTTACAATTGAAGCAGATTCTGAAAGAGAAATGACTTGTGATGGTGCAGGAGATTGTACACTTACATTATCTGAAGCAGAGATTAGAGAACAATTAGGCGGCACTCGTTCAGTAAGTTTCCGAGTAGCTGATGATAATTGGGGTGAAGAAGATACAAATGATTTTTCACAAACCATTGAAGTTACTAGAACAAGTAGTTTTGACTGGACTGCTCCAAGCGATGGAAACTTTCAACCAGGTTCAAATGATTATGATTTTACCATAACTAATAATGGTAATTCTGAAGATACATTCACTGTAACTGCAGCAAGTGATAATGGCTGGGTTGCTTCAGGCAGTGAAAGCCAAACAGTGACAGTTGGTAAAGATTCAACTGAAACATTTACAATTACAATGGATGTTAGTCATGTTGCAGCAGGGATTGTTGATCACTGGTCAGCATCAGTAGTTGCAGGTAATGATGACACCAAAACAAACAGCCATGAAGGTGAAACAACGGTAGCTTCGGTTTCAGGTGTTTCAGTAATGATAGGAACTAATTCGGGTTCAGCACTTCCAGGCGGTTCTGTGTCATACTCTTTCGTAATAACCAACACAGGTAATGCAGACGAAGCCTTTGCATACACTACCTCTTCAGCTAATACTTGGGGAATTGGTAGTGGTGACGGAACTACATCATCATTGGTAATGGGTGCTTCTGAGACAATTACAGTAGTCCACACAGTTAGTGAAAGTGCAAGCAGTGGAGATTCAGATACAATTACTTTCGATGCAGGAGGAGGTTTCCCAGATGGTGCAAGTAGAACTGCAACAACTACAGCTGAGCAAACATATGGTGTCTCTATCACTTTAGGAACTAGTAATCTGCCTTCAACATTGAATCCAGGTGACAGCTTCACAACAAGTTATACAGTAACTAATACAGGTAATGGAGCAGATACATTTACGGTATTCTTTGATTCTTC
>CACAGG010000025.1 GCA_902531985.1 uncultured marine group III euryarchaeote
TCAGAGTTTGAAAATGGAGGTACGGCAACTATTACTGACGCGGACGGAAGTGAGACATTTACTTGGAAAGGTAAAGACAGTAATCAATTGACGGGCGTTTCAGGAATTACTAGGACATTTGTTGCAGCATCAATAGTTGTATCAAAAGATGACCTGCAGGTAATCAAAGGAATAGGTCCTTTCATTGAAGAAAAGTTGAATGCTTTAGGAATCTATACTTACAGGCAAATTGCCAATATGACTCCTGACTTAGAAGATCAAGTAAACGAAGCAATAGAGTTCTTCCCAGGTAGAGTTAAGAGAGACCAATGGGTAGCTCAGGCAAAGATCTTGATTGGTGAAGATGCAGAGCTTGATGAGAAAGCACTCAAGAAGGCAGAAGACTTAGACAGAGTAGCAGCTAAGGCTGAAGGAATCGATTTTGGAGTTCTTGGTATTGCTAGTGCTTCTGACAAAGATGATTTACAAGAGATTAAGGGTATCGGTCCTTTCATTGAAGAAAAGCTCAATGCTTTAGGTATCTTCAAGTTCTCACAAATTGCAAAGATGACTTCTGAGATTGAGGAAGAAGTAAATGTTGCAATTGAGTTTTTCCCCGGAAGAGTCAAACGCGACGAATGGGTTAAACAGGCAGCTGAATTAGCTAAGTAATGACAAATTACTGGTTAATGAAAAGTGAGCCACATGTTTACTCGTTTGATGAGTTAATCAAAGACGGTAGCACCTATTGGGATGGAGTTCGCAATTACCAAGCTAGAAACTTCATGAGAGATAAAATGAAGATTGGTGACTTGGTTCTATATTATCATTCCAATACCAAACCGCCGCATATTGCAGGTGTTGCTAGGATTTGTAAGGAATCTTATCCAGACTTCACACAGTTTTATAAGAAGTCAAAGTATTATGACCCTAAAGCCACGGAAGAGGTTCCTAGATGGTTTTTGGTAGATATGGAACCTGTAACCAAGTTTGATGAAATTATCTCCTTAGATCAATTGAAAGAAAATAGTGCTTTGGAAGGAATGCTTGTCATTAAGCGAGGCCAGAGATTATCTGTGCAACCAGTTGAAAAACATCATTTTGATGAAGTTTGTAATATGGCAAATGCAAAATTATAATTTTTTACAAAAAATAGCTAAAAAATAGCGCGAAAAACAGCGTTTTCGCTCATCATATTTAAGTATATCTGAAAGGTTCTATATACCCCCCCTAGTCTGTTGTAAGTTCCCGATGTTTGGGAAACATGACCTTCGGGTTATGAAGCCAACAAACAAAGGGAAAGCATAGAAGGAAACAACTTAGGAAACTAAGGGGAAACGATCTTTGAATGCAAGAAGGAAACAACCAGGACACTGGGGGAAACAATTGAGCGGGATAAGAAGGAAACAACTTAGATCATAAGGGGAAACAATCTAAGCACGCAAGCCAGGAAAACAAGTGGGGTGCCACGGGAAAACAAAACTTGTACGCCGGAAAAGGAACATGACCTTCGGGTCATGAACCAATTCCACCCCGGGCAAAGGGAAGTCATCCAACGCAAGAAGGTCGACAGAACTTTGCCCACTTTATTTTGGGCGGATGTTAGTCTGATACACTCTATTTATGTGGAACGGATGTTTCATTCCTAATTTTTTTCTTATTCAAAAGGGAACTTAGTCTTTCACTAAGTTCACCTTTCATAGCCTCAACCAAGGGCGTTTTACGGTTCATCTCTTGATCCTATGTTCTAGCAGCAACCTTAATGGAAGTCTTTTGTTCTGAAGTTTCTAAATCCTTACTTTCCATACGTTCCTTTATACTCAAACATCGCTTACAAGTAACATCGTTCAATTTAATGAATTTCATCCTCCTAAATTCTTGAACGGTGGCACTATGCCCACACAAAGTCACTCCCTCTTCCGCCAATGATGGCAGATGCCTTCTCCTCATAACTCTTTTTCCTTTTTGTTATATAAAAAGGGTAGCTTATGGTGCCTAAAATTAGGCACTCATTCCTATCCTTTAAATACAATAAACCCCACTCTAATAGCAATATAGGTAGTAGATATGGCAGATACAGACATTGCTACATTTGCATCGGAAGGAAATCGAGATTTACACATCTTGTACGGATCTCAAAGTGGTAACTCAGAGGGGCTTGCTGAAAAATGGCAAAAAGAAGCTCCACGCTATGGTCTGAATCCAACTGTTCATGACATGGATGGGTTTGATGTAAGTTCGCTGTCTGAAATGACTCGCGTAATGATTGTTTGCTCTACTTGGGGTGAAGGTGAAATGCCAGATAATGCCGAGGAATTATATCAAGAAGCATTGGACGCAGGCAGTATACTTTCGAAAACTAATTTCTCAATATGTGCACTTGGAGATACTGGATACGATTTATTTTGTCAATCTGGAAAAGATTGGGACAAAACTTTGCAAGACATGGGTGGTTCAAGAATTTATGACCGTGTGGACTGTGATGTAGATTATGAGATGCCTGCAGAAGAGTGGATGAAAGGAGTAATGCCGAAGCTTGCTTGTGTTGGTGACGACGGAGTTTTTGTTTCTGATCTTGAAGAAAAGATGGTCGCATACGCTTCCGGAATGGAAATTGATGAACCTGAAGAAGAAATAGAAGCAATAGGTGGAATCCCTCAAGCAGGAGTAGCTATGATGCCTCAGGCAATGACACCTTTGGAAAAGCCACGTCCGCATCACTATACTGGATACAAACAAAATTCATATTGTGTTAAATGTGGAAAGTATTGCTTTCATTGGCATGGTTCTTCCCCAAATAATCCTGACCTTTATCCTAATTATGAGTGTAAAGATTGCGGATACATAAGGAAAATTAAGATAGCTTGATTGATAAACAATACATACAAGATCGAAAAGAATTCTTTTATGTGTTTTTTGCTATAAGTACAATATTTGTAATTTATGCATTATTGTATATTTTAAATGGTTGGGAATGGACCGGTACAAGTGCTACAGGTTATTGTGAAAGAGTTAGAGAAACGTGGATTCGTGAACCTACAAACACAATTTCAAATTTAGCATTTGTATTTGTTGGAATGTATATTCTTTGGCAGGCACAATATGATCCAACTGAAGGTAAACCTTCACTTTCCACAAGAAGTTGGTTTCTCAATCTATACGGGATTTCATGTGTGGCAGTAGGCATGGGCAGTTTTGCCATGCACGGTTTCAATACAGGATGGGGTGGTTGGTTGGATGTCACTGGAATGATGATGTACATTTCAATGCCTGTCTTCTATAATTTTTCAAGGTTCCTTAGGTGGTCAGAGGAAGAATTTGTTAGTTATTATTTAGGAGCCAACTTCATTTTTGCAATCTTATTATGGCAATATAGTCTTCTTACTTTCCTGTGGGGTGCATTAATTGGTATTTGGTTATCTCAAGAGTTAGCACTGAAATATCAGAAGCAGCCTCATGTAATTTTCTTAGTTCCTACTTCGATAATTATGTTTTTGTATCTTTATACTTCGCCAAACAAGACGCCAATTGATTTTTTCATAGACGAAATTGAAGGAGTTTTACTTTGGGCAGCTCTAGCTTATTTCTTGTACAGTATTGAAGATATTAAATTGGAAAGAACCCATACACCTTATTTCTGGGCCGGTTTCACAGCTTATGGTTTAGCTACTATAATTTGGCAACCAAGTAAAACAGATGGAGTTTTATGTGATCCAGATTCACTTGCACAAGGCCATGCCTTATGGCATTTACTTGGAGCAGTTTCAATGTGGTGTTTCTACAAATATTTCAGAACAGAAATAGATAATTACTGAATTTCATAAGTGACAATCCACATTCGTAATTTGATTTCAGGCAAATAGCCATCCGGATCAGTTACACTTGGATCATACTCTTCACCTTGGTATAATGCCCTGTAATTTAGTCGGTTCTCACCAATACTAGATTCACTGGTAATATCTATTCTATTATATTCAACATCTTGTCCAGGGCACCATCCAGCCCTTCCATACACCCAGGTTCCATATTGGTTAGCCGAAACACCTTCGTGTACTCTGTTGTAGCAACCATACGGAGTTCCACCATTAGGATGTTCTAGTAAATCTAGGACATTTCCATTAATTGTAAACTCATGCTGGTGGTTACAGAATTCGGCACAATTCTCATCAGTGCTGCTGTGACCATGTCCTGTAAAAAATGTAACAATTTCAACCTTTTCAGTATTATCAGTGACGTTGTAACTAAATGGATTTTCACTTCCAAATATGTCGTTATAATCTAAATTAAATTTTCTTGTCGCCCCATGAAGATATTCGGCACCCACAGGAGTATATTCCTTATTTTCATTCCAGAAAAATAATTTGATTGTCAATCCGTAAGCATTTGGTTGCCAATAATTAAATTCATTAATATTTCCATTCTTTAGTACGCCTAACATCGGTGTTGCATCGGAAATATATCTTCCCTCACGATTGTATGCGGTAATGTATCTTCCTATTTCTGCTTTCCATACTCTATTCCATTTACCTTTACAAGAAGGTGAACCGTCTTCTCCTCCGTCATCCCATCTGTGTCCAGCATTTTCACAAACTTCTTGAGATGTGAACTCAGGAAGGATTTGATTTATGCAATCATTGTAAATACTAAATTCCATTAATGAGCATTCAGATTCGTATGCGTTTAGGTATCCAATAAAATCCCATTCATTACATCCTTTATGATCTGCACATGCCTCATAAGTATAAATCGCAAAGGAGTCAAAATCTTCCATATTTTCAGGCAATTCTATATTTCGAATATTTGTACCGCCACCCCATCCACCACCATGCGTGTAACTGTCTCCTGTATTCCACTCAAGTAATGTTACGGATTCACCCTTGATACAATTTTTAGGCATATACTGCCGTTCATGGCATGGAATACTGGAATGATATTCCATAGCAGCTAGCTCCCTTTCAAGCCCAAATTCAAAATTAAGATAGGTAGGTTCATTTGCAATGAAGTGGAATCTGTACCAACTAAAATTTTGATTAAAATTTAGATCCCAGAAACTTCCTACTTCTTGCCATCTCTGTAATTGATCTATACAGAACCAAGCAGGCGATTCCTTTGCAACAATAAAGTCTGCAATACTTCCTTCCAAGAAGTTTGCATCCATTGCAATGTAATGAACTCTATCAGACCAATGTTCTCGATCTTCTTCACTCATGGTAGTCAGTGCAGCATTTACTCGGCCAGACATGTAAGACACGTCACCCATCCAACCTGCATCACGATATGATCCAAAAAAGTAATGAACATTATATGGAGATTTTTCAAACATTAAACTTAATTCAGTTGCTTGTCCAACAGGATTAGCAGAATTCCAAGTTATTACGCTATCAGGGTTAGTAGGATTATATATCACAAAAACATAATTGTCTTTCCCACTCCATTCTTGCTTAAATTTCCAATCATTTGTAAAATTCAAATTCTCATCAATTGGTTCAGGTATTGTAAAATCTGCTGAAGTCCCCATGTAATTAGTTGTGTAAGGCCCTTCATTCCAAGGTATGGGTTTTTCAAAGTAAGAACATCCTTGTTCATCTACTTCTTCACCATATAGGAAAGGCCCATCCGGGCATTCATCATTGTCACCACACAAACCATCTCCATCAGAATCACCAGTATTATCATCACCCCAGCAAAGGTCAAGAGAATCAGGAATACCATCGCCATCCGAGTCTCTTTGTGATGCTGAACAGCCTTCATCATTTGCAATTTCATTTAGTGGAGTTTCTTGACATGCATCACTTCGGTCATTAATCCCATCATTGTCATCGTCTTTGTCTTCACCATCATCTTTGCAACCATCCATGTCCCAGTCATAATTTTTGTTTCCGGCTTCCCAGTCAGCGATACCCCTAGGACACAAATCAACAGTGTTATTCATTCCATCATTGTCGATGTCATCGTCTACCCCGTCAGGAATTCCGTCGCGATCATAGTCGAGAGGTCTTGAGGAAGGGCTATTTGGATTAGTTCCAAGTAATAATTCAATAGTATTATTGTATCCATCTCCGTCAATGTCATCATCTTCGAGTAACGAAGTATTACAGTTTTCTTTGATTGAGTCAGGCTTCCCATCTTCATCCATATCATTTGTTGCACATCGATCATTTGGGAAATCATCAGAATTATCCCCAGTTCCATCTTCATCAGAATCCTTCCATTCGTTTGGATTGTTAGGAAACTCGTCAATATTATCATTATAACCGTCTCCATCCGAATCATCATTCTGGTTCTGGCTTCCATCATTCACATTATTGGTATTTTCATTAATGTCTTGATAGTAATCATTATTGTAATCATCATCGTCATTATAGACTATTTCATCATCAGTTTCTTCTAAGCATCCACTACTAGCTAAAATTGAACTCAAAAATAAAAATGCCATTACTATTGGTGTGATTTTACTTGAGCTCATATATTTTCCATAATATACTAAGAAATAAACTTTCGTGTCATCAAATCACATATTTAGTGGCTTTTACTTATGCACTTAATGTCAGTTCAAACAGCAAGAAAAGTAGCACTTGCTTATTGGGGTTTTTCTAGCAAGGCTAGTGCTAGAGCTAAATCAGGAATAGACATAGACATAATCAAGGGAAATGGAGAATCGGATGTAGAATCCTCTACAGGACCAGAGCAGAGGTTTGCAGCAATAGTTGAGAAATCTTGGGAAGATTATACAGGGCAGATAGGCGGTTATGGCCGTATTCCCTTTGAGACATTGATAGACTTAGCTACGAAGGCAAAATCTAACAATGATGTTGTAAGTAAATCAAATATGGATGAAGTTGAGAAATGGGTTAAGTTTCTTATCAACAGTAATTCAAACTATTTCATAGCAAAAACAAGTTACAAAAATCACGATATGAAAATTTTGATTAATACAAAGCGTTGATTACAAACTTTATTAATTGATAGGCTATTTCCTAATTAATGAAAATATACACCCGTAATGGAGATGAGGGAGAAACAGGTCTTCTCTATGGAGATAAAGTTTCCAAAGCCTCAACATTACCAGAAGCTTATGGTACGGTTGATGAAGCTCAGGCAATCCTTGGTTTAGTCAGAACGGAATGTGAAAAAGGTAGTGATTTAGAAGACAAAATAATTCATATCGAAAGAGATTTATATGTTTTAATGGCAGAATTAGCTACAGACCCCTCTAAACACGATAGATTAGTGTCAGGCAAAACAAAAGTGAATAAAGAAATGATTGTGTTTTTAGAAAAATTTATTGATGAAATTTCATCAAAATTTGAACTTCCAAAAGAGTTTGTTATTCCTGGACAAAACAGAATTTCAGCATTACTTGATGTTGCAAGAACAGTAGTGAGACGAGCCGAAAGGCGCACTATTGCTTGTAATGTTTCAAATTCTTTAACTATTCCTTATCTTAATCGGCTTTCAGACCTTCTTTGGGCTATGGCGAGATGGCAGGAAGGCGAATCAATCACTTCACGTTCAGTAAAATGAAAATTCCAGAACACTTGAATAAGCCACTTTTAGAGCAGTTAGCAGATCAAGCAGATTCTGACGATTTTATTGTAATCAGAGGGACTGCTTTGGGCTATGGTTTACTAGATGATATGGAAAAGCGGAATGAATATATTCAAAAATTTATTGACACTCCTAAACCGGAATTATTAGGTAATGAACTAGCACGAGAATTACAAGCTCGGGCAGTTGGTATGTTGCTACTAGATCAAAAGGCAACTGATTTATTAGATCAAGCAAAGGAATTATTTGAGACTGAATTAGAGAAAGCGCTTCCAAATTTACCTGAGGATATTGCAATAGATGTAGCTACAGAACCATTGAAGATGGCAAGACAATCACGTAGTGGGTTAATGGAAAACGCTTTTTTGAGAAAAGAATGGAAAACATGTGTAAATGAAGCTGAGCATGGCCGCGCCATAATTCCTGATTATTTGTTATATCAGCCTCATCGTGAAGGTTACCCTATTGAATTTGTTGCTAAAGGAATGGATAATAGCAATATGGATTTGGTAACAAAAGGTGTAGAAATGCAAGAAGAATTTTTGCAATACGTTATTGAGGTTGGTTATCTCAAACCTTGGGAAGAAGCATATTTTGTTTCTTATGCTATATCACTAATATCTCGTAATTTAATCAAATAAAGAATATTATATACTATCAATACTTTTCAGCTTTAGTTAGTATGAGCTTAGCCAAATCTCAAGTCGGCAAGAAAGCCCTATCATGGGCACTCGTTTTCGCTTTAGTTGTAAGTTTTACACCTCATATTGGGGCAACACATGAAGATGATGACACAATTAATGTAGAGAATGCAGTTCTTTCGCAGGACGATGATGGTTTACATAATGATTTATTGTTTTGGGCTCATAATAGAGACGATGGACTTGGAAATATTACTATAAATGTTTGGAAGAAGAATGCACTCGGTAATTGGGAAGAGTATGATGATGGTGAAACTGATGAAGATGGGGAATTAGATTTCTACAATGTCACATCTGGAGAATATATTTGGGATGCTTATGATGGCGATAGTAAAATTAGTAATGAAGGTGGATTTGCGACAGTAGCTTCAACATATTTAGTTGGTCATATAGGAATACTATCTGATGAAGATGGTGACGGTGATTATGATGACTTTATAGGCTATGTTTTCGGAGCTAATGGAACAAGTGATGAAGGATATGTTGAAATTTATGACGAAGACGGCGATCTAATTGATGATGGTTATACTGATGAAGAACTTGATAATAACTTTACGGCTTTCCTAGCCACTAATCTTCAGAGGGGAAATTACACGCACCATATTTATGAAGAATATGATGGTACATTAATTCACAATGGCAGTTTCTATTCACATGGAAGTTACAATACAACATCCAATGGTGATTCAGACGAATGGTTTGAATCATGGGATTACGATACGCAAGATACAAACGGAGATAACGTAGCTAATTACATAGAAATTACTTTCGATCCAAATACAGATTGTAATTGTTCAATGGAAGTCGAAGTTGTTATGGAAGTTTACAATAATGATACTGAAAGTTATGTTGATGATAATTGGACTTATTTTGAAATAAATGGAACCGAAGAAGATGAGTTTGGTATTAACTGGATAGCAGATGTAGATGGCAATCTTACATTTACCTTCCGTCTTTTTGATGATGAATATAACTGGGAAGACGAGTTTTCATTCACCCATTACATGGAGTGTGATGAGAACGAAATTGAATGTGAGATAGACGAATGGTTCGAAGATTATGAATATGAAACTGAAGATACAGGTTCAGATAATTTAGATGATACCATCAATGTAAAATATAATCCAGATACAGAATGTGATTGTGAAGTCAACATTTATGTTGAGCTTGCAGTTTTTGATAATGCTACTGGTAATTGGGTTGATTACGTTAGTTCAGAGCACAGAATTAATGGTACAGAAGAGGACTCATTTACACAATCATGGACTTCAAGAAATAGTTCACTTTATGATTTTGAATTGATTTTGTATGACGAGGATTGGGATTTTGAGGATTTAATCAGGATACCTGGAATTTATCTTTATCAAGCAACAGGGGGCGGAGGTCCAGGCGACGAAGATGAATATTTTGATTGGTTTGATGATTATACATGGGATAGTGATGATGATGGATATGATGATACAATAGAGATTGACTTTGACGCAGATACAACATGTGAGTGCAATATGAGCGTCACAGTTGAAATTGACGTTTATGATAATGAAACTGGAGCTTGGGTTAATAGTACCGACTTGAATTATACGATATACTATGATGATGACGAGTATCAGTATGAGCATTGGTCACCAGAATACAATGGAACATTTGATTTCTACATTGAACTCTATGATGAATCAAATAATCTTGAAGAAAAGCTAGAATTATTAGGAATAGAACTCAACAGACGCTCTGATGATGGCGGAGGAAATGGAACAGAGGATTCAGATGAATGGTTTGAAGATAGAGGATATTACGTTGAACCTTCAAAGACTATTAACATTGAGTACAATCCAGATACTAGTTGTGTGTGTGAAGTAAGAGTTTGGGTATACATTGACGTTTACCAGGAAGGAAATAAGATCGATACAATTGCAGATGATTATTACATATATCACGATGACTCTTATTTGTTTGAACAAAATTGGACAGCAAACAAAAACGATACTTATGATTTTAAGGTAGTATTATTTGATGGTGAAGACGGTCCAGAAAATTATGAAGATGAATACTGGATTTATGATGTGTATTTAGGTGATTCCGATGATAATGATACTGGTGGAGGTGATGAAGACCATGATGAATGGTTCAGTTACATGAATTGGTGGCAAAATTGGGCATGGGATATGGTTGAACTTTCTTTAGACATGCAATCAGACTGTGAATGTGATATGGATGTCTATGTTGAAGTCGAAATCTGGGATGAGAACTGGAATTTGTATGACGTAATAGAAGAAAATTATACTCTAGATGACGGATGGGCTTACGATTACCTCAATATATCTCTTAATCAAGAAACGGGAATTTTCACTTTCAACGTGACACTTTATGACAATAACTGGAAAGTGGAAGATCAGGACGCCTTTAGGATGGTTATTTCTGACGAATGGTTCGAGTATGAATACAATATAGACGAATCATTTGCCGATATTATGATTTACCCTTACTCTAGTTATGAAGGCGATTCACGAGCTTCTATTGGTATGGATATTTACAAGTACGATGAACAAAACAATGACTGGGAAAATATCGAATACTTCTGGGAAGAATTCGAATTCCCAAGCGAGGAAAATCGTCAAGATTTATCATTTCACTTTAGTTCTAGGAATGTATCAGACAGGGGAGATGGAGAATACAGATTTGACGTTATTATTTTGGATGAGAATAACTTCCGTGACCACAAAGAAACATTCTATACAAACATAAGTTCTAACGCAGCACCAGTAATTCATGGAATCTATGCAGAACAAGCTTTCGAGGGCCAAATGGTCACTTTCAAAGTGGATGTAACTGATGAAGATGGCGATAATCTTGAATTTGGCTGGGATATGGGTGATGGAACTCTTGGAGGAGGTCCGTGGGGCTTGCATGACGAGAGTATAATGTATGTTTATCCAGATAATGGAGAATACGTCATAACAGTCAAAGTATCTGATGGGAATGGTAATCTTGTCGAGCAAAACTTCACTATTTTAGTCTTTAATGAAGATCCAATTTTGGATTTATCATATGATAATTTCGGACAGGAAGGTCAAACAATTTCCTTCGCTTCCCAAACATCAGACGTACCTGCAGATACAGTAAAAGTAACTTGGACTTTCCCAGATGGGACTCAAATGGAAGGAAACTTTGCACAATATCAGTTCGTTGATGATGGCGATTTTATAATTGGAGTTACAGCTGAAGATGAAGATGGCGGTAAGACATCAGAAAATATCATAGTAACTATTGAGAATGTAGCACCAACTTTTACAGAATTCCAGATGCCATCTGGAGGTCAAGAGGGTGAAACACTTGATTTCAAATTTGATGCAGTAGATCCAGGTCAGGATACTATAGTTTTCAATATTGACTTTGGAGATGGCACGCTTCCAATGATTACACAAGATGGAGGCAATATTTCACACAGATTTGCAGATGGAGATACTTTCACCATTACAGTTTGTGCAAAAGATGAAGATGGTGGAGAAAGTTGTAGACAGCAAGTTCTTCCAATTTCAATACTTGAAGAATTGCAAGATGAAGGATTACTACCTGGTTTCAATATATTAGTAGCAATTTCAGCACTTGGTATTGTTGGAATTCTAAGACGTAGAGCACACTAAGTAGTTTAATGACATATGGATTATGAGAATCATGATTCCCAGACTTCCCACTACCTGTGAAGGAGTTGACAAATTACTTGCAGGAGGATATGAACAAGGAACAGTTTCTCTTGTTTATGGAGAAGCTGGTACTGGGAAAACTAGTATGGCTTTACAATTATCTCGTGAAGCTATCAAATCCTATCCCGACCATGTTGTATTATTCGTAGATACGGAAGGTTTGTCGGTTGAAAGAATGACCCAGATTTTTGGAGATAATGATGCTTCAAAATTATTAATGATTAGGCCTTCGAGTCTAAGTGATCTTCACCAGACATTAACCAGTAAATTGGAACAACACGATAAAATTTCTTTAATTGTAGTCGACACAATCAATGCTTATGTTCGTTTATCATATATGAAAAATAAGCAATTATCCTCACGACAATTCTTGGAAATGACTTCAATTCTCCAACCACTAGCTGAGAAAGGAGATTATCCAGTTTTGATTACAGCCCAGGTATTTGAAAAAGATGGAGAAATAGGGCCTTATTTTGGCAAATCGCTAATGCATCTCTCTAAAACAATAATACATTTGGAAAAGAAGAAGACCCCTGGCCTACGCCACATCCGTTTGAAAAAACATAGATCTCTTCCTGAAGAATCAGTAGAAGCTTTTACCTTGACTAATAATGGAATAGAGTAAGCTTAACTCTTTAATTGTCCCACCATTCCCCAATTCTATGTCCGATTATGATGACTTCATAAGCAGAGTAAAGGAGCTGAATTTACTTGGTAGTTTAACGGGCCTTATGGGCTGGGACCAAGAAACAATGATGCCTCCTAAAGGAGGAAAACTCCGTTCAGAAATGATGGCTTTTCTTTCTAAGCAATCACATTCCAGAGTTACAGACCCTGAAATGGGAAGATTACTTGATTCATTAGAATCTCAAAATCTTGATGTTGAAAAGGCAGCTAATGTTAGAGAAATACGAAGAGCATATGAGAAAGCAACTAAGCTTCCAGAAGAATTAGTTGAAGAAAAAGCGCGTCACAAATCTCAAGCACTTCAAGTTTGGCAAGAAGCAAGATCTGAAAATGATTTTGAAAAATTTAAGCCGTATCTTGAAAAAACAGTTGAACTAACCTGTAAAACTGCAGAATATTATGGATATGATGACAACATCTATGATGCCTTGTTAGATATTTATGAGCCAGGAATGACTGTATCTCAATTAGATCCCTTATTTGCAGGTCTCAGAGAAGCAATAGTTCCGCTTGTAAAAGCAGTAGGTGAAAGTCCGAATCAACCAGATACCAGTTTTCTAGAAATTGGCAAATTTTCTGAAGAAAAACAAAGAGAATTTTCCTTAAAAGTTGCAGAAAGTATAGGATTCGATTTTGATGCTGGAAGAATGGATACTTCTACACATCCTTTCTGTTCAGGAGCAGGACCTAATGACGTTAGATTTACAACACGTTATGATGAAGAGTTTCCTTTTGGTTGTTTGTATGGAGTAATGCATGAAACAGGTCATGGAACATATGAACAAGGATTATTGCAAGAACATGAAGGAACGCCAATGGGGCAGGCAGTATCTTTAGGCGTTCACGAATCACAATCTCGAATGTGGGAAAATATGGTTGGCCGTAGCCATG
>CACAGG010000026.1 GCA_902531985.1 uncultured marine group III euryarchaeote
TAGCTTCAGACAATTTAGCATTTACAAAATTAGGTCTCCCTTTTTCACACGACGTCTATGAGTTAGTTAGTAATATAGGCAATAATTTTAATGTAATTAGAGGTATGCTTGAGCATACTATACCTTATGACAAGAAATCTTCATTTTCACTTTTCATTAATCACAAAGATACTTTTACAGGCATAAGTGATTACGATAGAGCTTTGACATCTAAATCTTTTGCAAATATATTTGAGGAATCATTGTCACTTTCAGACTCTGAAGCTCAAAATAAAATATCAGATAATTTCCGAATCCCAGGTCACGTGCCTGTTTGTATTGCACATAAAGACTTAGTAAAAGCCCGTAAAGGCCACACAGAGTTAATTGTTTCTTTATTCAAATTACTCAATATGAATCCAGTAGCTGTAGGTTGTGAAATGGTGGGAGACGATGGTAATTCTTTATCTCCTGAAAAAGCTAAAGCTTGGGCCTTAGAAGGGGGGTATCTGTTTTTAGAGGGTCAAAGCATTGTGGAGGCATATCTATGAGAGTAGTAGCAACGGGCGTCTTCGATATTATTCATTCAGGACATGCACATTTTTTGAATGCAGCTAAAGAAAATGGGGATGAATTGGTAGTCATAATAGCAAATGACGACACCGTTCGTAAAATGAAAGGAGAGCCTATACTTTCAGCAGAAATGAGGGCAGAGGTTGTTTCTCATTTGAAACCTGTCAATTCCACTATTATTGGAAGAACTGGGAATATGCTCGACATTATAGTTGAAGAAATTAAGCCAGATGTAATTGCTTTAGGCTATGACCAAAGATTATTTACTAGAAGGGAACTAGAAGCAAAATTATTGGAGCGTGGCTTAAATGTTAAAGTTGTTCGTTTACCAGAGATGGAGCAAGATTTAGCAGGATCTCGTAAAATCATAGCTAAAATTTTAAAGATTTATAGGAAAAAATATATTGAGGAAGAATAAAAATGGTTTTTAGTGGAATTGTTGAGGGGACTGGTAAAATTACTAGCGTCTCCAAGTTAGAAAATTTAACAAAAATTTCTATTAAGACTCCTCCTAAATTTTCAGATGGTATAAAAATTGGAGCAAGTGTTTGTGTTGATGGAGTATGCTTAACAGTATCATCAATAAATGAAGATGTACTTAGTTTTGATATTATACTTGAGACTTTGAACGTTACAACTTTTAGACATATTAAAGAGAAAGATGTTGTTAATTTAGAGCGCTCAATGCGCTTAGGAGATGAAATAGGAGGCCATCTACTCTCAGGTCATATTTCAGCAACAGTTCAAATTAAGAATATAGAAAAGCCGAAAAATAATCATATAATTAGATTTAGCACAGATTCAGAAATATTAAGGTATGTCTTTCCGAAAGGTTATATTGCATTAAATGGAGTTAGTCTAACAGTAGGAGAAGTTGAAAAATCAAATAATAGCTTCAGCGTTTATCTTATACCTGAAACATTACGTTTGACAAATTTAAGCAATAAAGTAATAGGTGATAGAATAAATCTAGAAGTTGAAACACAGACTAAGAATATGGTTGATACAATGTTACAAATTAACAAGGAGTCAATACATGGCTAAATCAATAGCAATAGTAGCAGGAAGTTATCACAGAGAATTAGTTGAGAAAATGGTTGAAAAGGCTAAGTTAGTAGCTTCTGATAATAATCTTCTTGTTGAAGAGATAAATTGGGTACCGGGTTCTATGGAAGTTCCATTACAAATTAAGCGCCTATTTCTAAGAGAATCAATTGATGGGGCTGCAGTTTTAGGAATTATTGAGAACGGAGAAACTAAGCATGGCTTAGTCATGGGACAAGCAGTTACAAGTTCTTTAGTTGATTTACAGTTAGCCTCGATGAAGCCGATAGGCTTTGGAATTATAGGTCCAGGAGCTAATCCAGAACATCTAGATGACAGATTGCTCCCATATGCAGAAAATGCAATTTTAGCTTTATCTGAAATGCTATCTAATTAGATTTCGTTTTAATTCTCCAGTTTCTTTTTGCATATTTATTTTGTACATAATGCAATGCATGATAGAAACTTGGTAACGCAAATACAGCCATCAGCAATGAAAATAAAACTAAGGTAATAATTAAAGCAAAGAAATTTCGTAATCCAACAAATTGGGTTCTATAAAATGAAATAATAACTCCTGAGAAAACTCCTCCCATTGTTGTGAATGTTGCTTCAACAACGGATTGACCAGTATTTTCTACAGCTTTTTGAATACCTTTTGGAGTAGCTCCTTCCTCTCTAACTCTCTCAGTTATTTGTATAGAATTATCTATTCCAATACCGATGATAATAGTTCCAACCATTGCTGTAAAAATATTTAGATTTGTACCTCCTGCATCAACTGTAGCAGGATACCAAAGAATAACCAATAAAATTGGCAAAAACGTAACAAATCCGTATTTTACAGACCAAAATATACAAATCATAGCAATTAAGACTAACACTAAACTCAATTTTATAGTGTCAAATTGTGTCTCTTGTATACCTTCATTAATTGCTATAGATACAGGAGGACCTCCTGTAAGCGTAGACATTCGTGCATTCTCAAAGGACATTTGTCTATCTCTGATTTCTGCAATTTGATCTATAGTTTTTACCACAATAGCAGTATCGTCTATGTTTACGTATGGCATACTAACATAGATTAGAGCTTTATCGTATTCATCTGTTAGAAGCATAGACCTCATTTCATCAGTAAAAGATTCGTAAAAGACATCTATCATATCGGATCTAAGTTGTTCCCTACTGTATATCTGATTTAGATCCACTAATGCATAATCATCCCCAAAGAAATCACTGTGTAAGAAATCCCAGAAACTTCCTTCAAATTGATAAATTGCCTCACCATCTAAATCTTCTATTACTATTGCAAAATAAGCAGATTTAAAGAAATCAACAATTGAAAATGCAGAGACATTAATGACATCTCCGGTATTTCTATTATTCACAGTGATGTTATTAATTTCGCCTTGAGTCCAATTCATAATATCGAGAACATCTAAATCTTTGGCAGCAGGTTTGTCTCTTGCAGTATCATTATTTATTAGCAAAATTCCAGTTTGACCAGCATCAAATTTGTCTGAGTATTCACTTAATTTTTGGATAGAATCAACATCCTCAGGTGCAGATTCACTACCAGTTATGTTTTGATCCATAACTGAAATTCTAGCTATTGAATACGTGGTTGTCAATAAAACAACTACAAGGATTGCTTTCCATTGTTTTGTAGACAATACAGCAATGCTAGTCCATCCTTTGTTTTTATGCCTGGAATAGTTTGTTAATTTCATTATTGCAGGCGTCATGCTTACAGTCAAGAAGAAAGAACAAATAACGCCAATAATCATTGTAAGACCAACAGTTCTCATTGGAACTATTGGTGAGATAAATAGAGCTGAAAAACCTATAGAGTCAGTTATAGCACATAGTAAAGTTGCTTTTCCAGTGGTTAAAAGGGCTAAGTATGTAGCCTTAGGCATTTTGTTTCCTTCTTCTTTAAATTCAACAATTCTATTGGCCACATGTAATCCGTAATCAACACCTATACCTACTAAAATTGGACCGGCAGCTACAATCATGGGAGTAAGTACAACTCCGGATAAATTTACCAACCCGAGTGTCCAAATTAGCGCACAAAAAATAGGAACTAAAACTACAGGTATTGCCAACCAATTTCTATGGAATATAAGCATTAATGCAATAACTATTCCAAGAGACATAGGCAACATAGTTAACAAATCCTCATACAATCTATCAGTAACTTCATGAAGAACAACAACTAATCCAGTTTGAGTCATTTCAGTTTTTGGATTTATTCTCTCATCGATATGGTTTTGTATTTCTATTATTTTTTCTTTTTGAACTTCGTCATTGTTTTCTTCAGATGCTTTTAGAGCAAAAAGAATTACAGCCGTATCTATGATGCCATCGTCGTTTGTATCAATAGCAAAATTTTGTAGCGAAGATGCAGTTCCAGAAAATATTTGATCGACTCTATCTTGATCGTCAGGAATCGCATAAGTTCCAGTTTGATTTACAAGATCATCATCACTCTCTTCTATGGTGAGCCCACCGAATATTTTACCTTCACTTGCCTCTATAAATCGTGCATTGGTCGAATTAAATTCTTTGATTAGTGTAGAAATACTTAATGTAAATATGATGTCGTCTATTACTCCTCTGTCAGCCTGGTATGTTCCTAAGTCAGTTCTTTGTCCCCAGGGATCTATTGTTTCCTCAAGTAGAGAGATTTCTTTTAATGTAGGAACATATGTGATGTTATCCAGCACAGGATCATTGTAAAATTGAGGATCATTTGCGTTTGGAGTTTCTAGATAAACAATAATTAAATCGGTCGCCCAGTCTTCCCTTACTTCTATTAAAATATCCGTTGATTCTTCCCCTTCAGGAAGATAAACCTCGATATCTCTAGTCATGTTCTGCTCAAAAGTCATAGCAGATTGAAGGAGCAATATTGTAACTAGTGAAAGAGCTGCCACTGTTAGTAATGGTCTCTTCATAATGACGTCCGTATATTTTTGAACTACGAACTCTAATGTCTTTTGAAGCACGAACGGCTATCGGGCCCCTCAATTAAATTTAATCTTCATTCTGAATAGTAAAATTCTTTCTTACTTTTTTGTTCCCGGTCTAATCTTGATCCGGGTTTATTTATCCTCGGACGATGGGTATTCTTGTCTCTTCTAAAAGTAACATCTACCTTTTCTAAAAACAGGTTCATTCCTTCTCTCATGTTGTAGGGTCCTTCAGCTTTCCCTTCTTTGCCAGGAGTACCACTAAAACATAATAATCCATCAGACACATAATCTATGAAATAAACATCATGATCAACAACCAGTGCCGATTTACCACGTTGTTCGATATATTTCCTTATAGTTTTAGCAGTAACCATTCTTTGATTAGCATCAAGATAAGCAGAGGGTTCGTCCAATAAATATAGATCGGATTCTCTCAAAAGACACTCAGCTACAGCAACCCTCTGCAATTCACCACCTGAAAGCGTTTGCAATTCCCGTTCCATTAAATGTTCTAATTTTAAAGGCCGATTAAGTTCAGTTTCCAGGGCATGTTCATCGAACCCTTCTACAGATCTTAAAAGGTCACCAACAATTACATTTTCATGTACTTCAATATATTGAGGTTTATAGGATACAGTAATTTCGGCTTCTATCTCGCCTTCGTCTGGTTTTAGATTTCCAGCAAGCATTTTAACAAATGTAGTTTTACCAGTAGCATTACCTCCAACAACACCCAGCACTTGCCCGCTTAATATTTCTCCAGGCTCAGCTTCAAGTTTGAAATCACCTAATGTTTTAGATAATTTAGGCCATTGAACTAATTCGAAACCGTCCCATCCAGTTCTTGGAGGATGGTCTAGGAATTTTATTGGCTTATCGCGTATTCGAATATTTTGTTCTACTAAATATCCGTCAAGATATGCATTAATTGCCAGTCTAGTGGATCTAGCAGGTGTGAAAACTCCGTATGCACCTTCTTTACCATATACAATGTGAGTTAAATCTGCTACAACATCCAATACAGCTAAATCGTGTTCTATAACGATTACACGTGATGTTTCAGCGAGTTCCTGAATGATTCTAACAATCCTCATTCTCTCATAAATATCTAAGTAGGAGGAAGGTTCATCGAAAAAGTAAGCATCAGCTTCTTTCAGTAGTGTTGCGCAAATTGCGACTCTTTGTAATTCTCCGCCAGATAATTGCTCAAGTTCTCTATCTACTAGATGACTTAAATCAAATTTTTCAATCATTTCATCATAAACATTTCTTTCATCAACTGAAGAAAGTAATTTTCCAACTTTCCCCTTGAATGCCTGCGGTATATTATCGATGTATTGCGGCTTTAATGCAACCTTGATTTTTGATTGACTTGCATCGATTAAGAAATCTCTTAATTCACCGCGAGGTAATATTTCTATTAATCCATTCCAACTTCCTTCAGTTTGTTCAAAATCACCTAAGTTTGGTATTATAGATCCATTTAGAATATTAAATGCAGTAGATTTCCCCATGCCGTTAGGTCCAAGGATGCCAATTACAGAATCTTTTGATAGAGTTGGTAAACGGAAAAGCCGAAATCCGTTTAAGGAATAGCGATGCATCATATCACTTTTAAGTTCAGTTGGCAAATTGATTATTTTAACAGCATCACCAGGGCATTGTTTTGCACGCATCAAGCATGGAGGACAAGCAGTTTCCAAAATCTTACATTTATCATCTTTTACTTGAATACATTCTCCACTATCGCACATTCCTGCGTATTTCTGGAGATATTCGAATGCTTGACTATTAGGCTTACATCGATCTTCATTGAGTACTGCAATACGCATAATATCCGGTTCATGAGACACTAATTAAAATAATGTGTTGGCCAAATAGACTTTTGTTCCCCCCTTATAGGCCATTGTGCGAATCAAGTTTACTTTGCCTGGGAAACCTGTTGCTCAGGGCCGGCCTAGATTTTATAGAAAGGGTAATTTTGTTGTTGCTACAGATCCAAAACCCAGTAAAGTTTACAAAGCAGATATAGCTTATATCGCTCAAAGAGCCAGAGAGGAAGCAGGACTTGAGGGTCTTTTTGAGGGATCCCTCGGTATGGAAATTTTCGCATATTTTCCTTGTCCTAAAAGCAAATGGCGAGTCAAGAATCCAAGACCGGAAGAGCATCATTCAAAGAGGCCAGATGCTGATAATATAGCAAAATCAGTCAAGGATGGACTTAGTGGTGTTCTTTATCATGATGATGGTCAAATATCCGAATTAATTGTTAGAAAGAGAATTGCCGCTCAAGGGGATGGACCCCGCATAGAAGTTGAGTTGTATAAACTAGAGGATTTACAATGAGTGCTAAATTAATTGATGGAAAGAAGATAGCTGCAGAAATTGAGTTAGAATTAAAGACTAAAATATTGGAACTGGACAGTCCACCTAGACTCTCTGTAGTACAGGTGGGTGAGGATCCAGCTTCTACATCTTACATAAGAGCGAAATCAAATGCAGCTGAAAGGGTAGGAATTGAACTTACACATCATCATCTTTCAGAGGATGTTTCCAAGCCAGATTTGGAAAAATTAATTATAAATTTAAATGAAACAGAAAATGGAATAATCATTCAACTTCCATTACCTAAGGGTTTGGAAGAAGCATTGGATTTTATTCAGCCTGAAAATGATGTAGATGGTTTCCATTCAGTTAATTTAGGGAATTTAGTTCAAGGTAAATCTGGAATGAAGCCTTGTACTCCTGCAGGAATTGTTGAAATGCTATACAGATCAGGTAATAATCCTGAAGGAAAGCATGTAGTGATTGTAGGCAGAAGTACCATAGTCGGAAAACCCCTAGCTCTTCTTCTTTCACAAAAAGGTGTAGATGCTACAGTTACAGTATGTCATAGTCGAACACCAAATATCGGTGAATATTGTAAACAAGCAGATATTCTTGTTGCTGCAGTAGGATATCCAAATACAATAACATCAGATATGGTAAAACCAGGAGCTGTAGTTATTGATGTTGGAGTAAATAGAACAGAAGAGGGATTAGTTGGTGATACTTCTTACGACGTCAGAGAAGTAGCGGGACAGTTAACACCCGTACCTGGAGGCGTAGGCCCTATGACTGTTGTAATGTTAATGTCTAACGTAGTTGCGGCGTCTCTCAAAACAGATTAATAACGCCCATTATAATTGCGATTAAATGGCTGGGAAAGAAACTAGGAAAATCATAGGCGGAGGCTTATCAGGTTTAGCGGCAGCCATTAATTTTGCTAACAATGATGAAAAGGTAGAAATACACGAATCAAGAGAAGATATAGGGATGCAATTCCATCCTAATTACCAAGTCCTTTTGAAGGAAAGTCCCTCCACCCCCTCATCTGAAGCAGATGCTACCTCATATCTTAACAAATGGGGTTTGAATCCAAAATTTACTTTTAAGGATGCTAAAAAATTTATATGTTGTACAGAAAAAAGAGACTTTACAATTTCGTTAAAAGAACCCCTTCCACTCATTCTTAGGGGTGGAAAAAATTCACTCGAAAGAGGCTTAGCAGATGAAGCAAAAGATTTAGGGGTAGATTTCCATTTTAAATCTAGACCAAAGGCAAAAGCAGGAGACATAATGGCTACTGGATCATATCGTACAGATATGGCTGCTTTTGGGGCTTATTATGAGAATTCAGATTTCCCCAGAGATCAATTCCTGTATATGCATGATGAAAAATATTCACCAAGAGGTTGGTACCTTTACATAATTCCAATGGATAAAGACACTATTAAAGTCATGAATTGTTGTTCTAAGCCTTATGCAAAAAATGTTAAAAAATTATTGTACAAAGCAATTGATGAAAGGCCAGTTTTGAAAAATATAATTGATGGCGCGAAGCCAACAGGGACTGTCGGAGGCCAGGGTGGTGTTCATTTTCCTAAAACTGCAGTAAAAGATGGCGTATACTATACTGGAGAAGCTGCAGGTTTCCAAGATCCTTGGAGGGGTTTTGGTATGAATTACGCAATAGAGTCAGGAGTATTGGCACAAAGAGCAATTTCTAATAATAAAGATTATGATAAAATGTGGAAATCGCAATTCAGAGAGAGAAAAAAAGCAGATATTGCTAGAAGGGGGATTTTTGCTTTGTTAGGAAATCGGGCTTTTGAATATGGAATGAGAAAAGTCAAAGAAGGTGATGAAGTAGATTGGGAAGAGATAAATCCAAGCGGATGGAAAAAATCATTAATTTACAATACTTTTTATTCAGTTGAAATGGCAAGAAAAACAGTTTGGGATTCTTGGTAATGGATTTTAGTGAAGTATTATCTTACGTTTTAGCAGTTGTTTGTATTTTCGCAGGAGCGCTGATAATGTGGGGAAATGAGGATTACATAGTTCCAGCTTCAGGGCGTTCATTGAGTATACCTTGTTCATTTCTTTTTTGGGTTTTAGCAGTAATATTTTACGCAATGGCCGTTGTTATAGAGGATGAAGATAATATAATATAATCAATTGTTTAGTTACAATTATGTCGGATTTTGAGGTGATTCGTAATTATTATTCCCAAATGCCTGAGAAGATAGAGCAGGCTAGAGTCATCTTAAACCGTTCAATGACTTTAACTGAAAAAATTCTTTTTAGTCATTTAGTTAAAATCGAAAAGGAGCCAAAGAGAACTAAATCTTATGTTGAATTAAAACCAGATAGAGTGGCCATGCAAGATGCTACAGCTCAAATGGCATTGCTTCAATTTGCACTTACTGGCCGTCCAAAAGTAGCAGTTCCTTCGACAGTACACTGTGACCATTTGATCCAGGCTAGAGTTGGAAAAGATAAGGATTTAGAATATGCTAATGAAGTCAGTTCTGAGGTTTTTTCATTCTTAAAATCAGCTTCAGCAAAATATGGCCTTGGATTTTGGAAGCCAGGAGCTGGAATAATTCATCAAGTAGTTCTTGAAAATTATGCATTTCCGGGAGGCATGATGATTGGTACAGATTCTCACACACCTAATGCAGGGGGATTAGGAATGGTTGCGATAGGTGTTGGAGGTGCAGATGCTATGGAAGTTATGGCAGGTTTACCATTTACAATCAAATGGCCAGGAATTATTGGAGTTCACTTGACTGGAGAATTATCAGGATGGGCCTCTGCTAAAGACGTAATTCTTAAGGTCTGTGAAGAATTAACTGTTAAAGGAGGTACAGGACACATTGTAGAGTATTTTGGTCCTGGAGCTTCCACAATTTCTTCTACAGGTAAAGGAACAATTTGCAATATGGGTGCAGAAGTTGGAGCTACTACTTCACTTTTTCCATATGACAGTTCAATGGATGATTACTTGAGAGCAACAAATAGATCGGAAGTAGCAGATATGTCAAAAGAATATTCGGAGTATTTAGTTCCAGATGCAGAAGTTGAAGCTAATCCCTCTCAGTATTATGATAGAATCATTGAAATCAATTTATCGGAATTAGTCCCAGCAATTGTCGGTCCACATACTCCAGATTTAGCAAGACCAGTTTCAGATTTAGGAGATGAGGCAAGAGAAAATGGTTGGCCAACAGATATTCAAGCGGCCTTGATAGGATCTTGCACAAATTCCTCTTATGAAGATATGGAAAGGGCCTCTTCAATTGCATTACAGGCAAGGAGTGCAGGTTTGAAATCAAAAGTTCAGTTTATGGTTACACCAGGTTCAGATACCATCGATAATACTATCAGAAGAGATGGTCAAATGCAAATATTTGATGATATTGGAGGCACTGTATTAGCAAATGCATGCGGGCCATGTATTGGTCAATGGAAAAGAGACGATATTGATAGTGGAGATGTGAATTCTATTGTTTCTTCTTACAATCGTAATTTTAGCGGCAGAAATGATGGCAATCATCAAACACTATCTTTCCTTACAAGTCCAGAAATAGTTACAGCCATGGCAATTGCAGGTAGCTTAGATTTTAATCCCATTACAGACAAGTTAACTGCAGAAGACGGTAGTGAATTTTTACTTGATCCTCCAGAGGGAGATCAACTGCCTGAAAATGGTTTTTTATTTAATTTAGAAGGATTTATTCCACCTCCAAAAGAGTCTGCTTCAGTTGATTTAGATGTTTTTTCTGAAAGTCGTAGATTACAATTGTTGGAACCTTTTGTAGCTACAACTAAGAAAGATTTAGAAGATTTGCCAATTTTAGTTAAAGTTAAAGGTAAATGTACAACAGATCATATTTCTCCAGCAGGAATTTGGTTACAATTTAGAGGCCATTTAGATAATATTTCAGATAATTGTTACATTGGTGTACATAATTCATTTACCGAAGAACAAGGTACAGCAATCAATCAATTAGATGGTAATAAAGGAAAAATTCCAAAGATTGCACGTAATTACTATGAAAATAATCAGCCGTGGGCAGTTATTGCAGATGTTAATTACGGTGAGGGAAGTAGCAGAGAACACGCAGCTATGTCTCCAAGATTCTTAGGGTGTAAGGTTGTAATTGCAAGAGGTATGGCACGTATTGCAGAGACTAATCTGAAGAAGCAAGGAGTTTTACCTTTAATTTTTGTAGATGAGTCTTCTTGGGATTTATTGAGATTCGATGATAGATTAACTATCAAAGGAACTGATGAACTAGGGCCAAATTCCAAGGTCACTGTGGAAGCAAAACACAGTGATGGAACTATGGATACTTTCATCTGTAGTCACAGCATGGACGAATTACAGGTAGAGTGGTTCAAAGCAGGTTCAGCCTTGAATTATCTAAGATCTAAAAATTAATTTATTTCAGTGTGAATTACGCCATTCCCGTTTTTAACTGAACCAATTATTTGTGCATATTTCCCGAGAAGCGATAATGATTTTTCTGTATCATTTTTGTCAACAATAATTATCATACCCATTCCCATATTGAATGTACGATACATTTCTTTGGTTTCAATTTCCCCTCTTTTTTGTAACCAATTAAATACAGGAGGGACTGGTAATGGATTGTCAATTACATATTGAAATTCATTATTTATTCTGCTAATATTATCCAGTCCACCGCCAGTAATGTGAGCTATTCCATGAACTTCTACTTGCTTAATCAAAGTCATTACTTCTTTAACATAAATTCTAGTAGGTTCTACAAGTTGTTTTCCAATTTCTTTATCTCCATTGAATAATTTTCTAATTAATGTATATCCATTAGAATGTGGGCCACTTGATTTTAGTCCAATCAAAACATCTCCTTCGGCTATCTTTGTTCCATCAATAATTTCATCTTGTTTTACGTATCCTACAGAAGTTCCTGCAATATCAAAACCATGGACTAATTCAGGTAAAATGGCAGTTTCTCCTCCAGAAAGGGTACAATTTGATTGTTTACATCCTTCCGCTAAACCCTTTCCAAGTTTAGCCATTAATTCTTCATCAGGCTTGTCTAAAGCAACATAATCAACAAAACTTAGCGGTTCAGCACCAACACAAATTAGATCGTTAGTATTCATTGCCACACAATCAATTCCAACAGTATGAATTGAATTCATTTCTTCGGCTAGCAATAACTTGCTCCCTACTCCATCAGTACACAATGCTAAGGCCCCATCACCAAGTTTCACTAATCCTGCAAATCCGTTATCTAA
Source organism: uncultured marine group III euryarchaeote (assembly GCA_902531985.1). Lineage (GTDB taxonomy): Archaea > Thermoplasmatota > Poseidoniia > MGIII > CG-Epi1 > CG-Epi1. The sequence goes on from CACAGG010000026.1 coordinate 12,189, forward strand.
CTTAATTGCTTCACCATCGCCTTTTCGATTAACTCCTTTAATTTGAGCAATTAGAGCTTCAGTAGCTTTTTCACTTGCATCAATGTCTACGCCAGCTTCAGAATAAGTACTTACCATAGGGTTTACATCTTGGCGTAATAATTTTGGATAACCGTACTGACCTGATTTATATCAGTTATTCCTCTTTGTACCATGGATTCTAGAATTTTTTGTCTATTTTGAGCCATTTCATCAAATTGCCTTGGTGAAACACCTGCAGCTTTTGATATTTTTTCTCTTAATTTACTTGGAACTCCTGTTTCTTCTAATTTATTCGTTTGTCCATTCCATTTGAATAATGTATTTAATCGAGGTTTGTCACCTTCAAGACCTGCC
>CACAGG010000027.1 GCA_902531985.1 uncultured marine group III euryarchaeote
AAAAATGATGGTTAATGAAACTGTTAGAGAAGATGTAATGGATGTTATACTATTAATTGATGCGAGAGAAGTTTCAGCTGTCGGTGGTGGAAAAGATACTCCTTTGGAAATGTCATGCAGAGCTGCTGCAACTTATGCAAAACAACTTCTCGATGAAAGAAATAATGTAGCATTAATGGTTTATGGAGATTCAATTGAAAGAGTTGATTTAGATAGAGGAGAACATCACTTATTCAAAATATTAACTGCACTGTCAAGTGCAAAACCGAATGGTAACCTAAAATTGGAAATAGTTCTGAAAGACCTTTTGCCTTATATCCCAAGTGGATCTCCAATAATATTATTTAGTTCACTCGATGATGATCACACAATATCTGAAGCATTTACAAATACAATTAGTAGAGGATATACTATTACAACTGTATCTCCATCGAGTTTAGATTTTGAAGAAAGAATGAAACGAATACCTGCCCAACCATTACTCATAGCTAGAATTGAAAGAGATAACTTAATCTCTGAGATTAGAAGTTTCGGAATGCAAATAGGCGATTGGAAATCAGATGAAGCAGTCAATACTGCATTGCAAGGTGGATAAATGGAAGAAGCAAGTATTAAGAAGTCAAAAGTTCCAAATCTAAAAGATGTAATTAATTACAGAGATTTTTTTGGAGAATATCCTATCATTTTTGCTATTAAAATTATTTCAAGCTTAGCCCTAATTTATGTCATTACCGAATTTTATAGCTATCATAATCCCTCAGATTCTCTTATTACAAAGCACATGAAAAGTGCAGTTCCTGGATTCTCACCGGATTCTAAAATATTTGTTATCTGGGGATTCATTACTGGATTTGGACTTTATATTTTTACACTTTTCAGAGGAAAATATAAATTTTTCCTTCTCATCTTAATAATTGCAATGGTAGGCCAATATCTCTCAGACCCTGCTTTAGATTGGAAAGTCGGTGACTATATGATCCCTGCAAAAGTAGGAGAAGAAGATGCTGAAACATGGACATGGGAACCTGTAAAGATTTTGTATGATGATAAAGAAGGTAGCGAGAAGCGAATCAGAGATGTATCTATGAGAGCTACAAACCTTATATTTGGTTCAATACCTTTCTTAGGAGGGTACGGAATTTGGAAGAGAAAAGGTTGGGCTATTGCAGCATCAATAGGTCTAGCCATAATTATAGGTTTTTTATACACTCCTAACTTGTGTTTAGAAAATTTTGAAAGTGAATTCTGCGGATATGAAGCCAAAGTTGAAGAAAAGTCTTGGGAAGATTATCTTTCTGGAGGAATATTTATTGGACTGGGGCTGATAATATATGTTGAATTATCATATGCTGCAATTAAATACGAAAGTTACGCAGAACAATTCAAGCCGGCAGGTCTAGATGATTCACTACTTACCTCTGCCCAGAAGAAGGGAGTTTCAAGGACTCTTATGACTTTATTTGTAAGCTATTTAATCAATCTAGGAGTTATGTTGTTAATCACTTTTACAGTTGCTCTGATAGTAGTAAATATAAATGATTATCTTTCCACAACCGATGGAAGAATCCAAGACTCAATTGAATTACAGGGCCCTTATGGCATTGTCTTTACTTCTCTAATTTTCTTTATGTTATTAGGCTTCATTAGAATGTTTATAGGTGCTGATTACGAAACTGATGGAAATTAAGCAATCTCAATAGGTTCATTTTCAATTGGAAGCACTAACTCATAATCCTTCAAATCTTCTGCAAAAGCTTCTCTGTTATCTCCATGATAAAGAATTACTTTTTCAGGATTACATCTGTTTACAAAATCAACAATTTGGCTGTGGCCTGCATGACCACTTAAATCAAAAGATCTTGATTTACAATCTAAATTAAAAACCGGTGAATTGGGGTCTCTGTCTAAACGTATTTTACCTGTATTTTTGAGCAAGTGCCCATTAGTGCCCTCAACCTGGTAGCCTGTAAGAAATACTGCTGATGATGAATCGTTCCTTAATTTAGATAAATAATGGAGAACTGGACCTCCATTAAGCATTCCTGAAGTTGTAACAATTACGTCTCCATTAAGAGCTGCAGTCCTTTGTCTAGCATATTTTACAAAATTAGTACGTTTGAAAGCCTTGTTCATGGCTCTAGCATCTCTAATCGAACCGGGATGGTTTTGTAAAATTCTAGCTATATCTCGACCCATCCCATCCAACCATACTTCAAATCCTAGATCGCTTGCTAGCATCAACAACTCTTGTGAGCGCCCGAGACCAAATGATGGCAATATCACTTTACCGCCTGAATTAACGACATCTTCTATAGAGTCTACTAATTCTGATTCAACCTCCTCTCTCTTAGGATGTTCCCGCCCTCCATATGTGGACTCGATTGCTAATGTCTTACACGGCTTAGGCTTAACTGCGCGAGTTAATTGTGTGTCCACGGTATGTATATCTCCTGTGAAAAGAAACTCCTGTTGAGGGAAATCAAACATTACAGCTCCGGGAATGTGACCTGCATTATGCATTCCAAATTCAAATCCACCTCTGTATTCCACACTTCCTGGTTTAGAAGGACGTAAATTACGGCTTAAATCTCCAATTGCAGTTGGATGAAATGGACGAGGGTAGTTTTCAATTTCAGAAACTCTAAGAGTATCTTGAGCCATTCTTTCAGCTAAATCACCAGTAACTGGTGTAGAAACAATTGGAGTGCCTCTGCTAGCAATATCAGGCACTAATCCACAGTGATCTAAATGTGCATGAGTTAGAAGAAGCGCATCCACATCAGGTGCCGGTAATGGGTGTTTAGGAGGATCATCAGGTTGTAGCCCATAATCTAGGAGTAAACGGCCCTCTGGCCCTTCAAGGACTGCACCTACTCTTCCTACTTCTGAAGCTCCGCCTAAATAATTTAAAGATACAGACATTCAGATTGCCTTAATTCCAATCGTCCCAATCGTCTTCAGGCTCATCACTAGTCTGCTCTTGATATGAAGAAGCTTCATCATCATCACTATCATCTTCGTATTCCCAATCATCATCTTGACGTGAATATGTGATATAACCAATTACCATAATTATACCTAAAAATGCGAAAATATACCAAAGGTCTGAAAAAGTGTTCACTAATTTAGCAGTAAAACCTTGTTCAACCTCAACCACAAAATTTTGCTGCTGAACTTGATTAGACAATTCACTCAATATCGAAATTTGTATCGTTTCTTGATCCCCATCTCTAGAATCGTCTGAAGCTGTAATCTCAATAGGTACGGTAATTGAGCGGCCTGCTAAAACATCAAAGATTTGTCCATTAGGGAAAACAACTCTCCATCCAGAAGGAACTGAAGGGGCTGATAAAGTGAATCTATCATCTCCATTTGCATTATTTTCTATGTTTATCTGGAATACATATCTATCGCCAGGCTCCATTTCTTCTTTATACTTTAAAGAAGATAATGTAAATCCATCAGTGAGCTTAAGGAAAATTTCAATTGGTTGCCGACCCATCAAATTTGAATCCGAAAGTGCTGTAGCAACTGCTTTGAATGAATATCCTTCTTCATCATAAGTTGCCTGGCTACCTACCGTAATAAATAAATCTAAAACTTTTGATTCGCCTCCAGCCAAACTAACTTCGGTTACTGTTGCACCGTTTTCATCTTTATAATTATATGACCAACCTGAAGGGAAACTTTCGACATCTAAAATAATAGTATGATCGTCCTGAACTGCAGATTCTAGAAGCAGATCTATGTTAAAGGATTCACCCGCCTGCTTATTGACGAAGATGCCTGAAGACCCTTGTGGAGTTACACTTAGGACCAAACCAAAAGTCCTTGTCAAGGATAAGATTGCTGTATCAGTTTTTGTACTATTTCCTTGAGATATACCAATAAGTTGGATAGTTGCAGTCTCTGTTTCACCAGCCTGGGCGGGTTTAGCCCAAACTGTAACGTTGACAACATTAGGACCATCTCCTTGACGGGGGATACCCTCAACAATAATAGAACCATCATATGAATCTCCATATTCAAACCGAATCTCCCAGTCTGGAGGGACTCCTTGAGCTATTAATTGTGCTGAATCTGTATCCTGACCTTGATTTGCAATACTTAATGAATATTGATTCCATTCACCTGCCACTCCTTTAGTATTAAGCGTTGAAACTGCTTGGCCTGATGCTGGATCATCAAAATACAATGATAGCTCAAATTCAGCCCCAACTCTTGTTTTAGTATCTAAATCAAAATTTACAGGTGTGACTGAACTTTGTGACTGAGCTGTAAAAACAACGGCTGTGTTTTTACCAACCATCTCTGTTGAATCTGCTGCAGATATAGTAAAAGTTACAACCTGTTCATCACCCGGACCTAGAGTGTTACTTGTCCAAGATTCTGGTTCTACAACCCAGTTATCGGATGTTTCACTTGGAGTTATTGTAAAAGTATCGGTTTCATCGCCCGAATTTAAAACAAAAATTTGATATTCTACTTCACCACCTACTGCGACACCTTGCTCAGGTTCAGGAGTAGAAAGATATACACCATAAGCATCCATCTGTATTTGTTGATTCAAAGAAAACTCATTTCCTTGTTGATCTACTGCTGCTACTTTAGCAGTGTAAGTTCCCTTTCCATTTTGGTTACTATTAGTATCTACGGGATCATTGTAATTCCAAATGATGTCATCAAAACCATTTGTACCTGTATTCTGTGAAGGTTCATCAACTTCTTTTTCACCAACAAAAAGCTCGTCACCGTCTGAATCTAAAAAATATACCTTAAACGAAGTAATATCGTATGTTCCAAAAGCATTTGTAGCTTCAGCTGAAACAAACATTTTTGACAAATCTGCAGGTAAATTAGGGTCGAAATTTGTAGTCTCCAATTTATCCTCCGAATCTGCAGTTTCTAAATTATAAGATTCAGTTACTATTTCAATGTCTGTAACTGGATTCGTATTGATTATTAATCTAGAAGCCGTTTCGCCATCATCGCCTTCATTCAGTTGACCATTATCTTGCTTACAACCTTGTTCCATTCCTGAGTCCAAATTAATATCAACTGTCGTACTCTCATCATTTACTAATTCCAAAACTATGAAATTGTCCATCTCAAAAGTATATTCAGGGCCATAACTATCCTCCCAGGGAACATCTACGTGGACTTCTGAAGCTGAACCAAAAGTAGGGATATTTATTGTGCCTGAGGCTATGACCTCTCCATTTGTCATTGTTGTTCCATCTCTAACATGAATTTGTAATTCTCCAGTTTCAAAAAGTGAAGTTGTGCTTCCATGTAAATAAATGTGAAAACCTACATCTGAGCGATACGATTTGGTAAGTAAATCTGACTGAAGGCTAAAGTTTAGGGCAAAAAACACATTACCTCCATTAGGCTGAATTCTGACAGTTTCAGTATCGCCATGCCCTCCGGATTCTCTTGTGTGGAGTTTACCAATACCATTTTCACTAAACAAAAATAAGCATACATCTTCCTCTTGATCAAGGACCTCTTCAGCGCTAATGGGAGTCCAAGAAAATGCAACTCCTAAAATAGTCAACGACAAAATCACTGACAGGATTTGACTTCGGCTCACATATGATTGACAAAAAAAGGTCATAAATAGGTATCCCCTACAAAAAAATAAGAAAGTAAAGTGAAAAATGAGCTATTTAGCCTTATTTTCCCACTTTCTAACTATACCTTCTAAATCACGTATAAATTCAAACAAACGTGTTCGAGCATGTTGAGGTATATTTGTGTCATTTATTTGCTCTTCAAGAACTGAAATTGTGGAATATATTCTTAAATCCAAATCATCTTTTTCATTCATTAAATAAGTTTCTAATCCAGTAACTACATTTGAACGAACATTTCGAGGAACTGAAGAATCTTCGGCAATCGAAACGCGTATGTCTTGTGACAAATCCGATATCATCTCTTCAACCATAAATAATTCTCCATCAATATAACGCTTGATTCGGTCGCATCTAGGGGGTGTGTATAAGAGTTAGGTCAACTTTCCTTTAGCATCTATCTCTTGTTTTCTTATTCTACTACTACTTATTGTTTGACCATCGTCAGCTAAAACTAGGGGCACTACTACTACATCTAACTTATTTTTCCCCTCACTTACACGGATTGAATTAATTTTGTCTGCTGTTTTCTTTGTCTCCTCTGAAACTACTATTGCATCAAAATCTTCATCTACTACAGAAGGGCCCCAGTCGTTATTAAGAGGAACTATGATAAATTTTTCTAATAAACCTTCTGATGCTAAATAATATTCTAAATTTTCTTTTCGTATTTCATAAGAATTCAAAACTTCAGACTTACGACTTTGCTTAGCCCTTACATCTGTAGTCAAGCCTATCAAAACTTCATCTCCTTCCTCTGATGCGCGAATTAGTAAATTTCTATGACCAACATGCAATATATCAAATGTGCCTCCCATACAAACTCGACTCATCTGCATGAAGCGGGTGAACTATAATATAACCCTTTAGGCGTTTTACGTAATATATGGATTTGGAGCGTGATTATGAACCATTTCTGGCGATTGGGATTGTCTCTCTTTTATGTATGCTTATCGTAACTTTAGGAGGCGTTTCTGTAGCTGGAGTTTGGATGGATGCAATGTATCCTATATTTTTCCTATTTTCAGTTGCTGGTTTCTCAGTGGGTTGGATAAGATGGAAAAAAAAGAATGAAAAAGATTAATAAACTGCAAGTAATATTTGGATAGGTATAAAATGAAAAGATTACTAATTTTCGCGCTAGTTTTTTTGATACCTTCAGCTTTTGCTGAAATTTCACACACACCTAATGAAGTAAGTGAAGGTGAACAATTTACTGCATGGATTGATGCTGAAGAAGATGTAAAAGCAATTACATTTTATGTTTGTACATTAGAAGATCCTCACACTTGTTATAAGCCTGAAACAATGGATCGAAATGATAGTGTAAATGGTCGGTTCCAATTTACGTACGAAGTGAAAAGTAATGATTACCCTGGATACAAATATGAGTTAGAAAAAGATGATAATAGTATAGAAAAAATACCTGCAAGTGAATATAGTTATTACGAAGGCATGGAAGTAGAAAAAATGGAAGATTCCTATTATTTTAAAGTAAATGTCATGTCTGAAAATTCTGAAGAAGATTCCTTGCTTCCTGCACCTAGCTTCCTTACATGTTTAATTTTAATTACCGCCGTATCTTTAGTCGGTAGACGATGAATTTTGGTGAAATATTAATTTATCTTAACCCGTTACTGATAATTTCTGCAATTTATTTCGGATATCAAAATCTTTCTAAAGTCAACAAAAAAACTGATAACAAATATGACTCTTTGCTATATATCATTTTAGGAAATCATACTTTTCTGTTACTTCTTCTTTCCTACTATTTTTTAACAACTAATCTAAGATTTGAGTATATCTCTGATTATTCTGCAAAAGATCATTCAATAGGATACAAATTAGCTGGAGTGTGGGCTGGTAGAGACGGAACTTTACTAATATGGTCTTGGGCAACGATATTGGCTATTGTGCTAGAGCGATTCTTTGACAAAAAAGACAGTAAACAACGAGAATTGACTTCTCTATTTGGAATGATACTGTTGTTTTCTTTGGCAATCATTCAATTGTATATCAACCCATTCAGTTTAAACGAAAATACGCCCGATGATGGTAAGGGGTTGAATCCTCTCTTATTATCTCCTTATATGATTATACATCCTCCAATTGTTTTCGTATCATATGGAATGATTGTACTGCTTTACGCATCCGGAATATCTTTTCTAATAACCGAAGACAAAAATTGGAATAATACTATCCAAAGATGGGGTAGGAGTTCATGGATAGGGATGAGTCTCGCTCTAATCATTGGCGGATTTTGGGCCTATGTTACTTTGGGTTGGGGTGGATATTGGGCATGGGATCCTGTGGAAACTGCTGGCCTTTTGCCCTGGTTTTCTATGACTACTCTACTTCATACATCTGTAATGTCTAGAAGAAAAAAAGACTATTACATATTAGGTCCTTTATTAGCTATGCTAACTTTTGTCTTAGTTCTTCTTGAATCTTTTGTAACAAGGGGCGGGATTTGGTCCTCCGTTCATTCCTTCATAGTTGAAGATACGGGAGGCACTTGGAGCAGGCTAAGTTATGTTCTAGAAAATGATATTTCCGTGAGAGGATTTTTCATAATGATGATTCTTACACTAATTATTACACTTACCATCGTAGTAAAAAAATATAAAGAAAAAGATAATGATGTGAAGAAGAATGAATACAATACTCTAGACAATTTCTTTAGTGAAGAAAATACCTTTTTTGCTGCAATTTATACACAACTATTAATTCTAACAGTAACCCTTGTATTGTTACTGGTAAGAGCAAATGGATATCTCGCACCTGAAGTATTTGATTTAAGATTAGCGCCTTTTGTAATTATTTTAGCCGGAATTTTTACTATTCATACCTTAAGACCATTTATGGAACTCCAGAAAATTTTAGTTATTGTTACTCTTTGTGGGCTTTTTAGCCTAATTTATGCATTACTTTCCGAGGGTAAAGCTTGGATGGTTGGTGCTATGATTCCATGGGCCTTCGCGTGTGGATATTCGATAATTAAATACATGCTCAAATATAGAACTAAGAAGCTATTGCCTATGCTAAAAGCATGGGGTCCCTATACTGCACATTTAGGAATTATGCTAATCCTAATAGGGTATTGTTTCTCCTACGGATTGGGAACTGAAAATAGTATCACTTTGAAAGAAGGCGAAGAAAAACTGGCTGGGAATTTCATTCTTGAACTCACCGACATTAGTATGGACAATACAGGAACTGAAGTTGAAGTTAAAGCTGAAATATTACTTACAGATAGAGAAACTGAAAAAGTTGTCATCGATGATAAAATATCTAAAACTGTCCAAAGCGTAACTAACCAAGAAACTACTGAAATTTATCTTAAACATGAAATACATAGAGACCTATACATAACTCTCAATAGTGTAACTCCCGGTACTGATGGAAATCAAAGCAGTGCGACAATCACTGTAAGAGAAATACCTGGAATTTTTTTAGTTTGGATAGGGGCTTTTCTTACCATTCTAGGTATGATTACAACTATGTTTACTGAATGGAAGCCTGGAAAAGATTGGCTTATAAAATTATCAAATTAAGTGCCAGACCACTGATGTTGTCGTCCTGGTAGAATGTCAGACACCGCATTCCTTCTCAACCCCGCGACCCACTCGAGCGTCGGAAGTCCACGGTAAGGCTGCTCCCTTCCGGGCCTGACCCGATTTCCATGATCAAGATCCGAAATCTACCCTCCGGTAAATCTCTGCAATCACCTGCAACCCCGAGGGACAGGATATCTCAGTTGTAATGCGGATTAGACAGCCCACTGGATGCGCCGCCACCAGCCGTCGCTCCCCCTAAAGGCGATTGAGGGTCACAGGGTACGTCTAGCTCCCCAGCCAAGTCCAGCTCTACCTCCTTTCTGAGCTACTATTTGGAGGTTTGCATTCGGAAAATACTCTGTAAACCATTAACTGAACCTTTGAATATTTTTTCAGTCCAAGTTTCTTTGTTTGTATCAAACTGCTTCAAAATAGCATCCCCATAAGGATCTATGACTTCACTTGCGACTCTTGCATAACCATGCTCATGAATATCTGTAAGTGTATCACTATAGTAGCCTAGTATGTTCTCTGAAAGCATTTTGCCTGCAACCTGAGGTGCCGTTATAGCCATTCCTGCTGCTTTTTTAGCTCTAGATGTGGCCTGAAGTGTCATTACTCCTCCTAATTCTAGAAAAGATTGACCTTCTTCGTTCGCAGTATCTACGAATTCTTGCATTATATCTCCAACATCTTCAGTAATATCTCCTGCAGCTTTACCTGTCGTTTCCCATAGCTCATTTATCGAGTCTCTAATCTCATTTATATTTCCCATAATTTCATCCTTAGAAAGAGGAGGCGTGTCTATATTTTGGGCAAAACTACTTGTTGTTTTTTCTATACCTTCTAATAATCCTTTAAGTGATTTAGAAGTTTTTTCAGATTCAATATATCCTTTCTCAATTAGTTCATCACTTAATCTATCAAGATAAGCTTGACCTCCTTTCACTGAATCTGCAAAAAAAGCAAATAGCCACAACGGAGAAGCATGAACTGTAGCAATACCTACACCTTCTATAGCATTGCCAATTACTTTACGCGTTGCATATTCGCCCTCTAAACTGTCTTCTTCATATAATCCATCTACACCGCCAACATTTTCCACTGCAAAACGTAAAAGATTACCAACAAATATATTGTAACTTGTTGTATCTTTTACAAAATCGGGAACAACTAAATCTGTTGTCTCCTTCAGCATCCCTCCTGTTAATGCAGTAAGACCTCTCAAGTATCTTTCTGGAATTGAGAGTGTGTAAAGTGAAACATTCCACAAAGTTCTTCCAACTTTTTTAATTGGTTCAGGCATCTATTACTTTCCCGCCAATTATAACTGACTCAACATGATTTTTACCAAAATGATAAGTTAAATGCCTATAATCTGGCACATCACAAATAAGTAAATCTGCACGCCAACCTTCAGCAATGCATCCTCTATCTGTTTTACCTATCGCAAATGCAGAATTCACTGTGGAAGCAATTAGTGCCTCCGCAGGTGTCATTTTCATTCTAAATACTGCTAACTGTTGTACTAATTGCATTGATTCGGTATAGCAGTTTGGATTGCAATCAGTTGCTAAAGCTAGAGGTAATTTATTTGCTATCATTTTTCTAGCTGGAGCAAAATGATCCGACAAAATTGCAAAAGGAGTGCCTGGTAGAAGTACCCCTATCGTTCCGGCTTCTCTAAGTTCAATTATAGTATCTATAGTTGAACCTGCTAAATGATCTGCACTTACAACACCTAATTCAGCTGCAAGACGGCCTCCACCTGTATCTCCAAATTCATCTGCATGAATTTTTAAGCCAAGACCTTGCTTTAGAGCTTCATGAAGTATCTTTCTAGATTCTTCCTCTGTAAAAGCACCTTCTTCGCAAAATACATCGCAAAATACTGCCAAATCCTTAACCTCAGAAATCATACTGATAACGTCTGAGATATATTCTCTACGATCCTTTCCTTCAGGTAATGCATGAGCCCCCATGAAAGTAACCACAGTTTCAGCTAGTCCCAAACTGCCCAGCCAATTTGCAACTTTAAGTTGCTTTAACTCAGTTTCTAATTCTAACCCATATCCTGATTTTATTTCTAGGGTGGTAGTACCTGCCTTAATTGCATTTTTAAATCTATAAAGAGATTGTTGCTGCAATTTTTCTACATCGGAATTACGAGTTTCTTTGACTGTGCGCAGAATACCGCCACCACTTGCCAATATTTCCTGATAAGTCCGGCCCTGTAATTTCCATTCGAGCTCATGCTCTCTAGACCCTGCCCATACCAAGTGCGTGTGTGGATCTACAAAACCTGGAACAATAACTTTGCCCTTTACATCTATAATTTCATCAGCCTCGCATTCCAATTTCTTCCCTACGGCTACAATCTTATTCCCCTCAATTAGGACATCAGAATTTGAGTGTCTTTCAACTAAACCCATCGCCTCTCCTGAGAGTGGAATTGAAGTTTCCGGAGGCGTAACTACTTCTGAGGCTCCACGTAAAAGAAGCATGAATTCCAATAGGGCAAGTTCATAAAGACATCGGTTCTCTACGAAATTATGCTTGAAATGAAAATCTTTAGAGAGACTCCCGAGAAAATCTTTGAAGATCTTAAGCGAAGAAAAAACTCCGATAAAATTGCAAATGAAGTCATTGCATTTGACAAAAGGTGGAGAGAATTTATTGAGGAGGGAAATAAATTACGTGCCCAAAGAAACGCCATCTCTAGAGAAATTGGTGAACTGAAAAAGAAAGGAGAAAAGACCGAACTGATTCTGCAAAAAATGTCTGGGATAAAGGAAAAATTGATAAGTAATGAAAAACAGACAAAAGAAATGTTGGAATTGAGAGATAATGCAAGAATGAGAGTTCCGAACATTCTAGAAGAAGAAGTACCTATTGGAAATGATGATGCAGGAAATGAGGAAATCAGCTTGCACGGTCCTGAGAAAAAAAAGGACGCAAAGTCACATCAAGAAATATTAGAACTAATTGAA
>CACAGG010000028.1 GCA_902531985.1 uncultured marine group III euryarchaeote
CTTTAATCAAGGTATAAAAAATTAATTAAGGTTATTTTTGGATTTATCTCTCAATAGAGCGAACTAAATTACCCAAATTCATATTACGTAATCTTATCCAAGACGGAACTGCTGCAAAAACACTAAGAAAAATCACAGAGAAGATCATGACTATTGGAAGTCCAGTAGGGAAAAATACTGGAACAAAATAAATTTCGTACGTAAATGTTTCTAATAACCAAACAGCGATTGGATACCCAATCAATATTCCACTTATTCCGGCTATTGTGCCCATTACAAAGTTCTCAGCAGAGGTGGCTTTGCTGATTATAATGTCGCTAGTTCCTAAAGTTTTTAGAGTAGCCATTTCACGCTCTCTTTCAAGCATATTGATTGTTGCAGTATTTGCAATAATTAGGAAGGCCATGACTGCTGCTAAGCCGTAATACAGATTAATGAAAAAAGTGAATAATGTCATTAATTCATCAACTTGTCCTTTTAAATCATCCTTAGCAATCACAGCTACGATATAATCAGGTGCTTCGCCATCTAATCTATTAGCATCTCCAGTTAGGTAAACCCCATTTATTGGTTTAGCCGGTAAATCAGGTAAATTTTCAATCTCGGTTTGGTTTAGAATTGATGAATCTGCGGCTAAAGCCTTGATTTCAATTTCCCATTCGTGTAGCCATTCCTGAAGGCCTTCAAGACTCATGAACGCTCCGCCTAGTATTTGTGTATGGATTGCAGCAACAGTTAAATTCTTTTTTTGACCTATCAGTGTAGCTTCAAAAGTATCATTAACAGATAATCCATTTCTAATTGCAAATAATGAATCTACAATTACCTGATTGTTTGCCGTGAATTGATTAAATTTATTTTCAGTAGGTAAACTAAAAACATCTCCATACTCAGAGCCAATTACTACAATCCTTTCATCAAAAGCACTTATTTCCCAAGATAAAACAGGACTAGCACTTTGAATATAAGTCCTATTTTCTAAATCCTGAACTGCAAATTCTTCATCTTGAGGGTAATCAAAAACTGCAGTTCCATCCCAACCAGGGAGGTTAAAGCTAGTCTCAACAGCATTTTCAGTACTCGATAAAATGACACCCAAAGCAAATGGAGTGACGAGTGCTAATGAGAGGCCTATGGTTGTTAACAGTGTTCTCGTTCTGTTTCTAGAGAAGTTACGAAATGCTAGTCTTAGCGATAGGGGGAGTTTAGAGCTAATTTTTGTTATGTTTGAATCTTTGAAACTAGGTATATCTGGAGACATTGCATCAGTTATCGTTAGTTTGGCAGCATTTTTTACAGGCAATATTATGAAAAGTAAGCTTGAGGCTAAACTAAGAAGAATTCCCATTAATACTAGTTTTGGAGATAAGCCGTATATGATACCTGGAATTTCAGTAGCAATGGAATATTGATAAGTCATGTATATTGAGATACCTAATCCTGCAATTATACCCCCTACAGCACCTACACTTCCTATGAATAACCCGTACCACGTGTAAAAGGTTACAATTTCATTAGAATTCATACCGGTCGCACGCATAACGCCTATCTGTTTTTTTTGTGCTTGTATAATTCTGTAAAGATTTAGAGAAATAGTACATCCTGCAACTAAGAGCCAGATTCCAGCCAATCTGGGAGTTACTTGTTTTACACCTTTTTGATCATTATTCAGAATCATATATGATTCCATGTTTTCTTTTGGGTATGTAGATAAAATTACATTATTTAGTGGAGTATTTTCAAAAGGATTTTTTGCAGTAGGTTCAGATTTCCAATCTATACTAACTTGATTGATTAATCCATCAAACCCAGTTACGTTTTGCAGTATCGGAAGATTAACAAATACCACACCTATTGTTGATTGTCTTGGAACAAAGACACCTTGGTTTCCTGTAATAATGAAATATTCAGCTGAAATCCCTACCCCAACTACCTCAGCAGTAATATTTACACTTTCAAATTCGATTGTTTCTTGATTGATTTTTATTATAGAAATATTGAAAGTATCTCCCATTCCATATCCATGGTATTTCTCAAATCTAGATTCGATTACAATGGGTACATTTCCTTCTCTAGCAGTTACAGAAAGATCTTTTCCTTCAATTATTTTAACTTTGTTAATATTTTGTTTTTCAGGTAATCCTAAAAGTTCGATAATTATTTCTCCATTTTCACCTTCGGATTTACCATAAAGATGCAATCTAGGTTGCATAGTTTCTATTTGTGGAAGAATTTTGTCTATGTCTTCGGTTTCTTGCATTTGACTATATTCAGCAATTTCTTCAGGTTTTGGAATGGGGATAGGTTGTAAATTAACCCATGAATCTCCGAGATTCATTTCTTCATACTGTGAATCTACTGTTGTTTTGATATTTTCAGATACTTGGAAAAAAGTGATGAATCCTCCAATACCCATTGAAATTATCAATATAGAAACTGCAATTTTTGGTAACTCAGCCCATAAATCTCGTTTGAACTTGTTAAATATGATGCTCATTTAATAGTCTCTAAAATTCCCTCATTCAATTCGTAAGCTTTATCTGCAATATCAAGATAATCACTATCATGAGTAGCTATAATGATTGTAGAATCGTTAGCTATGCTTTTGAATAATTCTCTAACAGCAATTGAATTATTTTTATCTAAATTTCCAGTAGGCTCATCAGCTACAATTAAGGCGGGACTTTTTGCCATTGCTCTGGCAATTGCTACTCTTTGCTGTTCACCACCAGATAATTGGGCAGGAAATCGTTGAGCCTTATCTTCAAGCCCTACTTTTTCAAGTATTACTTTAGCATAATCTAAGCTTTCACCTTTCAATTCTAAGCCTAAGGCAGCATTCTCTAAAACGGTGAGATTAGGAAGTAAATTATAGAATTGGAAAATATATCCAACAGTATCTTTTCGATAATCGGTCAGTTCCAAATCATTCATTTCTGAAATTTCAGCACCAAGTATTTGAATTTGCCCACTGTTTGCTTTATCAATTCCAGCAATTAAATTTAGTAAAGTGGTTTTTCCACTTCCTGAAGGTCCTAGTAACACAACTAAATCACCTTTTTTAATAGACAGATTAATTCCTTTCAAGACGGTTGTTTTATCGTACGCCTTATGAACTTCTGATAAATGCACTAGACTTGTCATGTAACCTTCTTTAGATTGGACTATAATAAAAGCCGTGTCCTAATGCCTATATTTTTCAACCTAAAGTACCAATATTTTTTATTATATTTTTTAATTCTTCAATACTTTTTGCAAAAGATCTATTTATTTTTAAAATTTCATCTCTTTCCTTTTGTAATTTTTTAGCTTCATAGAATAATCCTTTCATTAATGCCTCTATAGTATTTCCAGTTTCATCACAGGCAGGGCAAAAATCAAACAGTTCTTTATCGGTTTTGAATATTTCACGCTTTACATAATCTTCAAGTGTAGTTAGAGACATATTTCTCCATTAGATATGGTTTTAATATTTGTTTGCTCTCTATAGTCTTAAGTATGAGTTTGTAATTGGAAATTAGAATGCAAAAAGCAGATTATTTATCTAAAAAAAATGCCCATGAAAGAGATTCACATATTACATTTGAAGAAGGCCCTCACATTTACACAATTGATGGAGATTCTGACTATACTTCGGTAACATCATGGAACCATTCACATTTCCCAAAATTTAATGCAGATTTAATAATAGAAAAAATGATGTCCTCACCTAGATGGCCTCAAAGTCCGTATTATGGCATGACGCCAGATCAGATTAAGACTAAATGGAAAGATGATGGGCGAGCCGCTTCTGAAGCAGGTACAAAAATGCATTTGAACATCGAACATTTCTATAATGGTCTTGATGTGGATGAAGATGATTCTTCTTTGGAATGGGCTTATTTTAAGGAGTTTGAAGAAAAGATTGGTTCAAGTTTAGATCCATACAGAACAGAGTGGATGGTTTGGGATAAGGAAATACGTTTAGCAGGTTCAGTAGACATGATATTTGAAAATCCAGATGGAACTTTGCAAATTTATGACTGGAAGCGTTCTAAAGAAATTAAGAAAGACAACAGGTGGGATTCGGCATTAGTAGATTGTATCTCCCATCTTCCCGATGCAAATTTTTGGCACTATTCTCTTCAATTGAATACCTACAAATATATAATAGAGAAAAATTATGGTAAGAAAGTTACAGATATGTTTTTAGTTTGCTTACATCCCAACAATAAAAATGATTCATATATAAGATATGAAGTTCATAATATGAGCCAAGAGATGGGTGATTTAATCAGTTTAAGGACAAAAAATATAATCTCTGTTCAGACTTCAAATTCTATAGTAGATACTTCTGTAATGACGGCAGCAGAAGCTGCAGAAACTGTTGATAAGCTAGTTCAAATTAAAAATAAGAAAAAGGATATGTTAGCAGATATAGAGGCAACAGTGGAAACTCTTGAATCTCGATTACTTGGTTATCACGATTCATCAGGTATGAAGACCGTATTTGGAAAGGACTACAAAGTCACTTTCAATAAAGACGACGGCTTTAAAGTACCTGACAAGAAAGATTTGAGAAGGTATGAATTAGAATCTGCACTTAAGGAGATGAATTTGTGGGAAACTTTACAAGAAATGTCAGCTTATAAATTGAAAAAGATGCTAAAGTCGGATGAAATAAATTCAGATCATAAAGAAAAGCTTTCGGAATTAATGGATAGCGATAAAAAAACACGAATAAGTTTGAAAAAGTTGTAAATAAAAATTTATTTTAATGCTGCATTTAGTAATTAGTTGATTTACAGATTAAACATAAGCATTATATGTACGTAGATAAACTCTGTAAAGCCCCGGCAGTCGGAGAGAGTCTACATTTACTTTCCCTCATTCCACCCCGGGGCAACTTTTTTTTATCATAATTTTAACATTAAATAACCGTTAGTTCTTGGTGTATAGCTAATGTTATCGGATAGTTTTATCTCAGAAGTCAAATCGTTTGATAAATTTGGTAAAAATACATTGTTAGAGCCATATAATTGGTCAACAAATAATCGTAAAGGAACTATTAATAAAGCAACAAATGAATATTGGACCAGCAGTCAGCGACAAGCCCATAGCCTTCATGAAATTTCGTATAGGGCGTGTTATAAGCCTCAATTACCTGCTTTTTTCATTGAAAGATTGACAAGTTTAGGAGATGGAGTTTATGATCCTTTTATGGGGAGGGGGACTACTCAATTAGAAGCATGGCTTCAAGGTAGAAAACCCCTTGGTAATGATGTAAATCCTCTGAGTAAAGTTCTTCTTAGTCCACGCTTTAATCCCCCTACATTGGAATCAATAAAGAAACGCTTAGATTCTATTGATTTATCAAACGCTAAAGAAAAAAATGCAGAGCTTTTAGTTTTTTATCATCCTGATACTTTATTACAAATTATTTCGCTTAAGGAATATTTGATTAAGAGAGAAGCGGAGAATAAGTTAGACGATATTGATCAGTGGATTAGAATGGTAGCTGTTAATCGATTAACTGGTCATTCAGGAGGTTTTTTTTCAGTTTACACATTACCGCCTAATCAAGCAGTCAGTGTAAAATCACAGACTAGAATAAATAAGAAGAGAAACCAGATTCCTGAAAAGAAAGACATAATTCCTAGAATAATCCGTAAAAGTAAATCTCTTTTGAAAGAATGGCGTGGTAAACCTTTAACTCATAGGGATTTGGATTTATCTCCAATACTTTCTACAGCAGATGCAAGACATGCTAATGAGATAGTCTCAAATTCTGCAAAATTAGTCGTTACTTCACCTCCATTTTTGGATATTGTAGATTATCAGGCAGACAATTGGCTTAGATGCTGGTTCATAGGTATAGATTCTTCAAAAATTGGTATTTCCCAGTTAAAAAGCATAGATGATTGGCAAGAAGCAATGACGTCAGTCTTTCAAGATTTACATAGGATTGTTAAACTAAAGGGGTATGTAGCATTTGAAGTAGGTGAAGTAAGAAACGGTACTATTCAATTGGAAGATTTAGTAGTCCCAGCAGGAGTCACAGCAGGATTTGATCCACTAATAATTATGATAAATTCTCAAAACTTCACTAAAACAGCTAATGCGTGGGGTGTTGATAATCAAAAGAAAGGAACTAATACAAATCGGATAGTCGTTTTTCAGAAAAAGACTTAGATCAAATTAATTAATTCTAAAAATTTAGCTTTGGAAATTTTAGTAGTTGCACCTAAATTGTTTAAGTTCCACCAATTTCTAATAATATTTTCTTTTAAAATCCAATAAGGCATTTTAGGAAATTGTGTTATATCAGTAATAAAATATCCTTCTACGTCATTTAGTTTCTCAAAAAATCCTTTTTCATCAAAAGAGCGGCCAGAACCCACCATGTAGGAAGGACAAAAGTAAATTCCTCCTCTTGTTAAACTTCTGACTTCCCAGTGTCCGCCTTTTGAATCAATTAAATCATATCCAGCACCCTCAGAAGGTGCTAATTGAGAATTAGGTATTTTTTCTATAGCTCTCCTTTCGATTAAAAAAGAGATACGTCTTCCATCTGTGAAGTATAATTGCGTATCCTCTTTAGATATGCCCAATGATTTAGATATTTCTATGATATCAAATTCTAAGTAACCGGTCGGCTTCACATTCATTCATTAATGCACAATAAATAAAGTTTAATTTTTCACAAACCTAAATAAAGGAGCTTATTTCTTAAACTAAGATGAATAAATTCGGAGTTTTCATAATAGCCTTTTTGGTTTCTCCCGCACTAAGCGGATGTCTTGAGGCTGAAGACAAAAGGACCGTAATTGAAGAACCTGGAATTTTTGCCGAATTTTTCGAGAGAGATATTCCCGGAACTACATGGTATCATTATGCAGGTGGAATTAATGCATTAGACAATGAATTAGGGACTAATAATTTATCAGGAAATAATATTCCATTCTGGACTCAGGGAAGTTATTATGGTATAGGGTTGACAACATTTGAGCCTACAATGGGAATCACGTCTAATGATAATTTGTATATGTCAAGCTATGGTAATGGTCCTGCAGGATCAACTGCCATTGTCCAGTGTTCAGGACTAATAGGGATGAGCAATATCTCAGACTATAACTGCGCGAATGTTTACGATCCTATCTCACCAGTACCTAACAGCAATGATCCTTATGTTTACGTTGATAAGTGGACAGATAGAATAATGAAATTTGACATGCATGCCTTGGCAGGTATGACCGTTGAATGGTCAGATAATGATGGTTCTTCATGGTCTCCACCTACATTTGCGACATCTTATTCCGTTCAAGATCATCAAACTATCGGTTCATCAACTTATCCCGCTTTTGGACATCCAACTACATGGGTTTTCTGTGTTAATGGTAACTGGGCAGCTCCACTCTGTTCAACAAGTTTTGATGGAGGTTTAACGTGGAGTCCTGAAGTTCCAGGAGCTCCATTGGATTGTAACAGCGGAGGATTAAGTGCACACATTGAGGGCGCCGAGAATGGTAATTTTTATAGAGGTAATGTAGGTTGTAATGGCAGTGGTTATTCAATTTACAGAAGTACAGACGGAGGTTTTACTTGGACAGAACATCCTCTTCCCACTGAAGAATCAGGTACTGCAGATACTTGGAATTTTGAAGAAGCTCAAGTTGCTATAGATGATAATAACAATGTACATGCAATGTGGATGGGAATTGACAATATGCCGTATTATGCATACTCACAAGATGATGGAAATTCTTGGAGTGAGTCTATGATGATAGCCCCACCTATCGGACTTGTTGGGACTGGTTTTCCAGTAGTTACTGCAGGCTCAGAAGGTCGTGTTGCGTTTGGATATGTGGGAGATGTAGGTAATCAGACGTGGCACGGGTACATGACTATTTTGACAGATGCTTTTTCAGATAATCCCCTTTTCACAACAGTACAAGTTAATCAACCAGATGATCCAATCGATAGCAGTAATGCATATCCAGTGGGGTGTGGTTATGAAAGATGTGGAGGTTTAGGAGACTTTCTTGATATGGCCGTAGATCAATATGGAAGACCATGGTTCAGTTTGGCGAATAATGATCAAGGAGAGACAGGTATATTTGCAACAATTGCAGAAGGTCCCGCTCTTAGAGGGGATTTAACCGAATTAAATCCTATGCCATTAGGTGGAACACTAACTCTTTAGATTAATTCACATGAGAAAAGCAACTGATGTTTTTGGAGAATGGGCTGCTAAAGGTAAAGATGAAGGTATGGAAAAAAATCACGCCATACCTGTAAAAGAAATGATTGATTTTATTTTATCCAATAGAGAAAAAAAGTTTAGTTTTTTAGATTTAGGTTGCGGTAATGGTTGGGTTTTGCGTGAAATTGCAAAGAATCCATTATGTAATCGAGCAGTTGGAATAGATGGTTCTGAAAATATGATAGCTAAAGCTAATTCCTTAAGTAATGGAAATATAGAATATATTTTACAAGATATTAATTTTTTTAATTCCAAAGAAAAATATGATATTATACATTCAATGGAAGTTTTGTATTATTTGGATAATCCAAAAGAAGTACTAAATAATATATTAAACACTTACTTAGAAAAAAGTGGCAGTTTAATTATAGGAATAGATCATTATTATGAAAATGCAGAGTCACATTCATGGCAAGAGCAGGTCGGTACTAAGATGTTGATGTTTAACGAACTAGAGTGGGTGCAGATGTTTAGAGACGTAGGATTCCAGAAAGTGGAAAGTTGGCGTGCAAATAAACATCAAGGATGGGAAGGTACTTTAGTTATAACTGGAAAAAAGTAACGTTTTCTTTAGATATAAGTTTTACCAGGTATTTTCATTGCTTCTCTAATATCTTTTAATCCCTGAGTTGAATTTTCAGAATCTGCGATTTCTAAATCGATGTAGACTAATTCCTCGATGTCCTCACAAGGATTTTTCATTTCTTCATTTGCAAAAGGTTCTTTTGTTTTAAATAAAAATAAAACATACCATCTCTCTTTTTCTTTATCATAATGAGATTGAGAACCAATAGAAATTATTTCTCTATCTTCAACTTCCAATTCTTCAGTTAATATTCGATGTCCTGCTTCTTCTGGATGCTCACCAAAATGCATTGCTACTCCAGGAATGTAGTATTTTCCAGCGGCGTATGAGTCTGCATCTTTAGATACTTTTTCAACCATAACATGGCCTTCATCATTTTTGTTTATCAATTGAGCTTGCAGTAAAATTAAATTTTTTGCACTATAGTCAATTTCAGTTTGTTTTACAGCATATGCAAGCGTATTTTCTTCTGACATACCTCTAAATTCAGAGGTCTCTATTTCAAATTAAATTTTATGCACTAGGTAGTTATTTCAATATATAAACTACTCGAAATAAGTATGGGATTGTGGGTTTTTACACCTGGATTTGCGTCCTCATTTGTCGTTCTGCAGTCCCAGTTTAGTATTACAGTGTAAACTCTATTAACATAAGTCATTACCGCATTGTGGAAACAGACGATAATCAGTACAAAACAATAGCGGAATCAATTATTCAGTTATCTACTCCTGAGATTAATTTGGAAGAATTAATTAAAGTAGATAATTTCAAAAGAGGTATTGATGCTTTTTCGCTCTATAATTCAGTATATCTTGAAATTATAGCTTACGAAGAAGACACTAGCAAACAGGAGCAAGCTGCAACATTACTTGGTTCGTTTAATCATCACCATTTAGAATCTCAAAAGATATTAACTAATTCAATTTTCCAATCATTTTGTGGTAATTACAATATAGCTTATTCATTATTACGCAGTTTTATTGAATGCCATTTAAGAGGAGTTTTTCTTAATCAATTAGCTTTGTCACAGCATGAATCTGGCCTGTGGAAAGTTGCGTTATCATCAGCAGTACAGGATAGTTACGGTGAATTAATTGATGATTTAAAAAATTACCGAGCAAACAGAGATAAAATATTAGATAATTCTCAATTTTTGGACATGATTTCAGGTCTAAGGCAAGAATTAAGTTTTAGTGATCTTTTGAAGGAATTAATATCTTGGGAATTGACTAATCCTGAAAAAAATTATCATAATTTCCGTAATTATTCAAGATATGGTAAATTGTCAGGGTATGCTCATTCTGAGGAAAAAACGCATGATATATCTAGATTGAAGAAATATTTTGGTAACGATGAACAGAAAGCAATCATAAGTGAATCATTGCAGGTTCCGCAATTAAGTAAAGAATATTTGAGTGATATGTGTTGCGTAGTTGATGCCTCAATGGTCGTAATGTTCAATTTCATATCTAGAGTTTTGACATTTGATTTTTATTCAGGATTTGATGATTTCATATCCGATTTAAAAGAAGACACAAGATTCACTAGTGCGCATTTGAATTATTGTACAAAATGGATGTCATCTTATTTAGAATCAGATTAATTCAATTTATCTTCTAGTTCGATAGTTAATTGTTCTAATAACTCTTCTAAATTGTCACTTTTTAGAGACATTACATTTGGTGTTATTCCTTCTACGCGGGCCTCAAATTCGCCTTCGTTACGCAAGATTTCTATGTCACAGAAGAATTCAGCCATAATGGTCCCGAATTTCACTTATATTTAATATTTCTGTTACAATTTAATAGGGGTTCATTTCATAAAAGACCCCAGTGGTGTAAATTGTGAACAATAGTATTGATTTGATAGCCTTTTTGGTCCTTTCCTTGGGAATTATTATCTTGTCCTATCCACTTTTTTTGCTAGTCATTCAAAGAGCTACCGATAATAAGTCTAGTGATATTTTACTTGCAGGATTTATCGTTCTTTTGAGCTTAGCTTTGATTATTGCACTCTGGGCAGTACATTTTGCATCTACTTCCCCAGAACTATTGTGGCCCTTTGCAGCCTTTACATTATTATTTAGATATATTTCTCCATTAATTCTTGTAAGATTAATAATGAAATGGAGAGATTCAGATTCAATAATCTTAACTTCTTCAGCTAAAATATTTGCAGATGCGTTTCCAGGTATTTCTATGGTAATGGGAACATTTATTTTATTGTCTTCAAGCATGGATTTTAATAGTTCAGAAAATGTGGAGCTAGTAATAGCCACATTATTGGCAATTTTTACATTTACACAATTTTATCTTTTCTTATTTGTAGGATATATGAGGGCTGGAAACATACCTTCAGCATGGATATCTGGATTTTTTATAGGCATAGGTTTAGTTATTATGGTCCCTCATTATCTTAGTGGTTTTGATTCTTATTTTACAGTCACTTCATCTTTGGGTTGGTTCACAGGAGCCTTGATAATGTATTATGGCCATCAAGAACCATATGTTACTTTTTTGAAAAAATTAGGTTGGTAATATTTGTCACAACCACCCCAATTCAGAGTATACGGAGCTCTTGTTTTAGTGCAAATAATTTTCGGATTTCATTATTTAACTACTTCAGTGATTGTTGAAAGAATAGATGCATTTGAATGGACTGCAATTAGAATTTTATTTGCAGGAATTCTAATGGCACTAATTTATCGACGTCGTATTATCAATTTTCCCAAAGGAAAAGAATGGTATTTTTTGATATTATTATCATTGCTGGGTATTGTGTTGAATACTGCATTATTTACTAAAGGTTTGGAATATACGACGCCAGCTCATGCTTCGCTTATAAGTTGTATGATACCAGTAATGACACTTCTTTTTGCTTGGGTTCTAGGAAAAGAGCGAATGAATGGTTACAAATCGCTTTCAATATTAGTCGCCATGTCAGGGGCTTTGATTCTTTTTGAGATAGACAATCTAGATATCAGGAGTGAATTATTTTTAGGCGATATATTAATATTTATAAATTTTTCTTGTTTTGGCCTTTTTCTCGTCTTATCTAAGTCAATGATCGAACGTCATTCACCATTAGGCCTT
>CACAGG010000029.1 GCA_902531985.1 uncultured marine group III euryarchaeote
TTTATTATTTCTCCACCAGCCGATTCAATTTTTTCTACGGCTTTCGCAGAGGCGGAATTTACAGTAAGTTTGTATGTTTTTTCAGTAGACCCTGTTCCAAGTAATTTATCATAACCCATTTTACTCAAGTCTACAGATACAACTTTTCCTTTCTTTGTAGCAATACCCTCTGAAATCCAATTATCGGAATTTTCTTCTATGGTTTTCAAATTAATTGAATTATTCGCACTTACTACAGATTGTGGTCTTTTGAAGCCATGAGCTCCCCAAACACGACCAACACGTTCATACATTATACGTTTAGTTTTATGGCATCCTGCATTTCCTCGTCCGCCTCTAAGTCCGGCACCTCTGCCTTTCTTATGGCCTCTTCCACGAGTACGACTCCCAGTCATCATACTTTTACGCCTGGGCATATTGCATCCTCCTGATTAATTCATTAATTTTTTCTCCACGATAACCTAGAGCTCCACCTTCTTTGAAACTACGTTTAATTCCTTCATATCCTTTGCGAGGCGGGTGTAGTCTGAAGACGGGTTTTAGCCCGGGAACATCCCTCATGATGACTTTTCCTTCGGAAATATTTTTTGCTAAAGTTTTCATAGTTTTAAAGGAAGTTTCTTTTAATTCAGGTTTACCAAAAGAAGCATTTCCACTAGTTTTACCAGAACTTTCAAGCATTAATGCAGTAGTGTCGGAGTCTACCTCACCCCAAGTGACATAATCTTTTATGATTTTTAGCATACCAGTATAGGTTTCATTTTCAGGAATAATTACACAATGATTAACACGATTCAAACGCATTAATTTCATTGTTTCTTTAATTTTAGGCTTTACGTTAACAGAACCTCTCACCCTTACAACCGCCCAACTCATTCTTGTTTTACTCCTTTAATCATATTATGGAAATCATCTTGGCCAGGTAATAATTTTGTTGTAGATGTCTTTTCAAGTGCTTTAAACATTGCATTAGCAAAATTATAGATGGTTTGTGTTTGCCCCTTGGTAAATGACCAAGCATCTTCTACGCCAGCAAGTTTAAGCATAATTTGCCCAACCTGGTTTGTGACTAATCCTACGCCTGGTGGAGCAGGTTTGATTGTAACACGAGTTGATCCAGTTCTACCAGATACTTCGAAAGGCAATGAATTAGGTACTGCTGTAGAACATTCCCATGATCCACTTCCTCTTCTTATTTCTATAATGTTCAATTTAGCACGATCTAAAGCTTTAGTAATGGTAGGTCGAACTAGTTTACCTGAAACGCGACCCAAACCAACAACTCCATTTCCATTTCCGACAATCGTAGTTACTGCAAATCGAACTCTTCTTCCAGAATCTGACATTCTCTGAACCATATGGATATCAATTACTTCTTCAAGCATATCAGGTACAAGTAAATCAACAATAGGAGGTTCACGTAATGGTAAACCAGTAGCTAGAGCTTCTTCCACGGTTGTAACTTCACCAGCAACTACCTTTCT
Source organism: uncultured marine group III euryarchaeote (assembly GCA_902531985.1). Lineage (GTDB taxonomy): Archaea > Thermoplasmatota > Poseidoniia > MGIII > CG-Epi1 > CG-Epi1. The sequence goes on from CACAGG010000029.1 coordinate 1,485, forward strand.
TCCCAATTCAGTTTTTGGCGTCCAGTTTGAAATTCTTTCTTCAGCAGCACGTCGTCTTTGTTGGGCAGGAGATAATGGAGGACCTCTCTGAGGTCTACCTCCTTGTTGTTTTTTATCGCCTTTTTGTGGTGGTTTTCTACCATATCTGGGTTTTCCTCCACTATTATTGTCTTGTTTAGGCTTATCTTCGCTCATTTTTTACCTCCTTCTATTTTTTTCATAACTTTATCAAAATCTTTAGATATTTTATCAGAAATATGACTTCCATTTATCCGTCCATCATCAGGGTATAGATCATTAGAATGTGGAACTTCTAAACCACCATCAACTAAGCCTTTTAAGGTTGCAAAAGCTCGGCCACCAGGAGTAGGAGTAATACGGCCAATATCCAAAACTGCTGACGAAACTCCAGCTTTTAGAGCTCTTTTAGCAGCCATCATACCTGAAAGATAAGCTACCGGAATATTTGTCTTAGATCCTTTCCATCCAACCTTTACCACATCATCTGAGTTAGCAGTTGCTAAGACTTTGTCTCCTTCATTAGCGAAGTCAATAATTTGTACCGTAATTTTAGCATTACTAAATCTTACTACAGCCCTAGGAATTCCAGACTTTAATAATGCCAGCCTTTTTCGATAATTAGTAATTCCTCGTCTTCTTCTTGAGAAATGCATTCCCTTTGGCATTATTTAGCTCCTCCTAATTTTATTCCATCAATTTCCATATTATATCTTAAGTGATTTCTTGAATTGTAAACGCCACCTTTTACACGGCGATAATATTTACGATATTGCGTAGCATCAATGGTCCCGTCAGATCTTAAATTTCCAAGTTCTTTTCGTAGAGCCCTTACGCGTGTCATCCAAGCTTCTTTCTTTGGAGTTCTGGCACCTCCGTGCCCTTTTCTAGAACCTTGACCACGGCGTCTTCCCTTAGATTTTTGGTGAGCCATTTGTTTAGCCCTTCCTCTTGAAATACCTTTTTTTTGATGCTTACGGATAAAGCGTTGTACTATCAAAAGACGTACGTCATCTCTCGTTACAGCTTCAGAGATTCTTTCTTGAACTTCAGGCCTATCATCTACCCATACTCTGTGAAGGCCACACTTTAGTAACTTAGAAGCTACTCGTTTTTGATATGAAAGATTCATAGGTCTCTCCTGTTGAAAACTCGTATTCCCATTTCATCGGCTTTTTCAACAATAGTTTCACGTTTTTTATCACCTACAGTACTTGCAATTCGGATTGCTTGAGTTTTAGGATCAACCATTTCCACTTCTTTTAAATTATGCACTCTCACTTCTTCAAAACCAGAAGGGTGTAATCCTCTTACATTTGCAGGACCTCTAAATCCAGGTTGAACAACAGCAATACGATACTTGAAATGCCTTCTCATTTTAGAGTGAATACCTCTAGGCCTTCTCCATTTATCGCCTAAACGTTTGTAACGGAACCAATTTTGTCTCTTAAATTTAGGGCGTTTATTAGACATACGATTTCGCTTTAACAAAGAAGCTTTAGTTTCAGCATCTAGGTTTGGTTTTTGTCTAGGCTTGTAGTCTTCTTTACTCATTGAGCGGCCCCCTTAGATATGATATAAATTCCATCTTGGAAAACACGAGTGTCTCTACCTTTGACAATAGTAGCTTTTTCTAAATTTCCAGCAGTTTGACCAACGTCTTCTTTGTTGTTCCCCTCAATAGTAACTGAATCTCCCTTAACTTTCACTTTAGCATTTCCAACAATAGCTGAATTACGCGTAGCTTTTTCTCCTAAGAAGTTATCAATAGTTACTACATTTCCTTTAACGACTACTTTCATAGGAAAATGAGCAAACAAAACTTTCATTTCATACAAGAAGCCTTCGGTGACTCCTTTAACCATATTCGTCAAGTGAGCTTTCCAAGTTCCAATCAGTGCTTTTTCTTTCTTTCTTAATTTAGTACCAGTAATCTTTAGTTGATTATCGGCTTGCTCAAAATTGATTAATTCGTGACTAAAGTTTCTAGAAAGTTCCCCCCTTGGCCCTGTAACTTTAATATTAGAACTACTACTATCTACAGAAACGCCTTCAGGAAGATTGATAATATGTGTTAATTGATTGATTAGCATTAATAAACGTAAGCTAGTAGCTTTCCTCCTGTTGATGCCTCTTTAGCTTGATCATTATTCATTACACCGTATGGCGTTGTAAGTATCAAAAGTCCAAAATCTTTAGCAGGCAAATATCGTGCTTCGTGTCTCTCCATATCTCTTAATTTAACAGAAAATCTTGGCTTAATTGCTCCACATCCGTTTATTTTCCCATTCAATGAAATATCAAATTCCCCGCCTTTTCCATTATCTCGATATTCATAATTATTCAAATAACCCTTTTCAGTTAATAATTTTAACACTTCACCAATTAAGCGTGATGCAGGAATTACTGCACTTTCTTTACCTACGTGATCGGCATTTTTGATAAGAACTAAAGCGTCTGATAGTGAATCGTGTCTCATATTTTTTTACCTCAATCGTATTTTTTGAATCCTAGCTCCATTGCTTTATCTCTGAAGCACTGTCTGCACAAGTTCAGACCATAACGTCTCACAAGACCTCGTTTTCTATCGCATAGCACACATCCTTCGATGCGCCCACGGAAGACTTCTCTTTTCTTGATTTTTACGTTGTCTATCTTCATACTTTGAATACCTCCAGATTGAATTTATTCTTCATGAATTCTTGGCATTCTTCAGCGTTAATACGGTGATTTTTACCAACTTTTTTACTCTTAATTTTTCTTCTGGCAACTCTAAAGCCAGGCCTTTCAAAAGCGATTGCAATATCAAGCCCAAAAATCCCTATATCTGGATCATAACTTTCGTTTTTGTATCCAGTATAGTCCGGAATTCCAAAACTTAACCCGCCAGTTCTTGAAAAGCAATAATTAGGTAAGCGATTTTCACGTACCCATAATGAATCCTTAATAATTTTTTCAGCAGCTGCACCCCTTAGTGTCACTTTACATCCAATAGGCATACCAAGTCGAATACCAAGATCGCGGTTGGTAGATTTTGATAATGTTCTAGTTGGTTTGCTTCCACTAATTTTTTCTAAGACACTTTCAGCCTTCACTAATCTTTCACCAGCTTCTCCAACACCTATGTTTAGAACAACTTTAGCAATTCTTAATTGTCTCATAGGGTTCATACTTTAACCTCCGGCAGAGAAACCATAGCTTTCTTATCTCCGACCACAAACGTGTAAGTTTTTATGGTTCGGAATCCATCATACATGACCAAATTAGGCTTAGTACTTCGAGTAATTTCTATATCTTTTACCTTAGATATAGAACCTACGTGTGCCCCTCCTGTAATAAGAGCTTGAGCTCCTTTTTTGAACTCAATAACTGTTTTTACTTTCATATCAGGTAATGTTATTTGAAGGACATCTCCAGTTTTTACTTTTTTATCATATAGAATATTAGTTCCATCATGTAAATTTAATTGAGTTTTTCCTCCTTTGATAATTCTTTTATCTTGGACGCGAACAAGTTTCCACTTAGATTCAGCAGGTTTTACTTCCACAAATTCAATTCTTCCATGATTATCAATCATTGCCCTGAAATGTTTCTTCATCTTAGGTAGAGATACAACATCCATTAACCCTACAGGAGTTTTTGGTTTTCTTGTAACTCTTTGATCAATTAACACGTCTCCAGCATGCAAAATAATTTTAGCTTCACGGTTAGTATCACAAATTTGTAAGTAATCTCTTAAAATTGTAGAAATAGGTATTGCACCTTCCAAAGAATGCTTACCAGGCATAGGTCTTGTAGTCCAAACATTTTCTTTTCTTGCAATGTTCCAAGAACGTGGAGCTACTAGACGTTTCAAGTGGTCACTACTCATTCAGAACCTCCTTTGAGCCTTTCAATTAGATCTGCTTTTTTGCCCCCAACAGGCATTCCCTTTTCTTTCAAAGCGTCTTTTAGTTGAGGAACAGTCATGCTATCATAATCAACGTCATCGATTGAACTATCTTCAGCTTCAACTATTTCTTCAGGAGTTTCCTCATCAGTAGTTTCTTCTTCTTCTATAGGACCTACAGTTTCGGCTTCATATTCATCTTCAGCAGCTTCAAAATCAGATATTACTTCATCAGTCCATTCAACAGACTCATTGACACGAGTCAATAATTTTCTTCTTCTCATGTCAGACCAGTCTGGATTAATAATAACAACATTTGATGCGTCGATTGGTCTTTGTAATTCAGTTCCATCAGATTTGAAATAAGTGAATCCTTCGACGTATATTTTACGTGCTTTTCTATCAACCTTAGCGATTCTAGTTGCAGACTTGGATTTTCCCTCCCCTCTTACAACCATAACTCGATCTCCTTTTCTAACAGCCATAGATCTAGGATACATGAATCCTCTACCCATTTGTCTCTCCCTAAGCCCTCTATCAATTGGCGCAGCCATCTCACGATGTCTACGGTGATAAGGTGCCGTATATCGGGCGAGTCTCTGTTTTCTTGGTTGTTTTGAACTCATATTATCATACTATTGTTGTTGCAGCGGCAGCAATACGCGGCCATCTTTCAGCTGCTTCTCTTGAGACGGGACCTTTGATTCCCGATCCTTTAGTTTCTCCTTGCTCATTTGTCAATACAGCAGCATTATCTTCAAATTGGACCATAGTTCCATCAGCCCTTCTGTAAGGTCTTCTGCATCTTACAATGACTGCGCGAACTAACTGTCTGCGCATCTCAGGCTTTCCCTTTTTGACTGAAGCTACCACCATATCTCCAACACCGGCAGCAGGAGATCTACGATGAACTCCTTTGTAATTAAGAACAGTAACAATTTCTACAGTTTTTGCACCACTATTGTCAACACAATCTAATCTTGCACCTTGAGGGAGACCTCTCATTTGTCTACCAGCAATTGCTCTCATGCATCCCTCCTTTCTATAACAACAAACGATTTTGTTTTAGATAATGGTCTGCATTCCATTAGTGTTACAATATCACCCTCAGAAGCTCCTACACTTGCAGGGCTATGGGCGCTTATTTTTGAAGAACTACGAGCATATCTCTCGTATTTAGAATCATATTTCATTTTATTAATTTGAACAACAACGGTCTTTTGGGCTTTGGCTTTTACAACAGTTCCTCGTAATATCTGACCACGTACTGATAAACTACCATAGAAAGGATCATTCGGATCTCCATCCCATGGATTTGCCGGTTTTTCGACGTCTATCCCTATGTCTCGAGCTTTATCTTTACTCACGCTTTCACCTTCTTTATTCTATCTTGCGGCCTGTAGGCAATTTTAGATCCAATCAATTCCCCATCTTTAAACATAAATCGAGCAGGTCTTTTACTTATAGTCTTTTGAATTCCTTCACTTTCAATGACTAAGGTTTCTCGAGTTTCATTAACAATCATACCAGAAACTCCAAGTAAGCTTGGATCGCTATGGTGTGATACGGTCACATTTTCTCCAATAAACTCAGCCCTTCCATCCATCATTCAACCTCCACCGGGAATCCCATATCAGATAATACTTCGTTGACTTTCCTTGTATGGTCTCCTTGAAGTTCGATAACTCCGCCTTTTGAAGTTCCTCCAGTTGCACATTTCGTTTTTAGCTGCTTAGCTAAGTCAACAATATCGACACTTTTTCCTATACCATCGATTACGGTAACTAATTTTCCGTATCTGCGTTTTTCTACATGAACTTTGATAGACTGCTGCTCTCTTACAATTTCTTCCATTGCGAGCAATTCTTTTGGCAAACCAGTTAATGGATCAATATCAACCATTGTGTTCAGCCTCCAGTTCAATTTCACGCATAATAGTTGTTAATCTTGCTATTTGTTTCTTTAAAGCCCTCATTCTTCCAGGGGAAGTAGGTTGACCACCCATAGATGCCACACCTCTTTCGTTCATTAATTCAGAGCGAAGTTCACGAAGTCTTGAGTCTCTTTCTTCAGGTTGCATCTCTCTGAGCTCATCAGGTTTCTTCAAACTCATTTCTTAGCCTCCTTTTTTTCTTCATCTTTCTTTTCTGATTCATTAGTATCTTCATCATTTTTAGCTTCTTTTTCTTGAGCTTCTTCTTTGATTTCCTCTTCGCCTTCTCCAGAAACGTTTTCGTCTTTCTCTTCTTCAATTACTGGAATTTCAGGCTTTACAACTTCAATTTCATCTGGTAATCGAGCATTTGGTTTCATTATTGCAACTTTAACTCCAATAGTTCCAGGCTTAAGTTTTGCTTGAGCAATACCGACATCCATTAACTCTAAGGCAGTTTCGCCACAGAATTTTATGTGTCCAGACAAGAATTTTTCAGTTCTATGCCTTAGCCCCGTTAATTTACCTGCAATTGTAATTTGACAACCTCTTGCTCCTGCGTCCATAATGCGCTGTAGCATAGAGTTTCCAGCTCTTCTATAATTCCATCCTCTTTCTAATGCATTAGCTACTTTTGCAGCCATGATTAGAGGATTTAAAGCGAATTTTTCAACTTCGCCAGCTTCAACTTGTAAATTTTCGTATCCGAATTTTCTTTCCAATTCTTCAGTAAGTCTTTGAATGTCACTACCTTTTCTACCAATAACTAGCCCGGGCCTTTCAGCTGAAATTCTTACATGCGTACCTAATGGTGTTCTTTGAATGGAGAGGCCTCCAAAGCCTGCACGCTCAGTTCTTTTTTGAACGTGATCATGAACTTGAACACGTCTTACACGTTCTTCTATCATTTCTTTTACAACGGTCATTTCAATTCCTCCAAAACAACTTCAACATTTGCACTTTCTCGCATTTTAGGAGTGGCTCTTCCACGGGCTCTTGGGAACCGTGCTTCGAATGATCGCCCACGAGATGTTGCGATATGGACAATTTTCCAGTTTTCAATATCTATGTGAATAGCTTCGCCATTATTTCCTGCAGATTCAATTACTTTTAGAATGGCTGAAGCAGTCTTTACAGGATACCTTCCAGTAGACATACCTTTACCTCTTCGATGTCCTACTTTCCCATCGTGTCTTTTGAATGGAACTGCTTGATCTTTTCTGATAACTCTTTCCAAATAACCTTTAGCTTTTTCAAGTTCCATACCTTTTAGAGCACGGCAAACTTCTCTGGCAGCTTTAGGCGATATGTTTATTCCAGTACCGCGAGCAGCCGCGTGAATTTCAGGGTTATAGGGGTAAGAGAATCCTTTCATAATATCACTTCAACGGCATAAATTTAGATGACTTGGTAGCGCCAACACCAGGTCCAGTGTGTGTAGGGGACGTTCTTGTAGGGGCTAATTCCCCAAAGTAAAGTCCAATCATTTCCGGCATAATTTCTATGCTCATGAATTCTTTTCCATTGTAAATTGCAAAAGTCCTTCCCACAAATTGAGGAATTATAATCATTTCACGACGGTGAGTTCGAAGTATTTTGTCGGGTTTATTGTTAGAATCAGTAATCAGTTTGGCTTGTTCTTTACTTAAGCCTCTTTTGAAAGACCTTCTTTGCCTAGAAGGAATAATATCCAGGAAATCTTTGAAATTTAATTCTTGAAGTTTATCAAGAGTCATTCCGCGGTAAGTAAATTCTTTCTTACGACGTACTTGAATACCTGCTTTCCTTTTTCTCTCTCTCCTTCTTGCAGCTTTAGGCGTTGCAAGCCCCTTTGTTCTACGAGCCATTAGCGTTTACCTCCTGTTCTTTTAGCAGCAATGTGTCCAACTTTACGGCCAGGTGGTGCATTTCTAGAAACTGTAGAATTAATACCAATAGTTTGTTTTCTTCCACTACCGTGAGGGTGATCAACGGCATTCATAGCAACTCCTCTAACTTTAGGCCAAATCTTTGGTCGTGCACGATTTCGGTAGAAGTTCTTACCAGCCTTTGCAATTGGTTTTTCTCCCCTTCCAGATCCTGCAACGGCGCCAACAGTTGCTCGGCACATGTTGTCTAGAGTTTTCTGAGCTTTAGATGGCAATCTTACAGTAGTTTGTTTGCCATGAGAAATAATGGTTGCAGCTTGACCGGCAGCTCTAGCTAGTTTTCCACCATCACCAGGCTTCATTTCAATATTGTAAATTTTTGTTCCTTCAGGAATAGAACCAATGTATGCAGTATTTCCGATATCAATTTCAGCTCCATGTCCAGTACTAATTTCTTGACCGACATGCATTCCTTCGTGCGCAATCATAGTGTAAGTTCCCTGTTGGTCTTCTACTTTAGCTACAGGCGCAGTTCTACCGGGATCGTGCATAAGCTCTACTACTTTACCAGATGAAGATTTAGCTCTAGGATGTCTTGCTTCACCTTTGAAACGATTGTCAGCAGCTTTGTAACGATGCCCACGACCGCGTCTTCTAGGTATGATTCTTTTTCCCATTTATATCACAATATTCCTAATCTGTTACTCAAATCTTCAGCAGAATGACCTTCTGAGAGTTTGACGATTGCTAGTTTACCTTCTTTGGTAATTCTCGTATTAACTTTGCTCACTTCGACTTGGAAAAGAGCTTTTATTGCTCCTTTGATGTCGTGCTTACTTGCAGTACGAGCAACATAGAATTCTAATTTATTTTGTTCAAGCATGTAAAGAGCTCTTTCTTTAGATCGTGGACTGAGTATTACTTTGTGTTCACTCATAATCTCTCTCCTAAAGCTGAAACAGCAGCCTTACTGAAAACCACTAATCTTCCTGGATCTCCACCAGGTGCCAATAATTCGGTATTAAGATTATTAGCAGTAGTAACATCAACTCCGGAGAGGTTACGGAATGCTTTTTCAGAACCATTATTTTCTGAAAGAACTACTAGAACGGATTTAGGTGTTCGATATTTACGTCCACGTCTTTTTCCTTTTCCTGCCCTAATTCCTTTACCATCATAAGAGCGGTCTACGTCTTCTCCGACACCTAGGCCATCAAGTAGTGCCATGGCTCTCTTTGTCAGAGATTCGCCTTCGTGATCAGTAGCCATATTTTCAATTTTATCTTCTACTACGTAAGGCAGTGTAGCTTTTTCAGGAACAACATGGCCCCTTGCATTAACATAAGATTCTTGAGATGTAGCAGCAAGTGCGGAACGGAAAGCCTTCTTCTTTTCTTTTGAATTTATCTTAATGTCCCATTCTTTTTCTACTTTAGGAGGATGAGCTCTTCTTCCACCAACAGTATTTGGAGCCTGAGCACCTCTACCGCCGCCTCCGTTTTTACGAGGAGTACGAGCCATACCTCGACCTTTACCTGGCCAAGACACAGAATGACGGAAACCTGCAGCTCTAGCTGCACCGTACGGTTGTCTGCGGTTTGCTCTTGCAGATCTTACAGCTCTACGAATTAAATCTAACCTTACAGGTTCTTCGAAAGCAGCAGGCAGTGTTGCAGAGCTTTTCGAAGCTT
>CACAGG010000030.1 GCA_902531985.1 uncultured marine group III euryarchaeote
GTTAAGGAAACCACCTTTTGGATTAATTTCGTCCGGGTTGTCTCCAATTTTTAATAATCTTTTATTGTATTCGGTTCTTTGATGGTATCCAGTTTGACCAGCTTGCGGTACAGTTGATACAACATAACCAGGACTGAAAGGTCCTAAATTTCCAATCATTCTACGATGCTTTGAGTTTTTGTGCGTCAACAATTTGACACCCCAACGTTTGACATGGCCTTGAAATCCGTATCCAGTTGTTACAGCAATTGCATCTAGCATTTCACCATCTTCAGCAACATCATTAACTGTAAATTCTTTACCAAGCATTCCCTTTGCATAATCAATTTGAGACTCCATGGAACCTCCACCAATAGCCATTTCCATAATCTCAGGTCTCTTTTTTGGTATTCCTGTGACTAGCTTAGGTTGAGTGTGAACTAATAATCTAATTTCTTCAAGGTCATTGTCTTTCATACTTTTCCAAGCGGCTTTACTATTGTGGTCCTTAGGAATTGGTAATTTCCTCTCTAAATCGGAATCGAGTTTTTTGTTCCAAACTTCAGTAAGAGTCCGTAGTCCATAAGTATCTTGAACATACCCTCGTGCTCCAATAACTTTCATTGGAGGCATTTCAACAACAGTAACAGGCATACGGATTTCCTGACCGGCAGTATTGGATTTCTTTCGATAATCAACAGCCATAATGTGGCTCATACCAACTTTATATCCTGCAAATCCAAGGATTTTAGTATCATCACCATCAACAGCAGCCCAACTGGAGACATGAGGCGTTTCAGAGCGTGCTCTCTTGCGAGGGCTGAAAGCCATAGATCCGCGGTTCGGTTTGTTGTGTTTTGGCATTTTTTCTTTTTCTCCAGATAACGCTTACTGTTGCTAACAGCATCGAAATCAGGCGTAGTTTCCCACATGTTACACATCGTACCGTGACGCCGTTTCTCGTCGAGAACAAGTGTCTCAAGAGGTGTAGGGATAATTGCCCTAAACGTCTGGTTGCGTGATTGCGGGGTCTCTCGCACAAAGGGACCCTATATAAGGCCTAGTTTATTTTTTATCGAGGATAGATTTATTTTCTTTGTTTGGGATTTCTTTAATTCCGTACATTGCCCTGGTTATCCAATGCCTTTTTGTAAGTTCAAAAAATATCCAGCAACCTATTGTTACCAAAATAGTTCCAATAATTAGTATTAGAATATCAGAAAGACCTGTAGCTAAAAAGACAATAAGAACTGCATAGACAATAGGTTGATGAATAATGTAGAACGGATAGACTCCCTGATTAAGGTATGCCAAATGTTTACTTGGTTTATTGAGAAATTTAGCACCCCATGTGAATACAAATAAGCACCAAAACCAAGCATGAAAGCTGGTTATGAAACAAGCTATCAAAGTCAAATTTGTATGGTAATCAATTCCTAAGTGTCTGTGTTCATTATCAGCCCATCCTCCATTCATGTATGGAACTCCAGTTTTTGTTTCTTCAGTTTTAATCCAAATAAGGGCAATTGTAGAAAGAATAGTTCCAATTGTAATTTGAATCCTTGAATTATCAATGAATTCAAAATATTGGTCTTTGTTAATTATAAAAATGTAGCCGAAAAAGAATATCAAAAGATACCAAGGCCATTCATATCCAAAGCCAATTGCTTCTCCAGTTAATGGCTTGAATAAAACATCACAAAATGAAAGTATAATTGGTAAAAGAATCAATGGTCCCAACCGGAAAGGAATTTTGAAAATGATTCTAAGTAGTCTCGCTAATTTACCCTCAGGATAGTTCCTTACTACATAAAAAATAGGGATTAAAAATAAAGAATATTGGAATAAGCTCCATATGAACCACAAATGTCCAAGAGAAAGGAATCGGCTTAGTAATGGCACAATCATTAGAAGGGACATAGCAATCCCAAAGCCAAAAAAGGCAAATATTCCTTCGATAAAACTGCTTGGAAAATAATCAAGAATTAACATCCAAGTTAAGGGCGTGATCGTCCAAATACCAACAAACATTGGTATTAGCAATCTTTTTGATCGTTCTTTCAAAAATAGTTTCCAAGTCCGCCGTTTGAAAGCAAAAGCAGTCCCCATTCCACTAATCATGAACAGAGCCGCCAGCCGCCATTCATGCATCCACGTTAAGATATAGGAAATAATTCCACTTCCAAGGAAACTATAAACATTTACAGCATCTTCACCAGCATCAGCATTTAGATCTTCACGTTGGGCCTCTTCCTCAACACTATATTCAGGCTGTACGAAGTCATAAGCTTCCCAATAAACACCAATTCCAACATGAAATGGAATTAATAATGCAAATAGAATCACTCTAAGCCAATCGATATCGTATCGTCTTACTTTTTTTGGAGTATCTTCCACGATTTCCTATAAAGTCGCTGATTTAAATCTATTTTGAATTTAAAGCTGGCCAAATCATAGTTGTTGCAATAATGACAAATATTTGAACAATTACAAAGATAACAAGACTAAAATTAATATCGTAAATAATAGTTATCATCCAAGATAGAAGTAGGGAAAAGATAATGCTTCCAATTAATAGATTTCTAAAACCTATTTCGTCCCAGCCACTAGACGTCCTTCCATCCCTCCTGCAATTTCTATAACCTGACCAGTTATGTGTCCAGAAAGTGAATCAGAAGCTAGCATAATAGCAGAATTGGCTACGTCTTCAGGCCTACCTAGTTTTTTCAAGGACATAGTTGAAACAATGCGTTCTACACGTTTTTGATCCAATCCTTCGTCAATTTTTTTCTGGCTAACAGTCCACCCTGGCGCAATAGCATTTACACGAACGCCATTTCCAATTTGGGCCGCATCGTTTTTCAGAGACCGTAATAATCCAGAAGTTATGGCTCCTTTTGCAGCAGCATAATCAGCATGTCCAGCTTCTCCATATATTCCTGCAGTTGATCCAATTAAAACTAATGATCCTTTTTTTGTTTCAGAAGCATGTTTTAGAAAATAGCGAGAAGTATTGTAAGTTAATGATAAATTTGTAGAAATAGTATTATCCCATCTCTCACTTTCAATTTCCCATAATGGAGCGACACCTTTAGGATAGTTTCCTGCATTGGCAACACAAACATCGATTTTCCCCTCTTTGCTAATTATGCCGTCAAAAAGATCTTTGGCTTGTTTTGTGTTTGTTAAATCAGCATTAATTGCAACACCTCCAATTTCCTTCGCAATCTCTTCAGCTTTACTTTTTGAGCTATTATAGTGTACGATTACTTTTGCCCCTTGTTCGGCAAAAGATTTGGATATTACACATCCGATTCCTCCAGCCCCTCCAGTTACTAAAACGACTTTATTTTCTAAATCAGATTTCATGTTTCAATTTCTATAGCTGTGGCCATTCCACCACCCAAGCAAGCCGTTGCAAATCCACGCTTACCTCTTCTTGCCCTGAGAGCATGAATTAAAGCTAATACAATCCTACAACCAGAAGCTCCAAGAGGATGCCCCATAGCTATAGCCCCCCCGTGAATATTTAATTTTTCATGCTTAAGACCTAAACCTTGCATAACTCCTAGAGATGCTGCAGCAAAAGCTTCATTATGTTCATAAAGATCGTAATCCTGTTCACCAGCTCTTCCTTGCATTTTCCATAATTTTTGAACAGTAGGTATCGGTGCAGACATTACATCTTCAGATGCAACACCTGTTGCGCAATAGTTAGTCACAGTAGCTAAAATATCAAGATTTAATTCTTCAGCTTTTTGCCTTGACATTACTAAACATGCAGCAGCGCCATCAGAAATCTGACTTGCATTTCCTGCAGTAACTACTCCATCTTCATCAAATACAGGTTCTAATTTTGCCAATGATTCAAGTGAAGAGTTAGGCCTGATCCCCTCATCTGTTTTCAAAATTCCCTCTTCATGTTCAACAGGTATGTGATATTTCGCAAAAGCTCCTTTTTTATGAGCGTTCTGTGCTCTAATATGAGATTCTAAAGCGAATAAATCTGATTCTTCTCTAGTAATATTAAATTCTTTGGCAATACGATTTCCAGTTTGTGCCATTACCATGCCATTGAAAGGATCAATTAGCCCATCGTTCATCATACTGTCAACAGGATTTTCCATACTGATTTTGCCATCACTATCCCTTGAGACTGTAAATGGTGATTGAGACATAGATTCCATACCTCCTACCATAATCACACTAGATTCTCCTGCACGTATTGCATTACCAGCAAGCATAATTGCCTTCATACTGGAACCACACATTTTGTTAATTGTAAGGGCGGGAACTTCATTAGGAATACCTGCCTTAATTGCAGCTTGTCTTGCAGGATGCTGGCCAATTCCTGCACTAAGTACGTTTCCCATTATTACTTCATCAATTATGCTAGGATCGATTTTAGTTTGCTCTAAAGTAGATTTTATTGCTAAGGCCCCTAAATCAACAGCGGAAGTTTTGAACAACGCACCTCTAAACCTACCATGAGCAGTTCTTACTCCTCCAACGATTACAACGTCTTTTGCATATTCCATTGATTCTTTACAATATAGGGCCCAAGTAAAATAGCTTCGCAGAAACTTTAAGAAAACCCAGATTAGGCCAGAACTAGCAACAATCATGGCCAAACCGAAGATAAAGGAGAAACGCTGGACAGTAGATCTAGAAAAAAAAATCCAGGAAGAGCATTTTGCAGTAGGTCAAAGATACGTCTTCAATCCGAAATCAGAAAAGGAAATTTTTGTTATTGACACTCCGCCCCCCTATCCATCCGGAACGTGGCATATTGGAGCAGTTGCACAATATTCGATGATAGATGTTATTGCAAGAAGTCAAAGATTACTCGGAAAAGAAGTTTATTTTCCGTGGGGAGTCGATAGAAACGGAATTAATATTGAATTTACGGTAGAAAAGAAAACAGGCCGTAAAATGAAAACTTACGATAGAGCAGAATTCTTAGACATTTGTAGAAATGAAATCGAAAAATATACTCAGGAAATGAGAAATATTGCAAAAAGAGTCGGTCTTTCTTGTGCATATGATAATGAATATTTGACGGATGCGCCAGAATATCGAGCAGTTACTCAATCTATCTTCATAGATTTATTCAAAAAAGGAGATATCGTTGAAGAATTAAGACCTAATTTGTATGATCCTGTAGAAGGCACTACACTCGCTGAAGCCGAAGTTGAAAGATTACCAAGAAGAACTAAATTAATTGATGTTCGTTGGTCAGTTGAAGGCGAAGATCAAGCCCCCGTAATAATTTCAACAACAAGACCTGAATTAATTTGCGCTTGTGGAATTGTTATAGTTCATCCCGATGATAAGAGATATCAGAAGCTAGTAGGTAAGAAACTAGAATTACCAATAGATACAGAAGGCCGTTCAAAATCGGTAGAAATCCAAGCCCATTCAAGCGTGAATATGGAATTTGGTTCAGGAGTATTAATGGTCTGCTCTTTTGGAGATCAAAATGATGTTTCGGTATTCAGAGAATTAGGATTAACTCCTTTTCAAGCAATTGATTTAGAAGGAAAAATAACTGATATTGGTGGACCTTTAGCAGGATTATCCGTTATAGCTGCAAGAAAGAAAGCTTTACAACTTCTTGAAGAATCAGACCGAATTGAAAATATAGAGGAAAGAGACCAAGAGATTCCAGTTTCAGAAAGAGGGAAAAATCCAATTGAAATTATTCTATTGAAAGAATGGTACGTTCGACAAACACATATACAAGAGAGATTGAAAGAATTATCAAATGAGAGTAATTTTGTTCCAGTACGTAACAAGCAATTTTTGCTGGACTGGATGGAGAATATTACAATCGATTGGCCAGTTAGTCGTAGACGTTGGTATCATACAGAAATTCCAGTATGGTATTCTGAAGATCGAAAAAAGATAATCACTCCACCGCATGGAACTTATGTTCAACCCTGGAAAGATTCACCGCCAGAAGATTCAATTGTAATGGATCGTGAAACCCGAGAAGAATTAGGTAAATATTCAGAAATGAAAGGAGAATTAGGTAGTTTAGAAGGGGAAGAGAAGGTATTTGACACTTGGATGGATTCTTCTAATTCTAATTTGTATGTTTCAGGATATTTATCAGACCCTGAATTATTTGATAGAGCATTTCCGACAGGTGTAAGGCCGCAAGGTAAAGAAATAGTTCGAACCTGGCTTTATTATACATTACTAAAATCAGCATTATTACTCGATAAACCAGGATTTGCAAATATCTGGATTGATGGTTTAGGGATGGATCCTTGGGGCCGTAAGATGTCTAAGTCTCTTGGAAATGGTATCGATGCAGAATCAGTATTGGAATGTGGTTTTGGCGGACGAACAGGATCTTGGAAAATAAAGGGACCAGAAGGGAAGCAAGTAACATTACAAGCTAAAAAAATAGGTTCAGAGTGTTTTAGATTTTGGAAAGCCGCAGATGCACAGGTCGGAGATGATTTCCAGATAAATCCTGAGCAAATAGAATTGAGATATTTTGGCATACTTACAAAGATTTTCAATGTAGGTCGCTTTGCATCACAGTTTGATTTCGATGGTGATTTAGATACAGTTCCAGATAATCTAGAAAACGAAGATAAATGGATCTTAGCTGAATTCTCAGATTTATTAGAAAAAGCTGAATTAGGTTATACCGAAATGGACATCTACACGGCAGCTCAGGGAATCAAGACTTTCAGTACTAATATTCTAGCTTCACATTGGCTTGAGATGGCAAAAACAAGGCTGTACAATGATGACGCATCAGCAACATGGACGCTTCATCGTGTTTTTAGAGATATGATGTCTATCTTATCACCAATTTGTCCTTTCTTTACACATCATTTATCGACTACATTATATGGTAAATCGGCAGTAGATGTAGATAGTTTCCCAGTAAGGCCTTTGTCAGACACTTCAGATTTTACAAGGATGACAGAATCATTAATTGATTTCAATTCTAAAGTTTGGAAGGCTAAGAAAGATTCAGGAGTTTCTTTAGCAGCTCCAATATCTGGACATGAAGTACCTAACGAATTGAAAAGTATAGAAGCGGCTTTAGTTTCTATGCACAAATTAGAATAATATCTAAGTAGAAGTTTTCCTTTTTTCTACGAAAATACTTGAAATTCTTAGAATAGCTAATCCTAAGATTCCACTAAGTGTGAACAATATAATAGCAGAAACACCCGGCGCCCCAATAGCTACTCTGAGAATTACGGTTGATAAGATAAATCCAGTATTCCTAGCTAAATTTCCAAAGTCAACAGTGAATCGGTATGATAAAAGTAAAATTAAGATATCCGCTAGTATCAGTATAGTAAAGAAGTCTGAGAAGAAAATTTCTCTACTAACATCTCCCTTACCATCGATCACTGCCAATGTCCAAGTACCAAATGAATATGCAGCCATTACAATGAAAGCAACAAACAACATTAAGGAAATTATTCTTTTAGAGTGCACAAAACTGTCTAATTCATCATCTTCGACTTTACTAATATCTGAAACGTCACTTGATTTTCTATAACTCAAAGCAGTATAGAATAGAATTAGGAAAGTTGCACATTCCATCAGTATTAGCCCTAGTTCGCCAGTGATTACCCACTCATCGTCAGAAGTGTAGTCTGCTAATCGTTTGAATACATCTCTAACAACAAGAAGTGTCACAACTTCGTATTGTTTACCTACAGAATTAGAGAAAGAAGACGGTAATGTCCGTATTAATTGATAAGTTTCGTAAGTAAGTAGAATAGAAAATGGAGTATACAGGGATGAAAGTGGAGAATTTACGAGAGTTTTAGTTTCTCCGGAAATTTCTATGAATTCTAGTTGGTAGAGAAAGTATATCGTAAGATGTCCAATGAATGCAATTACTGAGAAAAGCAGCACTTTTTCTCTTACTTTGTCATCGACGTCGTCGCCTAGGAATTTACGATACCAGTAGTTAACTGCCACAATTCAATTTCTAGAATCGGGTTAATATTAGTTAGCTTTAATTTAGATTAATAGCGGACATACCATTCAGTGTTTGGTTTATGCCAATCTCTGATTTGATCAGTTTCTAATAAAATTATGTAATTATTTCCGTTAGGAGAAATTGTAAAATTGACAGTTTTAGTATTTGTTGAAAAAGTGTCATCGAAAATTACGTCTTCTGAAATTAAACTACTCCCGTCGTATTCTTGGATTGTAACTCTTAGATGGCATTGTTGAATCGGAAGTCTTTGCGTACAGTCCTCAGAACTTCCATCATGAGTTACAGTGGCTTCACCTGAAACTTCTTGCGCGTCACTTACAATTTTTAGATCGATAGTAGTTTCTTTTGCAGTAGGTGCGCACGTACATTCCATATTATCTGAAATAACAAATCCATCAAAATCGACAGTAATCTCGATTTCATCGTCGCTTTCGGTTTGGCCGTTGCTAATAGTTAATTTAACAATATAATTTCCTGGATTTTGATATTCATGAGAAATTTCAATTCCTTCGCCCTCATTCCCGTCTCCAAAATCCCAAATATAGGAAGAAGCGTTCCCCTTAGATGAATATGCGTTAAACTGAAAGTTATACAAGGCTTCTTCCACAACTTCTTCTTCATTGTTGTCACCATCATCTACCTCTTCCATATTGTATTCATTTATCCCAAAATTAGTATTTACAAACGCAACAGCAACTAAATCTTCTAAAACAGGTTCAGGCTTTTCTTGAATTTCTTCAATTCCTTCCTCAGTTGAATCATCGAGAATATCTTCTAAAAATTCATCTCCAAATGTGTAAGCCCCGACTCCACTTACAATCATCAAAGTTGCGACAACGAGTAAGGTTGTTTTTTTCACAAATCGCTCTTAGCAAGCTAGTAATTAGCATTTATCGCAATAGATATACCAAAAATATTTGGCATTCTTTTATATACTAATCTATTTTTAGCACTAATATGTTAGAAGGCAAAGCACTGTTTGTGGCCGTCATGATGCTCACAGCAGCACCTATAGCAGCAACCGATCAAGGACAAGCATTCATAGGAGATGTAACCTATGAAATTGGTGAGGTATTCAATGGTGAAGATGAAGAGATTGAAGTCGTTGAGAAAATATTAGACGAGGCAGATATTGAAGATAAAGAATTATTATTGACCGATGAAATTATAATGGAAGATTGTTTGACATTAGAACAATACAAAGAATTAGTTTATGAGCGCGAGGAATTATTAGAACAGCGCGAAGATAGAGAGGGTGCCCGTGGTGAGGAAAAAGAAGATAAAAAATCAGATAATGAGAAAGAATCAGATTTAACTAAAGAAGAATGGGCAGAGAAAAAAGAAGTTACAGATGAAGAAGCTTGTTTATCTGCAGAAGAATGGGCTCTGAAATTTGAGTCAAAAGAAGATAAAGAAGAGCCATGTTTTACAATTGATGAATTAGAAAACAAACTAAAAGACGAGAGAAAGCACCACAAGAAAGGCTGGGATAGAATTCCTCATGATGAAGATAAAGATTGGGATCGAGAAGAAAAAGACTGGGATCGAGAAGAGAAAGAGTGGTATGATGAGGAAGAATTTAGATCTTATCTAGCCGAATTGTCAGAGGCATGTGATGAAGGCGATGAAGAATCATGTGAAGAATTATCTGAAATCCGTGAAGAATTAGCCGCAGTCCGTGATGAAGAAGACGAAGAACGTGAAGAAGACGAAGATCGTGAAGAAGAAGAAAGATCACGTAGCAGCGATGATGCTGAAGGTGACGAAGTTCGGGATGAAGAAGAAAAAGAGTTTGATGAAGAAGCTTGCTTAACGATGGAAGAGTGGAAAGAAGTCATAGATGAAGACAGGAAGGAAGACGAAGATCGTAAGGATGATGAAGAACGTAAAAGCCAAGGTCCACACAGAGATGCTTTTGTTCGTGAAATGATAGAAGAATTAGAATTGGCTTGTGAAGAAGAAAGTAATGAAGAAGCTTGTGAAGAATTAGAAGCTGTAATGGCCGAATTTGAAGAGAAAGAAGGCGGCTGTGATAAAGAACGTGATGATGAAGAAAAAGATGAGTCTGAAGATGAAGAAGAATGGGAAGAAGACGAATCTGAAGAAGAAACCGATGAAGACGAATCTGAACAAGATGAGTCCGATGACGAAGAATTCGAAGAATAATATAAATGACTGAGTCAGACGGCGAAGGAATCGTTAAGCAGGTTTTGCGAAAATTAACTGGAACAGTAGGTTTTGTTCTCTGTGCAGTAGGAATCTTAGGATTTCTAGTATCAGGCTTTGCAATCGACTATATAGACGAAAAAATAGAAGAAGATTGTGACAGCACTACTGGGCAATTGGGGCAAGCAGTTGGTGCAGACGAAGGTCAGTGTGATGAAGGAAGTGCGACTAGAGACTTATTGGCAGTTATTCAATATCCGTTACTAATTGCAGGAATAATTTGCGGTTTAGTTGCTGCTAAAATATTCTAAATTTAGAGTAAACAATATTGATAGTTCTTTAGTCTTTGATCAACTTGTTTTGCATTAGGAACTACAGTATCTAATTCATTCCAAAAATCGGGCCCATGATTTTTAACTCTAGTGTGAACTAATTCATGTAGCAAGACATAATCTATTAGTTCAGACGGTAAATGTAGTAAATTAGCATTTAGATTTATATTATTCTTAGTTGAACAACTACCCCATCTAGTTTTTTGTTGTCTTATTGAAATACGATTATAATTGAAATTGTGGGTTTGGGCTAATTCAGCTATTCTTTTACATAGAAATTTACGCGCAACTTTTCTATCTATTACAGGTAATTTCTTTTTCTTTTCAACTTGAAAATCCATATGTTTTTTATTTTTTTTAATCCAATCAAGTTTTGATTCTACGAACTGTTGTGCATTTTTCAATG
>CACAGG010000031.1 GCA_902531985.1 uncultured marine group III euryarchaeote
GATGGTCTCTTTTCAATCTAGGGTTTCTATAATGGGGCCAGCATGGCTAAAACCTTACACAGATATTGAAATTGATAAGCTAGGCGAAAACGGTATGGAAAAGATAGGAGTAGTTTGCCCGTCATTTATTGCAGACTGTTTAGAAACATTAGAAGAGATAGAGATGCAAGCTAAAGAATCATTTATTGAATCAGGAGGTAAGGAATTAGTTTACATACCATGTTTAAACAATAATCCTGAATTTATCAATGCTTTAGAATCAATAATAGAAGACGCAGTAGTTTAATTATTTCGAAATATTAAAAAACAAATTTTTATAATCACTATACTGAAGGTAAGATGTGATAGATCTTCGTAGCGATACAGTTACACAACCCACGGAGGGAATGCGAAAAGCAATGTTTGCTGCAGATGTTGGAGATGATGTCTTAGGAGATGATCCAACAGTAATTGAACTACAAAATAAAGCGGCACAATTATTAGGGAAAGAAGCAGCCCTTTATGTTCCATCAGGGACGATGTCGAACATTGTAGCTACTAGAACGCATACGTTACCAGGTGATGAAATAGTAACCGAAGCCCACAGTCATGTTTACAGATACGAAGGAGGTGCCTTTGCAGCGCTTTCAGGATGTTCTGTAGCACTGGTTGATGGTAAGAACGGACTTATGACTCCAGAGCAAGTATCGAGCTCAATTAGAAAAGCAGAGGGAAGCTTGTCTCATTATCCAAATGGAAGCTTAGTCTGCGTTGAAAACACAGCACAAGGGGGCGGCGGTACTGTTTATTCGCAGGACATATTAGATGAAATTTGTAAAGTAGCAAAGGAAAAAGATTGTAAGTTGCATTTAGATGGTGCTCGATTGTTCAATGCAGTAGTTGCAAGCAACACAGAGCCAGCAAGAATGGTTCGCGACTTTGACTCAGTATCCGTTTGTCTTTCCAAGGGATTAGGTGCACCTATAGGTTCAGTTTTAGTCGGAACTAAGAAAGATCTAGCACAAGCGCACAGATGGAGAAAAATGTTTGGAGGAGGCATGAGACAAGCTGGAATGATGGCAGCTGCAGGAATCTATGCACTTGAGAATAACATTGACAGATTAAGCGAGGACCATAGAAGAGCAAGGCAATTTGCAGAAGCCTTAGCAGAGATGCCCAACTTTTCAGTTAATTTAGATGCAGTTCAATCTAACATAGTCTATATCGGAGTTGGAAAGGGAGAATCGAAGGATACGATTGAGAAACTCGCAAAACACAACATTGATATTATGGATACAGATGATTCAACAATTCGGGCAGTATTTCATCTTCATATTACAGATGAAGATTTAGAAAGTGCGATAGACGGATTCTCAAAAGTTTCACTTTCTTAATTTCTGCAAGTCTCCAGAGAAACCCAACGCAGCAATAATCAATAGAATTTGTACAGACAATCTAACCAAGTGCCCTTGCGTTGTTAACCTAGTTCCATTAAATGGAATATCATTAATCCACATATTTAGATTTGCAGGATATATTGCAATCAAAAAAAGAACCATCAATCTTCCAGTAAGTTCCCTTGTTTCAGGGTAAATTATCCCTAATCCGCCTGCAATTTCCATGACTCCTGTCAAATAAACTAAAAACAAAGGAAATGGAAGGTAGGTAGGTACAATTTCAACAAATTTCTGAGGTTCTCGAAAGTGCTCGATGCCTACTAAAATGAACGGAATACCATAAATTAGAGCTAAAATATGAACGAAAGTAGCAGACAAATTATCGCCTAACTTTACTCAATGCATCCTTTATAGAAAGACGACTTTGATCTTTTGAATCCCTTTCTCTCAAAGTTACAGTTCCATCTTCTAAAGTTTGGTGATCAACAGTCATTGAGAAGAAAATACCAATTTCATCAGCTCTAGCATATCTTCTACCGATAGATCCAGCTTCATCATAATAGGCATCTACTCCATTATCAATTGCAGATTTCATTATTTCATGAGCTTTGTCATCTAATCCATCTTTTGTCATTAGAGGAGCCACTAACAAATCATATGGAGAAGTTTCTTGAGGAAGTGAAATCCATTCTCGTTCCCCATCGCCTTTCCATGAGCTTTCTAATAAACAATAAAGAATTCGATCTAAACCGAACGAAGGTTCTACTACATTAGCATAGACCATTTCACTTCTTCTTTCAGTTTTTTGAACCATATAATCAGAATTCAATTCTACCTTAGTTCCATTAACATCAACTGTAACTCCAGGTTTTAGTTCAGTATCTTTGATTGCTTCTAAGATTATTTTTGCGTCTCCTTTGAATTCTCGTCCTATTTTCCCAATATCAGGAACCCAGATTTCAGTTTCTTTTTCAGTACCTGGAACAGCCACTCGGAATTCTCTGGAAGAGCCTTTTCCATGAGCCGAAAGATCATAATCACCTCTATGAGCAACACCTACAACTTCAACCCAACCTAATGAAGTATTAATTTCGCCATCCCAGCAATCACTAGAATAATGAGCCATTTCATTTGAACCATGTTGACGGAATCTCAATTTTTCATTTGAAACGCCTATCGTTGTAAGAAAGCGCTGAGCCCTAGCTAAGTGACAAGCAACCAGTGATGAACTAATAATTCCTCCATCGAAAGCTTCTCCAATAGTGGAAGTTGTTTCCTTTTCGCTTGCATCCAATAGAGTAATTGTTATATTTCTTAAATCATCCGGAAGAGTAGGTTCATTACTTGGTAAGAAAAAATGTTCTACTTCCATTTGAGTAAATTCACGCATTCTTAGAGGGCCTTGACGTGGTGAAATTTCATTTCTGAAAGATCTGCCAACTTGAGCTGCAGCAAAAGGTAGCTTACCCCTATTTTGTCTAAGGAGCCACGGAAAAGCTAGGAAAATACTTTGAGCAGTTTCAGGCCTTAGATAGCCAGGTAATCCTTTCCCAGCTCCAACATTAGTTGAAAACATAAGATTGAAAGAAGTCATTTCAGAAAAAGAAGAACCACAACTAGGACATGTAATTTTAGAAATTGCCATTCCAAGATCTTTTCTTGACATTTCTTCTCCACCTTCAATTAAGTGATCTGCCCGAAATTGCTTATTACAATCATTACAATCAACTAAGGCATCGTCGAATTCACCCAAATGGCCAGAAGCTTGGAATAACGCCTCAGGACCAATTAATGCACCATCTAATTCCAGACATCCTGCATCAATAACGTAGTGTTTTCTCCAAGTTTCTAAAATTCTCCTTCGCATTTTGACCCCTACAGGCCCGTAATCAATGAAACCAGCTAAACCGCCGTAAGCGTCGAAAGCAGGTTGAAAGATTCCACGGCGTGTTGCGACTGCAATAATCTTTTGGAAGTCCATTTAATTTCTCCAGCGAATACCTAGAATTTCAGATTTGGTACTGAAGACGGACTCATATTCGTCTTCTTCTACTCGTGAAAGCAGAATCCAACCATTTTCTTCTAGATTAAAATAAGGGGAAGTTTGGTCTTTATTAAACATATCATTCAAGCCAAAACAAGCAATAGAAAGTATGGAATCAAGAGATAATGAGCTGAATTTCTCTCTAATATATTTAATTTCATCAAAAATATTTGCAGTACAAAGCATTCCATTATCAGTTCCAAAACCAATATCCATCTCTAATTCGACCATTTTTTCAAGAGGCGGCCTATTTGCAAAATAATCATTACTCCTAGGGCAAACTACAACAGAGATTCCAGCCTGTTTGATTAATTTCAAATCACTATCGGTAGCATGGCACAGGTGCACTACAAAATCAGGATTTAGATTCAAGAGAGGTTCTATTTCTTCTCTTTCATTCTCTGAATGATGTATCCCGACCAACCCATTTTTTTCTCTTGCTTTGGATGCTATTTCGATAGATTTAGGAACGTCTTTTAGGCTACTGATTCCTGCATTTTTACCGGGCAACTCTTCATTTTCTTTAGGGCGTCCGAGAAGAATGGAAGTACCTGGATATTCTATGCTATCAAACACTTCTAAACCTTCTTTACCACCTTCTCTAAAATCCATTATTAAGCCAGTACCCGAACCAATAATCTCTTTCATTCCGATAATAACAGAATCTTCAACGTTGTTTTTCTCTAGCCATTTGTGTTTCCAACCAGAAGGACCAACTAATTCCTCTAAAGTTAAATTTTCAGGAATTTTATTTCTTGCTAAAGTGTCTCCCAAGTGGGTATGACAATTTCGCAAAAGTGGAATTATGATTCCATCAGCCCCACCTTCAAATCCTTCAGTAATCTCACAATTTTCTAAGTTGATTGTCTGATTTCTAAATCCGTCTTTTGTGAAGACAGGCCCTTTCCAAAACATTAGAGTGCGTCGGCAATAGCAGGAGCAACAGAGAATCGGGTGTAAACACCTTCTAAAGTATCCGAACTAAGGATGTCGTCGCAAACTCTTAAACGATTTGCCGCGTCTTCAATAAATAATCCATGTGTACAGGCAGCAAATACTCGTTCAGCACCTCCATCTCGCAATATATTGGCAGCAGTAGCAATAGTTCCGCCAGTAGAGATAATGTCATCTAAAATCACAGCAGTTGTGCCTTTGACATCTACTTGTCCAGATGTTGTTTCAACAGTCCTTCCATCAATCCTGACTTTTTTCATCACATGAACTGGTACTTTGAGGAGATCGGCAGCTAATGTGCACCTATCTCTAGAACCTTCATCTGGAGCAACAACCATTTGAGGTTTGAATCCTTTTAGATATCTTACAACTTCTCTAGAACCATTAATGTCGTTTGCTTCACATCCAAAGAATTTTAAGATTTCAGGTGTATGGACGTTGATAGTAAAGACGCGATCGCACATAGATCCAATTACACTTGCAATTGCTTTTGCAGAACGGGCCTCTCCAGTTTGGAAGACTCTTTCTTGTCTTGAATATCCCATGTATGGAATAACGCAAGTTACAGTTTTTGCACCGGCTTCTTTTACAGCTTGTAAAATCAATAATAATTCAACTATTTTTTTATCTGGAAATGTATTTTGGACAACAACAACATCTTGATTTGTCACATCCATCAAAACACGAATGTATCTTTCACCATCAGGAAAATGGCGATTTACAACACCGCAAAATTCAGAGTTCATTTCCTCAGCCAATGAAGCGCCAAGACGCTGATGAGTTGAACCGCTAATAACGTACATTATTTTCTCAGTAGAGGGGTGATAAAACCACTTATGGATTTATCCTAAAGAGGCGATTGCCTCAATCTCCATGTCGGCAGCCAACGGCAGTCCAGCAACTTGAACTGTAGATCTAGCAGGAGCTGATTCTTCATCAAAGAATTGCGCATAAACGCCATTCATTTCTGCAAAATCATTCATATCTGCAAGAAAAACAGTTGTTTTTACTACGTTATCTAAGGTTAGATTTTTTTCAGCTAGTACGGCCTTTAGGTTGAGAATAGCTTGTTCAGTTTGAGCTGCAACCCCCTTCTCCAAATCCGTTGAATCATGTTTTCGACCAACTTGGCCACTGAGGAAGATATATCCTCCGGATGCAACACCTTGGGAGTAAGGACCGATCGGTTCTGGAGCCATCGAGCTCATTACGATCTCTTTCATAGATATCTTATTTGAACCCAATTTATTTAGTTTGCTAATTTTTTTAACTTATTCATTAAGCGAGAGACTAAACTATAAATCCCTAATAACTTTTCTTATCCAGTGCTCAAACCATGAAATCTAAGCTGATTTTTCTAGGAATTTTTTTTCTCACTGCCCTAATTTTACCTACCTCAATAGCTGCAGATGAAAGTTATTCAGAAGATGGTTTTTTAGTTCTTGGGCAGGATGATTTAGTTGGAATTACTTTTTGGATTGCTACAGCCGCAATGCTTGCATCTAGTATTTTTTTCTTAATAGAAAGGGCTAATGTTGCACCTCAATGGAAAACATCGATGACAATTGCTTGTTTGATTACAGGAATTGCATTTTGGCACTACATGTACATGAGAGAGCATTGGATTCTAACTGGAGAAAGTCCTGTAGTATACCGATATGTTGATTGGTTTTTGACAGTTCCATTACAAATAGTTGAATTTTATTTCATTTTAGCAGCAGTCACTACAGTCACAGCCATGTTATTCTGGAGACTTCTAATTTCATCCACATTGATGTTGGTGTTTGGTTTTTTGGGAGAAACTCAAATGATTGGAGGCAGTTCCATTATTTGGTGGATTCTTGGAATGATTTGTTGGATTTATATTATTTATGAGATTTTTAGAGGTGAAGCTGCCATGATTAATAAAAAAAGTGGCAATGAGGCAGGCCAATTTGCATTTCAAACGTTAAAGTGGATTGTAACAATAGGTTGGGCAATCTATCCAATTGGATATCTATACGGTCTGGATGAGACAGTCATTTTTGGGATTAAAATAAACAACACGGCATTTAGCGTAGAACTAATTAACATAATTTATAATTTAGCAGATTTAATCAATAAAATGGCATTCGGAATTGCTATTTGGATGGCAGCAGTGAAAGACACTAAAGCGTCTGAACGAACGTTTTCGATTTAGCTCCAGTATGCTATTCTTGCAGCCATAACAGAATCCATATAGGTTTCACAATCAAAATCTTTATCAGTTAAAGGTGAAGAACCATCTAAATCTTCAATGATAGTTTGTGTTATTGTAGGATCAACAACTCCCCAGCCAGTCTGGGTGTATGGAGCCACAGGAGACACAGGTACGCCAGTTTGGCAAGCACCTTCATTAGCCCCAGGATCATACTCTGAAGCATCTGGGAAGTATGATGCTTTTTCCATACTTCTTCTAATATCATAATTTGTAATTGAAGCATTTTCACTGTAAACTAAGCTGCCATTTCTTCCACCTGAGCCAGTATCTCCATATTGTTCTCTTAATTCCTGAATAACAAGAGAAAGCACTCCTGCAGTTCTTGGAGTTGCGAAACTGGTTCCTGAAGTATCATGGTATCCATCAATTGAGTCATGATCAGGTAAATTTTGAGTCCAATCAGCTACAATGTCAGGTGCAGTACCAGAACAATGCATGACTTTCCCTCTGTCACCGTCTTCTTGAAATCCTGCGATTCCAATTGACCAAGGAGGCCCACCAGTAGCATCTTGGACGCATGTAGATCCAGTGTTATCACATGCGCCAGTATGCAATTTCCCCATCTGATTCACAGCATATTCCGTCTCATCTTCAATGCCTGAAACAGGAATTGAACCAATAGGTCCAAAACTAGTAGTAATTATGTCAACCATGGGGTGCTCTGCAGCCCTACCTACCCCATCAAAACCTTCTAGGAAAAATATCACAGCATCTGGATTAGCATCTATTACTGCGCCAGTAACGGCAGTACCGTGCCCGTCATTGGGATCATCTAGGATAGGAGTATCACTCCAACCTTCTTCTCCCATTGCCCCAATAATCCATGTGCCTGAGAAATATACAGTATCATTGAAGGAAATTAGATTCCAACAAGTTTCCCGATCAGCTTCCACTCTTTCCTCCCAAGTTCCTGTTTGAGTTAATTCACAAGTCATTGTGACTCCGAATTCATCCAAGAAGGACTGAGGCAAGCTTTGATTTTTTTGAAAATGGTCATGGTATGGATTAATTCCAGTATCTACAGGAGCTACCACGGAGTACGAGTCCCAGAAATCTTCTTGAATTTCAATATCATTTGATTCAGATGTGATAGAATCATCTAAACACCCGGAAATCATGATGAAAATAATCAAAAAGCTTGGAAGCCCTTTAGCCATACCTTTCATGATTACTTCTATGAAAAGAGTAATTTAAAACATACTATCCATTTTCTGCACTATCAAATAATTTTCTTAATCCAATCGAATCTTCTAATGTTTTAACAATGATGGGAAACTTTTTTCTTGGACTTTGATCACCCATGAAGAAAATTAAAGCCACATCTTCTTGATCTTCAGTCATCACTGTAATGTAATAGCCGTTTGCGCCAAAATTTATACTTCTTTTAATTTTGAAATTAAAAGGTTTAAATAATTTATACTTCCAGTTCCTAAACCTAGGCCAATTAGCATATCTCCATACAAAATATCCCTTGTTCAAATCTATACATAACTCACTTCTTCTGGCAAGTAGACACAAAATTAGAAGTAATATCCCGATTATCAGCACAATCACTGAATTGACAAGATTACTCCTAATGGCTATGGATAACAGAATAAACAGAATACCGATTAACGTAAGGATTGTACCGAACGTCAGGAGTGGTAACGTCGTAAATATGCTTAATCCATAGCCATTAGGTGTAATAATGAAGCGATTGTGTTTAGATTTATTAACGCTCCATCCAGGATTATTAAGATCCCATAATTCTATTCTCGGTCCTTCAGGTATAGTAACAAAAACATCCAATTCTTGCCATGTAAGACCTTTTTCCATACTATTTATCTTCTGCACTATCAAATAATCTTCTTAATCCAAGTGAATCTTCTAATGTTTTAACAATAATGGGATACTCCTCTCTTGGATTTTGATCACATCTGAAGAAAATCAAATCAATTTCTTCTTGATCTTCAGTCATAACTGTAATGTAATAGCCAAAAGCCATGCCATAATCATCAGTTGTCTTAATTTTGAAATTAAAAGGTTTAAATAATTTATACTTCCAGCTTCTAAATCTAGGCCAATTAGCATATCTCCAGATAACATATCCCTTGTCCAAATCTATACATAATTCACTTCTTCTGATAAGTAGACACAAAAGTAGAAGTAAGATCCCGATTATTCCCAGCACAATCGCAATTTCTACTGGAATTGTTGGTTCTCCAAACAACACAATTCCGAAGAACGTAAGGGGTATACCAATCATCAGAATCGGCAACATCGTGAATATATTCAATAAATAGCCATTAGGGGTAATAACGAAGCGATTGTCTTTAGATTTATTAACGCTCCATCCAGGATTTTTAAGATCCCATAATCTCGGACGTTCAGGTACAATAACAAATTGCTCCAAATCACCAAATGCTACGCCTTTTTCCATACTATTTCATTGCACAGCATTATTAAATTTTTTTGTCATTTAGCGATTCTAAGCAAAATGTTAAATGATATTGATTATAAGACATATTATGTCAAAATTTATGTATTCGGGAAGTTATACTTCAGACGGCGTAAAAGGTCTTCTAAAAGAAGGCGGAACTGCAAGAAGAGATGAAACAAAAAGAATTGTTGAATCACTAGGTGGTACATTAGAAGCATACTATTGGTGTTATGGAAGCACAGATTTCCTTGCTATAATGGAATTTCCAGACCATACGACAGTAACAGGAATGGCCCTAAATATTGCAGCATCGGGAAAATTTAAAGGAAACATTACGCCATTGATAACAGTAGAAGAAATGGATGAAATGGTAAAAGTTAACCTAGGCGATTACAGACTACCTGGCGAATAATTTAGAACTCACCAAAGCCCATAATTCGTGGTTTAGCCTCTAATTGAATAATCAAGGGATTTCTTTTAGAGGTTTTGTTGAGAACAATAGGAGCATCCCATTCAATACTGATTCTTTTATTGATTTCATTAATTCTTCCTACTGTAAATTGTAGGTCACTGCAGAAATGAACAACGTCTCCTTTTACAAGGTCATTTTTCTGAAATGTCGCTTTAGTAATTTGGAATTTTGATTTTTTTTGAACTTCAAAACGCGCATCCGAATCTGCTAGAAGGGATCCTTTACCCAGTAGATCTTCTCTGAATGCCCCAGCAGTTCTTAGAGCTAAACCAACTCGGTCTCCAAGGTTAGCAACGTCTACATCTAAATCCATAACTTGCAGAGACCTAGCAATTGCATTTCCTTCAGATCCTGCAAAAATAACATTATCGTGCTTGTTAATTTTTCCAGATTGTACATGACCTACGGCAACCAATCCAACACCTTTGACAGTAAAAGCTTGATCAACA
>CACAGG010000032.1 GCA_902531985.1 uncultured marine group III euryarchaeote
AAGTATCTCGTCTATCGGAAATGCAATCCATATGGCTACACAAAATAGTGAAAATCCAAATGCGCGATTTATAAAGATTCCAGATTTTGCATCATTAAATTTTATTTTCAAAGCACTTCCAAACAGTGCCCACGTAAACCAACCTATCAGTTTGATAGCCACATTTAGTAATGCAATAATCATTTTACCAATGAAATCAGTTCCAAAAACAGATCCAAAAGTAGTCATTAGAATAAGTAAATGAATGAATGCCTTTCCATTAACAACTTGAAGAATGACTCCAGTACCTAGGCCAAGTTCCTCACTTGAAAGTGCATCATCATCTATAGGTGAAGCAAAAGAAATTTGATAAGATAGATAAATAATGTAAATTACACCAATATATGTTAAAATATTCAAAACAGTAGAATTCTCTTGTATGAATAAGGCTCCAAGCCCAACAACAACACCTAGCAAAAACCATCCAAGAACCATGCCTGAAATTAATGGTAAAGTTTTCCTGAATCCATATTTTGAGCTATGAACTGCAGAAAGGAGGTTATTTGGCCCAGGCAAGAAAGAAATAGGCAAAGTAAAAATCAGCATGGCAATTAAATTTGAGAAATCTATGATATTAGAACCTCTCAAATATTAGGCGATACATAAGACTAAAGGAAAAGCGGTCTATATTTTGTCTTTTATTTTAGAATGGCAGCTTCATTTCTAGTTTTTCTGATATATTCAATTGCTTTCCAAATTAAGAAAATAATAACGAAGGGAATAATCACTACCAAGAAAAGGGAAAGGATAATGCATACAATTGAGGCCACAGCTTCCAATAAAGAAATGAGAGGATTTGCCAATCCGCCTGTGGTACCTGTTGAAATGGCTCTTGTAGCTACAGTTCCTAGCTGAATAACTCCAGAGACTCCCCCTCCAGCAATAATTGATAGCATCCATTGCACTGAAGGGTCCATTTCCCCTTCTAAACTTGCAGAAGTAACAAAAATTCCACCAAGAATGGCTGCAGGTGTAGCTATAGTGTCTAGTAAATTATCAATCCACGGAATAAAATATCCTCCAACTTCCAATAGGGTGGCAATACCAAAGATAGCAATCGCCCATGTTTCTCCTACCCAAGTAAAAGAACCTTCTAGTTGATACAAATCAAATCTACTAGCTACTCCCATCATCAAAGGAGGTATGAAAACACGAAAACCACAGGCCGCAGCCAGCCCCAATCCAAGACTTAGAGAAAGAATGATTTGTATAACATCCATGTTTAACTAAGAATTTTGCCAATAATAAGTTATGGTTTTGGGCCCATTCAATCTATAACCCCTTTTCAATAGGGAATCATGGCTACTGCCGTACATGAATTAGAAGAGATAGCTGCACAAATTTACAAGCAGTTGAGCACTGGTAAAGTACCAGAGATGTCAATTCCTACAAGAAGTAAAAATAATATCATTTTTGATGAAAAATCTAAGGTTTGGAAATATGGAAACTCAAAGACAACCAGAACTGCGAAGAAATTAGACGGTGCTTACATGCTACTTAGAACAACATATTTGCTTGATTTCATTAGAGAGATGTCTGGTCAAAGTAAATCTTCTACATTGAGAGAATTGTATTATATTTCAGAGGCATGGAAAATGGGAAAATTCAATGCACAAGATGAATCAAATAAATTAATAGAAGATTTAGAAATAGTAACTAATTTTCAGCGTGAAGATTTCAAAATAAGACCAGAAGAAGATGGAGCAAAGATTCTCGGGGACGTAACCTTAACTGAAGTTAATCGAAAAGGCAATCCTATGAGAATTAATTGCCGAGATGACGTGGGAGATACAGGATATAATATCCCATATAATGTAGAAAATAATAAAATTACATTTAATGATTTTGGAAATTCTAAATGCATTATTGCAATAGAAACTGGAGGTATGTTTGATCGCTTGGTAGAAAATGGATTTGATGAGACACACGATGCAATTTTAGTACACATTAAAGGTCAACCAGCACGTTCTACACGCCGTTTTCTACAAAGGTTACACAAGGCTTCCAAGTTACCATTACTACTATTCACAGATGCAGACCCTTGGTCTTACAGAATTTACAGTTCAGTAGCTTATGGTGCAATTAAGACAGCCCATATTTCACATATTTTGGCAACGCCAAGTGCAAGGTATTTAGGAGTCACACCGTCGGATATCATAAATTATGAACTTCCTTCAGATGATTTAAATGACAGAGATATAAGTGCTCTCAAATCCATACAAAGCGATCCCAGATTCAAAAGTAAATATTGGAGAGGTGAAATAGAATTACAATTAGAGCTTGGCAAGAAATCAGAACAGCAGGCCCTGGCTAAGTATGGTCTTGATTTCGTTACGAGCACCTATCTTCCCGAAAAGTTGAAAGAGATGAATATAAGCTAAAGCACAGTTTCATTATTAAACTTTGAGAAGAAGCCCTAATTCCTCAAAGGAATCTACTACGGGCGCCCATTTGCGTAGTTCTTCTGAAGTATGGTGGCCCCAACTTACTCCAATGCCCTTAACGCCAGCAGCATGAGCCATTTCAAGGTCGTAGGTGGTATCTCCAATCATTACTATGTCTTTCGTTCCAGTTTTTTCCATAATAGAAAAAAGCAAATCGGGATTTGGTTTAGGTCTAGAAACAGAATTTCCACCTAAAACAACCTCAAATCGGTCACTAAAACCAAATTCCTTGATTACGCGGTCAGCACCTCGTTGACTCTTACCTGTTGCTACAGCAGCGCGAAAAGGTCGAGCTAAAAGATCAATGATACCTTCAAAGAGTTGTTCGTGACGAGTAGCTTTTACATATGTTTTTGAGTATACTTCAGCTAAAGCTACAGGATCTTGTTCAGGCCCAAGTTTTTGCATAATTTCAATTAAAGGCAAACCAGTCAGGCTTAGGATGTCCTCTTTTGCAGGCCTCTTGACACCTACGCTTGCCCATGCAGCATCATGAGATTCTAGAATAGCATCAGCTGAATCAATTATAGTTCCATCTAGGTCGAATACTGCAAGCATCTTAGACTGTCATAAGAACTGAAATAAATACTAATCTAAAATTTTTTCATTTCTTCAAGTAGAACTTTACACCAGCTTTCTACCCTTTCTTCAGTCATTTCACCTTGATTATCTTCATCTAGAGATAATCCGCACCATTTACCATCAATAAGACCCTTAGATTCATCAAAATCATACCCGTCAGTAGAAGTAAAACCAATGTTTCCAACCCCTCCACCGTTAATCATTTTTTCGTAAACCATACCCATTCCATCCTGGTATGTGTCAGGGTAACCAAGTTGATCTCCCTGTCCAAAAATAGCAAAAGGAATTCCTTTGAAGTCCATTCCATCCATATCATCTAGCATGTCAATCCAATCATCTTGAGGCTCTC
Organism: uncultured marine group III euryarchaeote; assembly: GCA_902531985.1. GTDB lineage: Archaea > Thermoplasmatota > Poseidoniia > MGIII > CG-Epi1 > CG-Epi1. The sequence continues at coordinate 3,415 of CACAGG010000032.1, forward strand.
CGATATACCACGTAGAAATTCCTAGTAATAGAAATTCATATTCCAAAAAGTCATCAACTTCAATAGAATCGACATCTTTCAAAATGCATTCGTGTTCAGCGCTAAGATGTTCTGAAATCATCTCTGCAGCGGTTTGAGTGTTGCCTGTGCTTGACCCGTAAATAATACCTACTTTCATAACTTGTAGCTCCCTAATAAGTTCATGTTTCACGCTCTATATATTAGTCACTACAAAGCATCAATTTCTTTGGACTAACGACTCAGTCATTATAGATTTAACATGTTCAACATGATCATCAATAGTATCTTTACTCCATTTATGAGTCTTAATAGGATCTAGAACTTCAATCTCCACATTTCCAGGGTAAAATTGCATAGTTTTAGCAGGCCATACTTCGTGTGCTCCATGTAGCATTACAGGGACAACAGGTAAGCCAGTTTCTAAGGCTAAATGCACAAATCCTTTCTTGAATGGTATCAATTTTCCATCCATACTTCTTGTTCCCTCTGGCCAAATCCATATACTCAAATCTTTAGATTTAACAAAATCAGATAATTTGGCCATCGAAGCAATAGCTTTGGCATTATTGCCTCTATCAATTAGCAAATGTCCTGCAAGCCAATAAGCTTGTCCAAAGAAAGGGATTCTCAAGACTTCTTTCTTTCCAACTCCGCAGCCCCCGTAAGGGCAAAGAGCCATACCGATGAACACATCGAGTGCAGACGAATGATTTGTGACAAAAATAGCAGGAGCTGAAGCGTTTAATTTTTTAGAATCAGGGTTTATGACTTTAGCACCAACAAGTCGACTTACTACTGGCCCAATTATTTTTCCACAAAAATTACCTATTCGAACTCTCAATGAACGGAAAGGTAGGGCAAGAATCATCAAACACATGCACAAAAGGGACCAAAACCCTAACCATACAAAACCAATAGTAAATCTCAGCGTGAAAGAAATAGGTCCTATTTTCTTTCTTTCAGCCATTCTCAATAATTAATCGTAGCCTTCTAAAATTTCTTCAAAACCTTGGGCTAGCCGAATATCATTATCTGTAATTCCTCCAGCATCGTGAGTAGTGGTTGTAATGATTACACGATTATACTCACACAGAGTCATATCTGGGTGGTGATTTAGTTTCTCAGCCGCTTCAGCTAATTTGTTCAGGAAACCCATAGCTTCCATAAAGTCTTTGAACATAGTTTCACGAATTAACATCTTTTCTTCTGAGTCATGCTCCCAAGGCCCCACCATTCTTATTCGACTTGCAATTTCTTCATCTGCCAATAAGTCCATATTACTACCACAAATGAACACTATTTAGCTATAACTCACCAAATATGCTTTAACTCCCCTTCTAAAATACTAAAATATGGAAAATGAACAAAATCCGCCAGCTCTTTCAACTTTTCTCGCAGATATTTTGCCTTATTCAATGGCAATGTCTGGTTTAATTTTAGTAGGAATGGGCTTTTATTTTTATTTGTTCCCTGAAGATGAACAATCTGTTACAGCTCTTATTCCTGCCATTATTGGCTTTGGTTTGACGATTCCAGGTTTGATAACTATTATTAGACCTGAAAATAAAAAGCATGCAATGCACGCAGGAGCAGTGTTCTGTTTGATAGGACTCCTCGGCGGCCTTATGGGAATTCCAGATTTTATTACATTTTTAACAGACGGCGGAGACTTAGACAGGCCGACTATAGCTCGAATGTTTATGGTATTATTTTGCGGGGAAAATTTAGTTGGTTCTATTATGTCATTTCGTTTAGCAAGGATTAGAAGAGAGCAAGAAGCTGGAAATTAATGGAAGATAAACCTCAGGCTGCAATTCCTCGTGAAGATGGTTTTAACATCAATAAAGTTAGTGAAAACAAATACCTTTACACTTTCGGGGCAGCGATTGCTCTTCTTTTAGCCATACAATTTGTACCTCAAGTAGCAGACTTTTGGGCAGATCATTTTGTAGATCCTATAATGGCAGATTCTAAAGGAGAAGCTGGAGCTAAATACAATATTTACAATACAATTGCTTACGGCTTTGGATTTTTCATACTATTCATGTTTATCCATGAATTACTAAGTACTTGGAAAATAGAATTGAATGATAGGTTTGTATTTGCATCAGTACCTCTTTTGATTCTTGGCGGAGTGGTAAGAGTACTCGAGGATGCAGATATGTTCGAGCCTCCTCTTCAATATTTCTTTATTTCTCCATTAGTTTACGGAGCACTTGTAGTCTATGGATTATTTGTTCTTGCAGCAGGAGTATGGGTATCTCGAAGTTCTTTACCTCCTTTAACAAAAGGTTTAGGTTTAGTATCAGCGGCAATTTTGATTTATGGTCTCTGGTGGTATTTTGCGCCAGGAGAATGGTTACATCCATCATCTTGGGCACTTTTGGTTCTTTGTGCAGCAGCTCTAACTGCCGAATTTTACAGAAGTGCACCTCTTAGAGATCCAGTTTTATTTTTTGGAATAACTAATATTTTAGTTTTAGTTTGGACATACTTGAATTTAGCTCAAAATAAAATGGAAAATCCAGAAATGCTATGGGCAACTCTAATTTTTGCTTTATTTTCGATGTATTTGGTATGGTTAGGTGCCTTGGGGTTGGGAATTACTAGTAAAATAACTCCACTTTATTGGCTACTATTTTTTGGACATTTCATTGATGGAAGTGCTACTTTCTTAGGGATTGATGAATATGGCTACAGTGAAAAACATGTTTTACCAGATTTCTTCATAGAATATTTTGGAACAGCAAAAGTAATGATACCTTTGAAATTTTTAGTAGTTACTGGAGTAATTTATGCAATTGAAACTGAAAATAGCAAAGAAGAAGAACCTGAAATGATTTCTCTTCTTTTAATGTTCTTATTGGCTTTAGGATTAGGTCCTGGAACTAGAGATGTTCTCAGAATAATGTTCGGAACTTAGTTTTAATTTCAATTAGGTAAATGATATAAACATATAATCGACTATCTTCTCGCATGGTTAAAAAAACCACACTTTCGCTTCCGTTTAAAATCGGCATCACTATCATACTGATGATTGGAATCTTTATTGCACTTTCTAAAGATGAAAACGGTTCAATAATGCGTGCTTTTGGGTTTCTTAATATGATTGCGTTCTTCGCAGGTCCCTTTATTTTATATTCTATTTTCTCTAAAAATAAAACAGATTAATATTTACATTGAACAATTTCTAGCAAAACTCCACCAGTATCTTTAGGGTGGAAAAAAGCAACTAGTGTATTATCAGCACCAGGACGTGGAGCTTCTCCAATAGGCTTTAGACCGTTTTTCTTTGCTTTTGCTAAAGATTCCTCAATATTTTCAACTTCTAAAGCTAAATGATGGATTCCGGGGCCTTTTTTATCAACAAATTTGCCAACAGGAGTATCTTTTCCCATTGGTTCTAGTAATTCAATTTCGTAACCACCGACTTTGATATGGGCTGTAGTTACACCTTCTGATTCAACTTCTTCAGTATGATCTAGTTTCAGGCCTAGAGCTTCCCACATAGGTAATCTTTCCTCAATAGAATCTACAGCGATGCCAATGTGTCTTATTTTCATTTTCTTCTGTACTTTAATCCAATAATAGTTAAAACAGATAATACAGGCATAAAAATATTGGCGAATTCGGGTATAGCATCATAAGTCATTACTAATCCAACATTTGGATTCGCATCAGTTTCTCGGTAGGCAATTAGAAAAAATGTATCTTTAAGATACAAAAGTGACATTCTTTGGACATCTCCTGAGTCCCAATCATCCTGCTTCGTACAACTAAGTTCTGTATTTCCGTTAGAAAGTGCACATTCAGCTAATATTCCATCACCGCCAGCATGTGGTGCAGGATCATGATCTTCCCAAATTATGACGATATCATTTGAATTGCGAACAGCAATACCTACGTGTCTCACTCCGTCTGCAGTTTCAAATTGATCGCAAGTAGTTGTACAATCTTGATTCTGTATAGAAACATCATTACTTCCATCAATACTTCCTACAGTATATTCTCCATCATCGTTTGAAGTCCAGATGGCTATGAATTTCGCAGTCCCTGAATCATAAGCAATGCTTACATAATTGACAGTATCGTCGGTCGCAACTACGACATCACCCCAGGTAATGCTTATTCCAGATGAGCCTATAGATCCGCCTCTTATTTGTGCACGAGTTCCGGCCACATCATGCCAAATCAAAACGAATTGATTGTTGCCAACGTCTACAACATCATTCCATTTAACTGCAGGATCTACATCATTTCCACATGAAGCTGTAAAACACGATTGACTTCCCCAAGTTACAGTTTTGGCACTTCCGTCTACCGTTCCTGCCTTACAACCACCACCTTGTCTTTGGCTAGCATCAGAAGTCTGAATACCATAACAAAATAGAACTCTATTATCACCAGCCATATCAGTCACCGACATATAATGTCCAGCTAGGTCATTAGTTCCAATTTCAGCAGCAGTACCTAAACTAATGGTAGTGCCACTTATAGTACCGACTATAGAAAATGCATGATGATTGTCGGATGAGCTATCTTCCTTTCGCCACACTATAACGAAGCTTTCTTCACCGGCACTTCCTTCTAAATCAAACGCAACATCAAAGAAAACAATCGCATCAGTATCATCAGCCCATTCATCTTCAGAACCCAAACTTATAGCGCCATTACTATCTATTTCACCAGCTACAACAAACCCATCTCCGTCACTTTTCATCCAAACAATAACAAAAACCTCATTGGTAGAATCATAAGCAGTACGTATAGTACAACCGGAAATATTACAGGGATTATTACTATCAAATGTTACTTTAGTACTGTATCCTGCCCTGGAAATATCTTCACCATTTTCAATCCATATTGCTTCAGAATCATCAATATCTTCGTCCCATGACACTAAGTGAAAATGCGCCCTAAACTGGTCGGGCAAATCTTCAGTAACTAATTCAATTTCATTATCTCCACTTGCAGCAATCACGCCATCTAGTAAAACCCATTCCCATTTTTCTAAGTCCTCATATGATCCGTAGTTGTATATTACAGATTTCATTATAATTCCATACTTTCCAGATATTTCGATCATTTGATTTGCGTAAAATTCATCATTTACTTTATATCCAAATGGAACTTCTCCATTCGTGTCAAGGAAAATATAGATTTTATCTTGCCCAGTTTCTACAGGTAGAGGGTTTGATTGTTGGTTACTAATACCTTCTGCAGGGGTTGTAACATAGTAGTTATTAGTTCCGCTAGGATTCATCGTTTTACGTGCAGAGTTGGTTGGAATAGTCTCTCCAGATAACAATTGTCCTTTTACACTCAAATAGAAAAAAGCGTTATTATCATAACTTAATCCAGAATACTCTTGTAAATCAATGTTTAAATTCTCAGGGCTTTCTTCATCTACAATTTTATCAATTTCATTCCAATCACCAAAATATCCGTCGATTGTGATAGGACTACTTGAATCAAGAAAACCATTGGCTTCATTAATTTGATTTCTGATTATATCATCAATGTCAATTTTATTAAAATCACTATCTAGGGCAAAATCTAACATATCTGTATTTCCTTCCTCGTCAGAAGCCTGCCATATTGCAGAGATAACATCACCATCTTTAACTCCAAGATCAAATAACGGAATTTGGGTTTCTACGTATTGGCCATATCTGGCAGAGTTTATAGTCGATAAAGCGTTAAAACCATTCCAATCTGTATTTTCTCGATTATCATTGAAAACATATAGCGTTGAGAAAAATATAGCTTGGTTGAAACCATAAATTTCAATTAAATTTTCAGCCCCTATTCCGGGAACAAAGTAACCAGTATCCACATTATTATCAGTATCTACAAAAATTCGTAATGTGTCAGCTTTACTTGAAATAAACAGAGGTTCTTTGGTTTGAGTATAAAGTGAGAGATATATAGAATCAAGATTCATTGAGATTTCTGTAATGTCTATGTTTGAATTTTTAGTTTGAATAGAATCTGTTTCGGCAATTTTTTCAATATTATTCCAGTCACTAATGTTTCCATCGATTTTTATTCGGCTTGGGTCATTACTTTCGGAAATAAGAAGTATAGATGCGCCAGCAAAAAGGAGTATCAAAACAGATGCGATTGCAGCCGTTGCATTTCTTTTCGCAGTTTTGACTA
>CACAGG010000033.1 GCA_902531985.1 uncultured marine group III euryarchaeote
AAGCTTGGGATTCTTCTTCAATTCCTTTATACGAGATAGCAATTTTTTTTGCTCAGACTTCGCAGCAGTTTTAGTTCCTCTCAATCTTGTCCGCTTCTTCTTCAAATTATTATAACCTCAATTTATCTCTAACTTTATCAAAAAAATTGTCTTTAAATCTTATTAATTCCACAGATTCTTTAGACTTCTTAAATTCCAACTTATCATCATTTTTAATCATTATTTCATCTTGTCCATCAATCACCATAACTGCCTCTGGATGTCCTGTTATTTTGGCTTTAATATTGTATTTAGATGGAACTACAAGAGGTCTAGCTCCGATACGATAAGCGGCCATTGGTACTATAATATGAGATTGCATGGTAGGGTAAAGTATTGGAGCTCCAACAGACATCGCATAACTTGTTGAGCCAGTCGGTGTTGCAATAATTACACCATCTCCTCTGAAACTATCTGCTATTGAGCCATCAATTTCAATCTCAAATCCTTGTATCTTAGCAACTCTTGATGAATGTAAAACAACTTCATTCAATGCAGTACCTACATGTAAATCATTGAGAAAGGCCTCAATACGGTCTAGTTTTTGAATTTGATAACTTTTAGATTCCAATTTTTTTATTGCGCTAAATAAATCTTCTGAATGTTCAATCTCCGTTAAGAATCCAACACCACCACAATTAATGCCAAAAACAGGTTTATTCAATTTATTTAAGATATACAATAAAGTTCCATCACCACCTAAAGATATTACAATATCTCCTTCCAATTTATCTATAGGATTTCCCTCGAGACCTACTATCTTAGCGGATTCCTCTTCAATATCAAAATCATCAACAAAACCAATAACTTTTGTCAATATCTTTTTGACTTTTGGGTGCTTTGGATTGGCAACAATTGAGAATTTCACATTTCCTTATCGAATAGTTATTATTAAGGTAGGCTTCGTTTGCCTGATATGAGATTAGGAGCTCACGTGAGCGTAGCAGGTGGATTAGGGAATGCAATACCTTGGGCCTTGGAAATAGAAGCTGACACATTTCAAATGTTCAGCAAGAACCAAAGGCAGTGGATTGCAAAACCTCTCACCGATGAGGAAATTAGCGCATTCAAAGATCCACTTTCAAAAACAGATTTAGGACCTCTAATGATTCACGATTCATATCTTATCAACATGGGTAGTCCAGATGAGACAAAAGGGAAAAGGGCTCAAGTTGCCTTCCTTGAGGAATATCACAGATGCGAAGCATTAGGTGTTGAATATCTAAATTTCCATCCAGGATCTCACACACATCCAAAGAAAATAATGAGAGATGACAAGAAAACTAGATATGAAGCTCTAGAAAGAATTGCATCCCATATGAATAAAACATTGGATGAAACGAAAGGGTATAAATCTAAATTAGTAATAGAAAATGCTGCAGGACAAGGGACAAATGTGGGAATAAAATTTGATGAAATAAAACATATAATTGATCACATTGATGAAAAAAAGAGAGTAGGAGTTTGTATTGATACACAGCATGCATGGGCTTCAGGTTATGATTGGAGAAATAAATTTGATGAAATATGGGATGATTTCTCAGATACTATAGGAATGGAATATCTCGTTGCACTTCACTTAAACGACTCAAAGAGTGATCTTGGCTCTAGAGTTGATCGACATGATAACATAGGCATAGGGAAATTGGGTAAAGAAACGTTCAAAAATTTTATGCAGGAAAAAAGGCTTGAACATTTGGCAGGTTATCTTGAAACACCCGGTGGTCCTGAGATGTGGAAACCTGAAATCGCAATACTTAGAAAATTAGCTGAAGAATGAAACCTTTTGATAAAATAGCGAATAAAATTGAGTCTATACACCATAACAAGCTTCCCCGTAAATGGAAAAAAATAGGAGATATAGCAGTTATAGATTTTACAAGTATAGAAGAAGCTAACCAGAAAGAAATAGCACAGGCATATGCTAAGGAATTAAATGTAAAAACAATTATTCAAAAAAACAAAATAACTGGAGAACTGAGACAGCCAGAGAATGTTAAACTGCTTTATGGTACTGAAACAATTACTGAAATCTTAGAATATGGAATAAAATATAAATTAGATCTTGCGAAAATTATGTGGTCACCTGGAAATACTGGCTGGAGATCTGTATTGTCAGGACCAAAGGAAGTAGCTGAATTTTATACATTCGATAATCCTAGTACAATAATTGACTATTTTGCAGGTATCGGTTATTTTTCAATACAAATGGCTAAAGGTTATCCAGACAGCAAGGTTGTTGCAATAGATAAAAACCCTAATTCAATAAAATATCTGAAAATGAATGTTGAAGCAAATCTAATAAATAATATTGAAATAGTAAACGATGATTGTCGCAACATCAATCTTAAAGCAGACGTAATACATCTTGGATATATCGGCAGCACTATAGATTTTGTAGAAAAAGCTAGTAAATGTTTAAATGAAAATGGAACGATTATCTTTCATGAAGTTTACAGAAATAATTGGCTAGGATTTAGGAGCAGAAGCGACTGGAAAGGTATACCAACTAATTTTTCAAATCTCATGATGGAAAAAGGCTTGAAAGTAATAAAATTTAATCGGGTGAAATTTTATGGACCAAGTACAAGCCACATTGTAGCCACGCTAGCTAAAATCAATTAAGTAATTCGCATAAAATTTATTTAGCTTACCCTAAATATGCTGTGCACTATTACATGCTTAATCCAAAATATTTGCTTTTGACGTGTTTATTTGCCTTATGTTTCTCAGCAATAAATGCTGAAGCAGGATGCAATGGGAGTTGCACAGTTACTGATGGAGAGGACTGGGAAGTAAATACGAACACACACATGTGGGACGAAACAATAGAAATAGATAATTTAAATGTTAATTTTGGAGCATCTTTGAAACTTGATAATGTAACAATTCAAATTAACAGACATGCAACGCTGCTCGGTGAAACTGAATGGCTTAAATCTAATATTACTTTAATGAGAGAGGTAATTACTGACAATGTAACAGTTTACAACGAATTAGAGATAATTAGTAGTATGGTAAACATATATTTTGATGGCAACACTAGTGATGCATATGGAGCTCTTCATACTGAAGGAATTTATCTAATCTCAGGCAGTAAGCTTACAATAAGAGACTTGGATGATAATTCTAGTACAAAAACAGATGCCTCAATAATTAAACCTACTGGGCGCAATGAAAATACTTACCCCTCGTGGTATACGTGGTGTCAGCATCTTGCCACTTGGGAGATAATTGGTGAAGAATCTAATACTACGGTTGTTAACATAAAAAATTCAATACTTGTTGACATTTATCAGGCTCGCATATATGGAGATTATTCTAGCTTCGTTGGTAATAACGTTATTGGTTGCCGTGACATTTTCTTTTATGGAGATAATTTAGAATATTATAATAACACGCACAACGCCTACGAGCTAAACGATACAAGGGCAAATATTGGAGGCGCTAGGGCTTATGATGGAGAAAATAAAATATTTAGTGGCAATGTTTTCCTGGGTGGTGGTTTTGGAATAGATTCCGAAAGAACTAAGAATCTCACGATTGTGAATAACGAATTTTATAATCTTTCAAGTAACGCAATTTGGTCTGGTTTTGATTCATCTTATCTGTCCATAACAAATAATACGTTTGTCAGAGTAGCCACTACTGCGTGGATAGGTAATGTCACTAATGTAACTTTTTCAAATAACATCATCTTGAACTCTACGAGCTCATACTATTCTACGTACATCTCAGGTAGCGACGTTTTTATTCATAACAATTATTTTACCAAGTGTAACGCAAGATGTATATTGTTTACAAATTTGGGATACAGCCAAAATGAGAATATCTATGTTTACAATAATAATTTTAGTGACTTTGGTTCTCACGCTTTAACAATAGCTACAGGTACTAATAATCACTTCAATATTACTGTGAGCGACAATCTCTTTCACAACGGTCAGATTGGAATTGCATCTAGTATATGGGCCTCATACCCTAAACTGCCTAATAACGTTTTGATTAATGGTAACATATTTACTAATCTAACAACCGGCATACAATTTTTGAGTGACAGCTTATCGGTGAAACTGATTGATGCAGATGACTACGTAATAGAAAATAACGTGTTTGATGATACTTTCAGTGGGATTGGAGTTTATGGATCTGCAATTGCATATGAAAATCTACAAATCTTAAACAATCAAATTGATGTTGAAAATTATGGTATAAATTATATATGTATCAAAAGTACTCAGATGGCAAGTAATCTTATAAATTCGAATTCAATCACTGCTGGCCAGATAGGAATAGTCTTGTCAAATAGTATGGGAAGTACTGAAATCACTGACAATAACATTACTGCTAGGCATACTGGAATTGATCTATTTAGTTCTGTTGCAATAATAGATAATAACAACATTAGGGGAGTTTGTGATGATGAACAATGCAGTAAAGTTTCTTTCACAAAGGTAGCTGAGAAAGGTATAAGGTTAGCAAAAAATAGTGAAGCTGAAATATTAAACAACTTCATTACTAATTATTACACTTCCATAGAGATCCAGCAAAGTGAAACAGGCATGCTGTACGAAAATGAATTAAATTTCTCTTATTATGGTATAAAATCTAACGAGGCTAATATAGAAATTGTAACGAATTATATAAATTACACTAACAATGCAATAGATATTGAAGGTACGGAAATTAACATAAATAATTTAATCATTAATAGTTTCGAAACTGGAATACATGCGTTTAATTCATCTCTCTATGTAGAGGCTATTACACTAGAGGATGGTAATGTTTGTATTGAAGTTATAGATAGTACATACACAATAACAAGCTATGGCAATATGGACTGTATTGAAGCTAAATTATACGAAAAACATTTTTTTAACGTTAAAATCCAAACTAATGAAGGTATTGTAGCAAGCCAGCATAACTTCGAATTTAAAGATTTTAGAGAGACCCAACTAAAAGAGGGATATACGGGCGAAGATGGATATTCTCCATACTATTTGATCCAGGTTGGAAAAGTTGATAATTCGGGACTTTCCACTGACTTCAATCCTTATTATTTTACATACAGCCATAATGGAATATCAAATACTATTGAATTTGAAATACGAGAAAATTCAACACTATTTGCTTACTTAGATACAACGCCCCCCACAACTACAGTATATGGTAATTTATCACTGATAAATAAAAATATGATATATCTCAATTTCGAGAAGATCAGTGTCAAAAATGATTTACTAGATTATGATCTATATGTCTTGATTAATGACGGAATTAATTTTGCTGAATGGGAATACGTTGGTACATATAACCAATCAATCGTAAGTTATGAGGGGGTTGACGGATACAAATACAGATTCAAATCAATTTCCAGAGACATATACGGGAACATAGAGATCAAAAATGGCTATGATTATGAACTAAGGATTGACACAAGTACACCTTCTAGCTATTTCGAAGGAATAGGCTCTGATTACTATTTTACAAGTAATGATAAAGTGCTGTTAAACTGGGAAAGTCCTGATCAAGATATTTTCGTATTCAACGTAAAAATATACTATACCAATTTTACAGAAGATTATCTGAACCCTGAAACTGTTGTTTGGACCACTACCTCTGAAATGAACTATTTTACCAATAGTGAAAGCACCTTTGTGATGGATAAAATGGGTCATTATGCTTTCAAGGTTATAGCAATAGACAGTGCAGGAAATAATGAATTAAAAGAAGATTATGATTTTATCATAAACTTTGATGCAAATAGTGACAAATTAGCTTTCAATAGCATACCTGAAAAATGGGGCGACGACTACCTAGAAATAGAATTTGATAAAGCTAATTTTAATTTAGATTTTAGATTATTTCTGGCACTAGAATCTATAGATCAGAGAAATCCCTATTTTAACTGGTATACTCACCCTCATGATGCTAACGAAGAAACTATACAGCTATCTGGACTTCTAGACCGAACAAGGTACTACATTTATGCAGAAAGCACAGACCTAGCAGGCAATATTGAAAATCCTCTAAACTCTACAGAGTATTTTAGTGGTAATGGTCAATATGATCAAGAATTGAAATTAACTTATATTCCACTCTTGAAGTATCAATACGATTTCAATGTTTACATTGATGATGATTTAGATGGAACTTTTGAAACCGCGTTGGTTAGAAGTGAAACGATAGCAGGAATGGGAAATACAGGTTATTATCTAGATACTGAAAATAAGACTATATTACTTGGAACAAGGGGTGGAGGATTTGTCCCAACTGAAGATTTAATTGGAATAAAAAACATTAAAGTGGAATATGCAGGAGTACACGCTATTTTTGAAGTTTATACCGGAGAGCCTAGTAAAGCAGACAATATTGCAATCACTCCTACCAATACTACACATATAGTGATGGGATACAACATACCGAATGACGCTGAGACATGTAAAGTACAAAGCACAAGTAACATTAGCAAAGGATGGTTTAATCAAGAAATAATATCTCCTTGTGAAGCTGGATACTATGAATATGAAATCATAAATCCACAACTGGACAAGGAATATTACTATCGAATAATGATAGAAGATCAATTCGGACATGTTAGCTATTCTGATAATAGATCGGTAAATATGGAAGATGTAGTTAAATTATACAGTACTTCTTCTAATTCTGACAGCAATCAATTTGGAATGAGAGAAATATTGCCAGGTGCAATTGGAATAAGTCTTCTATTCTTGCTATTTGGAGGAGTATTGATGTATAGAACCAAAGAAGACGATTCTGCAAATGAAACACTTATAGAATCAAAACCTGTGGCTAAATATAAGGTAGAAGAATTATATTTAATTTACAAAGACGGACGATTAATTAGAAATTTGAGTGCCGTAGAAGTAAAAACAGATAGTGAAATTATGAGCGGAATGTTAACTGCTATCAATGACTTCGTACAAGACTCATTCAATACTGAAGGGGATTTGGGAGACATAGGGTATGGAAACAATAAAATTATATTACAAAGAGGAAAAAATTCCTACCTAGCTGCAGTAATATATGGGGAAACTGATAACTTTTTCAAAAGTAAAATGGCAAGAGCAGTAAGAGGTGTAGAACAAGAAAATCCAACAATGGGGTCTTGGAATGGGGATTCTGAGACTATAAAGAACGTTAAACCACAACTTGAGCCTATAATCTCTGAAACTACTGGCGTAACCAGGGAAATGGTAGATAATTATTTTAATGAAAAAGAAATTATTATAACTACTTCATATGAAATTGAAGATGATATCGTTAAATTAAAATTAAACGTAAGTAATTATTCAGCTGATTTAATCTCAGGGTGCAAAATAAGGCCTCAGTATAATGATTCCGTTCTAAGATTAGGCGGAATAGAACCAGACGTAGCATATTCCTTTTCTGAGAATTCCTTTACATTAGGGGACCTTAACTCATACAGCGAAATTCAATCTGTTCTAAAAATGAAACTGATAGCTTCTGGAAAGACAAGCGTAGAAATTAAAATGGATTACGAACAGAAAGGTAGAGATAGTACAACGAGTACTACTGTTGACATTGAATAATAGAAATGAAAGCTAGCAGTATTGTTGCATTACTAACTACCCTTACAGCATTTTCAGGTTGTTTAGGGGCAGACGATGTTGAGCAAGAAGCCACTATTGATCCTTTTACCATTAATAAGGATACATACCAATGTTTTGAATTTGAGGAAAGGGAAAGGTGCTGGCTGACCTACATTCCTGAGCAAATTACTAGAACTTCGAAAGCGCCAGTGATTATGGAACTACACGGGTGGTCTGCTTCTTCATTTGAACAACGCACCTTATCTGATATGATGCTCCTTGCAGATGAAGTAGATGCCATTCTAATCCATCCAGAAGGCATTGCCGATCCAAATAGTGGTGCATTTGGGAATAACGAAGAGTCATGGAATTCGGGATATTGCTGTGGCGATGCGAAACAATTAGAGATAAATGACGTAGGCTTCCTAAGTGAATTAATTAACCGGACTGTTCAAGACTTACCTGTTGATGAAAAAAGAATATATTTGACTGGTTGGTCAAACGGATGCCAAATGTC
>CACAGG010000034.1 GCA_902531985.1 uncultured marine group III euryarchaeote
AGATGTAAGGTAAATTAATCGTCGATTTCAAGGTATTACTTAATTCAATTTTGGCTTTTTCAGCCGCATCCCTAAGTCTTTGCTTTGCTGCAGGATCGTCTCTAAGATCAATGCCATTGTCTTGTTTGAAAATATCTGCTAAATAATCTATAATGGCTTCATCCATATCCGTTCCTCCTAGTGTATTATCACCTGAAGTAGAGACCACATCGAATACGCCGTCATCCATTTCCATTATGGTTACATCGAAAGTACCACCTCCTAAATCCAAAACCACTGCGCTATACTCACCTTCTTTTTCTAAACCATATGCAAGTGCTGCTGCAGTAGGCTCATTGATAATCCTCTCAACTTGTAAACCTGCTATTTTACCTGCATCAATCGTAGCTTGCCTTTGGTTATCATTAAAATATGCTGGAACTGTAATCACTGCTTTTTCAATGTCAACACCTAGATGAGCTTCTGCATCTGCCTTTATTTTCTGAAGAACCATTGCTGAAATTTCTTCAGGTGAATATTTCTTCTTCTTAATTGTGACTCTATGCTTAGTCCCCATTTTCCTCTTAATGTGCATAATCGTATTTTCTGGATTCAAAACTGCTTGTCTTTTAGCTGGATCTCCAACAATACGTTCTCCATCTTTCGTAAATGCTACAACTGATGGGAACATCTTACCCCCAAATGTTGAACCCTCGGCTGAAGGAATGATTACAGGTCTTCCCCCTTCCAAGTGCGCTGCTTCTGAATTGGTTGTACCCAAATCAATTCCAATTATTACTTCTTTTGCCATTTTACTCACCTTCTTCTTTAACTTCCTTTTCTTCGCTATTTTTTGATACTACTACCTTAGCCGGTCTTAGTACTTCTCCCTCAAGTTTATATCCTGATTGAATTACGTCAACTACGGTATTTGGCTCAACCCCTTCTTGATCTACTGTAGTTAAAGCTTCATGGAATCTAAAATCAAATATTTCTCCCTTAGGAACGAACTTTTCTATTTTAAAAGATTCCATAAATGAAGACACTAATTTTTGAATACCTAAAATCCCATTTAATGAGCTCTCTAAGTCCGGATAATCTGCTTCTTTGGCCTTATCTATTGTATCTATAATATCCAAAAAATTAGATATTACCTGCCCTTTCATCCTAAGGCTCTGCTGCTCACGGTCTCTATCAACTCGCTTTCTGAAATTATCGAAATCAGCAACAACTCTCATGAATTGTTCGTTATATTTATCAACATCTAATTTTAAAGCTTCAATTTGTTCTTCAGGACTTAACTCTACAATGCTCTCTTCATCCAATGCAGTCTTCTCTTCAGTTGTTTTCTCTTCGGATTTCATCAGTTATGAACCTGAGGTTGTTAACCTCTTATTTGAAAGAAAAAAGAGCCTATATAAAATTTCTTAATTATCTCAATCCAAACTTTTTACGTGCTTCTGAAACCCTTTTTTTGTACTCGCTCGGAAGCTGATAACGTGCAATTTGTTCAATTTCTGTCCAGTTTTTTTGAAATTCTTTTTTAGAGTTTGTCGAAATAATTTCTTCAAATCTTTCCATATAATATCTTGTAAGCCATAAATAATAAGATGATAAAGCAAGAAGTAGTATTCCTAGAATAAGAACCCAAATTGCCCAGTCACCTATAATATCTAAAATAGTTGAAGGTGCCCAAGATTCATCGGCGTACCAATTACCTAAAGTCCCTATCAATAACATAAATGTACTGAAAATTGAGCCTACAGAACTGACGGCCAACATATGCTCTTGCAACCAAGCGTTAATTTGCCTTCTCCATTCACTTGCCATTACTGTGCGCATTAATGGTTAAGTATAAAGATTACGCAAAAAAATAAATAATAATTAGCGGCCTGCCATTAATTTTGCATGAGTACTGCCAAAAGAATGGACTTACTAGGTAGTGAAACGGCATTTGCAGTTTCTGCTGAGGCTGCAAGTTTAGCATCCAAAGGGACTAAAATTTATCCATTTCATTTAGGAGATATTAATCTGCCAACTCCAATATCAGTGATTAAAGCTGCTCAGGTAGGTATAGATAATGGAAAAACAGGTTACTGCCCTGCTCCGGGTATACCTGAGCTTAGAGAAGCTTTAGCAAAGGATGTCGGTAGTGCAAGAGGCTTAGATTATGGGCTCAATAATGTTTCGATACAGCCTGGAGGTAAACCAAGTATTGGAAAATATATAGCTGCAATGATGGAAAAAGAAGATATTGTACTATATCCTAATCCAGGATATCCAATTTATGAATCTCAGATTGAATTCTATGGAGGTATTGCCTGTCCTTATGGTTACATCAACACTCCCGATGGCCTCAGATTAGACTTTGATACAATAGAAAATGGAATTAAAAAAGGTGCCAAACATATCTTTTATAATAATTACAATAATCCAACAGGTGCATCCTCTCCGGACAAAGAAATGGAACGTTTAGCTAAATTGGTAATTGATAATGACATGTTTCTAATCTCTGATGATGCATATTTTGACACTCTTTACGAGGGGAATCCAAAGTCAATAGCAAGCCTTCCTGGAATGTACGACAGAACATTAACAATGTATACGTTTTCTAAAAAATTTGCGATGACTGGGTGGAGACTAGGTGGAGCAATTGGACCTGAAAAGATAATCGAACAAATCACTCGTTTGAATGTTAATATGGAATCTTGTACAACACATTTTGTTCAATATGCAGGAGTGGCTGGACTCAAGGCCCCTAAGGAAGAAACACAAGAAATTTTAGATGAATTAAGAGGGAGAAGAGATATGCTAGTAGAAATATTGAATCGTATAGATGGAGTTGAAGTTCATTCACCTGAAGCTGGATTTTATGTATTTCCTAAAATAACTGAATTAATGAAAGATTGCGGATTTAGTGATCCTGAAGAATTTAGAAAAATTGTTCTAAAAGAAACTGGAGTTAGTTTCTGTGGAAGACATCACTTTGGTAGGCCATTAGAGAATGAAACTGATTACTATATCCGTTTAGCATTTTCAGGAATCGATAAAATGGATTTAGAAGAAGGAATGCAACTATTAAATCTCTGGATTAATAAAAGGAGAAACTGATGGCACAAGCAATGTTTGGAGCTGGTTGTTTTTGGGGTGTTGAATATGACTTTTCTAAAGTTGATGGAGTAAATGAAGTAATTTCGGGATATAGTGGTGGTAAAACTGAAAACCCCACTTATGAACAAGTTTGTAGTAATACTACAGACCATGCTGAAGTTGTTTTAATTAATTATAATCCAGATGTGGTTTCCTACGATTCGCTATTGAATGTATTTTGGGAAAAGCATGATCCTACGACGCTTAATCGTCAAGGCCCTGACGTTGGAAATCAATATAGATCTGCCATATTTTACTTTACGGAGACTCAAAGAAAAATTGCAGAAAAATCTTTAGATTACTTACAAAATAAGTTAGGTGACCGCAAAATTGTAACTGAAATTACCGAAGCTAAAGAGTTTTGGAAAGCTGAGGAATATCATCAAAAATATTTTGAAAAGCATAGAAGGCACTGAAAAAATTCTAATTATCCTAAAAACAGGAAAATGTATGAGATTATTAGTGCAGGAATACCGCTGTAAAGAGTTGCTATAATCGCCATTCTAGGCGTTAAGGCAATTGCTGGAAACAGTGCATCACCATCATTGGAAATTGAATTTGCTATCAAGGCTGCAAAAGGAATTATGCCATTAAGATATAATGTAGTAACTAATACTTGGGGACCGCAGCCAGGTATAAAACCTACAAGAACTGCTAAAAGTGGAAGAAATATCCATGCAGCTTCAGCAAGAACTTCTAAATCCAATCCCAAAAAAGAATACGCGTATTCATAGGCTAAAAAACCTGCAATAACCCAGATAGTGACAAAAGAAGTTTCCTCGCTAGATCTAGTGAATGGATGATCGCCACTTGAAGATACTGCAGTGATAGGAGAAATTGCCCAAACCGTAATCGAAAAAAGGGCTCCAAAAACACCCAGTGAGAAAACAATTATTCCAAACTCGGAAATATCTATCTGTGCAAGTTGTAAAATTCCTAGAATTAGTCCCGGTGCGGCCAAAGCTATGAATATTTTGTCTCTATTTCGTAACTCTCCTATTCTTATATTCTTAATATGTTTCACCTCTGAACTGTAAAGTTCACCCTGATGAAATCTGTCTACCAACCAGCCACTCACAATAGCTGCAAACATTGAAATTCCTATCAGTCTTATGTAAGTAGTTGGTTCCTTAGCTAAAAGGAGAAAGGCAGCGTCACCCATTGTAGCAATTAAAGCAGCCACCATTGCACCTAACCGAATATTTCCCCTAGCAAAAGCCGTAATGACTACTACAGCTCCGCCACATCCTGGAAGTGCTCCCAAAAGACTAGCCATTGGTACTTGCCAATTATCTCCCTTTTTCATTAAAACCCCAATATCAATTTTAAAAAAATGCTCTAGCCCAAAAAATAAAAGTAAAGTTGCTGCTACAAAAACTGTAACTTGTATATAGGCATCAAAAAGAGCCAATCTCGTAATTTCTCCCAATTTGCCTGGAAAAATCGAATACAAAAACAATACGGTTAAAATTGCTAAACGACGGTGCCTAGAATTCCACAATTCAATAAGATTAGCTTTTGAAAACTTAGAAAAGCTATCTTGAAATGTTGCTATATTCAAATATCAACCTCCAGCTTCACATGAATCTTATTAGCCACCGAAAATCCTAATCTTTTGTCTCTTCCATCTAATTTAATCTGAATGTTATCGCCAAATTTATCTTTATCAATAATTTCAATTTGTTTACCTGGGACTATTTCGTTCTTTCTAAGCCAAGAGAGCATCTCTGAGTTTCTATCTGGAACTTGGGTAATTATCAGAACATTGTCTACAGGTGCTTTGCTAAGTAATAAATCATTTCCATGGGAAAGTTCTCCATTTGGACCTGGAATCGGATGGCCATGTGGGTCTCTAGTAGGATTACCGAGATAGTTGTCAATTGCCTCTTCAAGGTCATTAGACAAAGCATGTTCCAATCGCTCAGCCTCATCGTGAAGTTGTTCACTACCTAGGTCAAGTGTCTGGGACAAAAAAGCCTCAAGAAGACGATGTCTACGAACAACTGATAAAGCCTTATTTTTTCCCTCTACAGTTAATGATGCGCCTTTGTAAGGAGTATGCTCAACAAACCCTCTTTCCTTTAATCGCTTAATCATTTTCGTTGCTGAAGCTGGAGCTACATTCAGGTGTTGAGCTAAATCTAATGTTGCTACATCACTTGATCCCAGTTGCCAAAGAGACTTGAGATAGTTTTCTACAGCTATTGAATCCACGACTTATATTAGACTGAGCTAATAAAAAGTTTAGCCTGGGCTAAATTAATTATTGGAAACTGTTTCCGGAGGTTGCTGATTAACTAAACTTACTCCAAAGTATATCAAAATAAAACTAACGAATTGGATCCAATGTAACTGCTCATCAATCCAGAGCCAGCTTGATAATATTCCAAATATTGGCACCAAATTAATGAAACTAGATGCACGTGTAGATCCTATCTCTTCAATACCTATTGCAAAAAGAACATAAGAAAGGGCTGTGGAAAGAACTCCCAAATACCCAATTAATATCCATTCATTTATTGTCCAATTTCTTTCCCAAGGAGACTCTGAAATTACAAAAGGAATAAACAAAGTCCAACCAATTAGTGAAACCCAAGCAATTAAAGAAAGAGAACTTAGATGCTCGCCTGAATTAGTCAAGAAATAGTATCTCATCAAAACATTATAAATTGCATAAGAAAAAGCCCCAAACATTATTAGACTATTACCTAACAGTCTATCTTCTAAAGCTATTGAAACATTTGGAGATGCTACAAAAATAAGAATAATCCCTACAAAACTCAACGCAACGCCAGCAACACCTTTTGATGTAAACTTATGGGATAAAAAAATAGCTGATAAAATCGCCACAAAAACTGGATTGAATCCTATAACTAGAGAAGCATCTGAAGCTGCCGTTTTTTGCATACCATACATATATCCTATTTGATACAGAAATACTGATGTAAAGGCCATAACTGTAAGATATTTGTAATCTGAACTTTTAGGCTTAACATTTCCTTCCTTAATCCACATCCAGGCGAAAAGGATAGGTATTGCAAATGTATAACGAAGAAACATAACGGTAAACGGCAATTCTAACAAGTCTGTAGCAAGCAAACGACCAACGGGCCACGCAAAGCCCCATAATGCAGAAACTACTAACATCATTACATTAGTGATTGCAAGTTTTCTAGTACTAAAGTCCAGCATGATTATTCGTCTTTTTTAGTACCTAAGAAATATTCATTAATCTGTGGATCTGTTAAAATTTCACTAGCTTTATTTGTATGTACAACTTTACCATTAGAAAAAATATAACCTCGATCTGAACGTGCTAAAGATAAGCGTGCATTTTGCTCTACTATCAATACAGTTATTCCTTTAGAACGTAGCGCATCAATTCTTTCAATAATTTGTTTTTGATAAAGAGGGCTTAACGCAGCAGTGGGTTCATCTAATAACAGAAAGTCTGGATTGCTTATTAGTGCCCTACTAATAGCCAGCATCTGTCTTTGACCGCCTGATAGAGAAGCTGCAACATCACTCATACGGGGCTTGAGATCCTCAAACATTTCTAAAATCTCATCAACCCTCTCATTTAGTAATGGACCTGGAAGATGAATACCTCCCATATCTAAATTCTCTCTAACTGAAAGACTAGGGAATACATTGTCTACTTGTGGAACATAAGCAATACCTCTGTTAACCAAAGAATCTGTTCTCCAACCTGAAACTTCTTCCCCTTTATGTTTAACACTTCCACTATAGTAAGTAGCAATTCCAAAAATTATCTTTATGAATGTAGACTTGCCACAGCCATTAGGTCCAATTACTGTAACAAACTCTCCTTCATCAACATGCAAATCAACATCATTCATGATTTGAACTTTTCCATAACCACCTACCAGATTTTTCACATCTAAAATTCGGCTCAACCTGCACCTCCAAGATAAGCTTCAATCACTTCTTTACTACCCTTTACTTCATCAGGAGTACCTTCCATCAAAACTTTACCCTGATCCATTACAATTATCCTATCTACGCCTCTTCGAAGAATAAAATCCATGTTATGTTCTATAACAAAAATAGAAATGTTAGTTTCAGACACAATCGTTCTTAAGTTGTTAAATATTTTTTCTGCTAATGGACCTGCAACTCCTGCAACGGGTTCATCTAACAATAATAGCTCAGGCTCTCCCATCAAAGCTCTTCCGATATCTACTAACTTACTTTGACCTCCGGATAATTCACTTGTCAAATTATGTGCCATATGTGTTATTTCTAACTCTTCTAGAGTTTCGTAAGCTTTCCTGATTCTTTCTTTTTCACCGTTGTCAAAGAAATGGGAGATAAATGCATGAAATGGATTTGTTCCATACTGATTTCTAGGAGGAATAAGCAAATTCTCAATAGCAGTCATCTCTCTCCAAAGTCTAGTATGCTGAAATGTACGTGTGAGACCTAATTTTTGTATTTCGTCAGGCCTCAATAATGTTGCATCTTCTCCAAAAATTTCAACATCTCCCTCTGTTGCATCTAAAAGACCTGAAATACAATTAAAAGTTGTAGTTTTACCACAACCATTGGGTCCAATCAACCCTACAAGTTCGCCCTTTTTAACTTCAAAAGAGACGTTATCAACTGCACGTAAACCCCCAAAATCCTTAGTCATGTTGCTAACCTTGAGAATTGAACTCATCAGAGAACCCCCAGAATTATAATTTCAATAATTATAACGCAGAAAACTATGCTTGGCCATACATACAATGGTCTAGTTTTACCAGAAGAAGCGGGATTAATTGGTCTTTTAGGAACTTCAGGCAAAAGTCCTCTCTCGGAAATCATCAGACTTGATAAAATTACCAGGCC
>CACAGG010000035.1 GCA_902531985.1 uncultured marine group III euryarchaeote
CATTATTGATTTTCATGCAGCCCATGAAAGAGTAATGTACGAACGGCTGAAAGATCAATCTCGTTTCAAGAGAGTGGGAAAACAAGATCTGCTCAAAGCTATTTCTTTAGAATTATCAAAAAGTGAAGCAAGCGCGTTTGAGGAAATGTTACCTCAAATAAATGAGATGGGATTTGACGTTGAGAAATTTGGTCCTTCATCTTTCATGATAAGGAGTGTTCCTGCCCTATTGGCTGGATCCGAAACTGAACGAATAAGGGAAGCCATAGACGATATTGTGGAGAGCGGCTCAATGAAATCTGCTGAAGAAAAGCACACCTACATGATGTATACTGTAGCATGCCATTCTGCCTTACGGGCTGGCGATAAGTTAACAATGGCACAAATGGAATTTGTAATAAGAGAAATGGAATCAATTCCAAATCCTTATGCTTGTGTGCATGGTAGACCTACTGTAATGACAATCACACCTTCTGAATTAGATAAAAAATTCAAAAGAAGTGGATTCTAGAATCTGGAATTACCTTCTAAATTACCAAATTGATACAGTAATGCAGGAAGCATAATCACTGCTGCAATGAATGAAAGGAAGATCATAACTGCCATAATCACTCCAAAAGTAACGAAAAGTGGCATTATGGATAGTGCTAAAATCATAAATCCTACAAAATCAGTAAATGCAGACATTGCAACATTATTTCCAGTTTCATCTAAACTTTCAGCCATCCATTCTTCTTGTGAGGCTTTAGGATTTTCGAATCTAGCCTCACGGACCCTTTGTACCATATGTATTGCGTAATCTACACCTAAACCAATAGCTAAACTAGAAATTTGAACTGTAACTAAATTTACAGGAGTATCTGAAAGAACCATACCTCCTCTTAACCACAAAGTAATTGCTATTACTGGAAGGATGGTAATCAAACTCAGTCTAAAATCTCTGAGAACAAAAAGAACAATAACAAATGCTAGACCTATAGCTACGACCAAACTTTCCTGGAAACTGTCTGTAATTTCTAACATGTAAACATATCTTTCATAACTCAAACCTGCAACTTGTACTGAAACTCCATCTATTGAATTTAGATCAGAAGCAGATTCATCTAGATCATCCTTCAAATCCATCATTGAACCGTATATGTCATCTGGTCGCTCTACTTGGAACCAAGAACGAGCCATCGTCATTTTACCGTCTTCAAGAAGATACATTTCCCTAGCTGATGACGGAGAAATATAGAAACTACCTTCTAAATTTACTGTACCATTTCTGTAAACGTCACTTAGTACCTTGTAAACCTCATCATCAGAAGTAGGAAACCCTGTAACTGGGTCCACTGTTTGGGGAACGTAACCTTTACCTGGTACGTTTAACGCGAGAAGTGTTTGTGTTTTAACTACATAGGGAACGCTACCAAGCCAAGTTGCACTAGGGCTGTAAGTTGCCACGTCTGTTTCCATTCTATTAATTTCTACAATGGTTTCATAAGTAGCTAAATTTTCACCTTCAATCAAGAAGTAACCAGGTTCTCCATTTTCGGTAAAAGTTGCTTGTCCTAAGCTTACCGTTCGAATGAATCTTGAATCATTATCTGCATAGTCCTTAACATCAAATCTTGATTCTGGATTGCCAAGAACAACTGGAGATAAAACAATACTAATCAGTAAGAAAATAATCAACATCGCCAAAGAACGATTAACCATTACTGATGATAATTGCCTAACACTGAAATATTGACCGATTTGAGAGAAAATTCCCTCTCCTTTATCTGCCGGAGCTTCAGGTGGTGGGAAGTAACTTCTTAGCATAGGTACGAAGACTCCCATTATCAGATAAGCTTGAATTATTCCAAGAGGGCCTAGAATTCCCCATTCGTACAGATCTGGAATTTTACTTAGAGTTGCAGTACCGAACGCAACAACGGTAGTAACTGTTGCAACACCAAGTGCTGGGAACAGAGTTCGAACTGCACCTATTGCTCCTTCAAAACTTGCTTCTTGTGGATAGTGAGGATAAATTGGATGTTCTAAAGTGAGTCTACGCCAACGTGTTAAACTGTGAATAACAAAATCAACACCTAAAGCCAACATAAGAATTGGCAACATGGCTGCTAATTGAGTTTGAGGAAAACCTAACCAATAGGAATTTGCAGTCATACAAACCATCAATAGTCCCAAGCCAAGGCCACTAACAAAAACATCTAAAATATTTCTGAAATAGAAAGAAAGTAATGTTACCATCAAAACAAAAGATAAACCAATGAGTGGTGCTGTAGAATTAATTTGATCTTCTAATTCTAAACCAAATGCCAGGTATGAATAGAAATTAACCTCTTCATCTGACTCTAAGGGATCCAAATAATATGCATCAACTTTCTGTTCCCAATATTCAAAATGCTCATAATCGCCTCTTTGTCTAGGATAATCATCATACAGTCTAGTAGAATTCGCTTCTCCAACCATTGAAAATCCTTTAGATTTCCATTCTGTTCCTGGAAGTGCATAATACTCTGTTGCATTATCAAAACTATCACGAGGCTTTGTACATTCACCTGCCTCAATTACACATAAATCAGGTGAAACTATTTGTCTGTAGGGAAATGAACCGTCATCTGCCCTAAAATTAAAAATTGCATTTAAAACGAAAGTTAAATCTTGCTGTGTTGCTTCTGCGTAATTTGGACCAATATAACCTATCTGTGTAGTAACAACAGTTTCATTATTCATTATGGCACGTACAGTATCTGCTATTCCCCAAAGAGTAGATAACTCATCACGTTGAACTTGCCAGTTAAATTTAGAATCAAAGTATTGACTAGTTTCATTATCTGCCCTCAAAAGATCATTGCGGCTGGTTGTTTCTCGAAAAACATCCATCTTAAGAGTATTATGATTTTCAGAATCTACTGAATTACCCATTACTATTTGGAAAATCAACCAATATTCTTCTGGCATCTTCTCTTCAGCCCTATCAGACGCCTTCCAAACATCACTATCGGGATAAGAGAATTCTTCCCTCTGGCTCATCTCTCGACCTAAGTCTGGTGAAAATCCAGAAAGTGTTATCAGAAAAAAAGCAAGAAAAGCTAGCATACTTAGTTGCCAGCGCCTCATTGGTGAGCCTTTGCGAACCATAACTAAATTTTATTGGACCTTTTTTAAAGTTAAGCACCTAATGCTTAACTTTTGGTACTAGCTGAGAAACAAAGTGATTATACTCCTCACCTAAATGAATATAACACCTAATCCAAGGATAAAGATTTCCGTCCTGAGCTTCTATAAATTTCCAAACGTGACCTGCACCTTCTAAATCTTCTGCAAGTAAAATATCTCCACGACGGATAACTACTTTGTGTTCTTCATCCTCTGTGTTAACGTCACAACTTTTGAACTCTAAACATCCGCTTAATGTCAATACAAGCTGCCGTCTTGGTGCCGTATGTGCAAGCTTAGGGCCTTCGCCCTCTAGCTTATCTGGCACTGGTGTAAGCGCAAACTGGGTCTTCAAGTCTCCAGAATTGTCATCAATATTTTCATTAACAAATAATGATGAAAATAGCCCTACTGATCCAAGACCTGTCTTACTTTCTACCGGAATCTGCATCTTTGCAAATCTGGTGTGACCACTATCGTCAGTATACATTCTGACTACTGGTATCCCCTCTGTCATAGCAGAGGGGTATTACTCAGATATTTATGCTTAGTGTATTCTGCGACGTAGACCTGCCGCACCAACTAAAACAAGTGAACCAACAACGAAACCAACACTAGGAAGTCCTGATTCGTCTAATATATCTTCTACTGGGTCTTCTGCAGCACCTTCACCTACTGTGACTTTACCAACCATTCCCATGGTCGCATGTGGTTCACACACATAATAGTAAGTTGCATTATCTTCAGTGAAAGTATGTCTGAAATCTACTGTATTGGATGGTTCACCACTACTAAATTCACCGGCTGATGCATAATCTGTAAGGTCAATTACTGATTCAACGTTGTGAACATCTGTTGAATCCTTCCATTGCCAACATACAGTTTCGCCTACATTAATTGAAACTTCAGCAGGTTCAAAGGCATACCCATCTTCTGAAAGGGTGACTACTACATCACAATCTGGAAGCGGTTCAGCTACTTTGCCAAATCTAACTGTAACTGGTTCGTTACTATTGAACTTAGCACCATTAGCTTCGATTTCTAAATCTTCACATACATCACAAGAGATGACTTCATAATCTTCTAGGAGCACCATTTCCACATGCCAAAGATTTCCATCCTCGCCTACGGGAATATACGCTTCGTGAACATCTAATGAATCATCAGCTCCTTCAAAAGTTAAGAAGAAAGAATTTCCAGTGTAAATTGGTAAACCTTGGTTTTCGCTCACAGAACCAACTATATTTGTGGACATGAATACAGGTTCAACATCTTCTCCACCTACTCCAACTATTCCATCTAGAAGTGGAGGGTTACCGCCATCATCTCCTTCCAAACCATCACAAGTTCCTGGAGGACCTGAACTACATGGTACCCACATGAATCCTTTGGATCTGCAATCTTCTGCATTATCGTCTTCGGTTAATACGTGCTCATCGATGTCATAACAAACCATTGGGCCCATATCATCGTGGTCACCGTGGTCGTGATCTCCATGGTCATCGTAGTCATCTTCATGACCTCCGCATTGTCTGTATCCTTCAGGTGCTTCTCCATATCCAGCAGCATCATCCATATCTTGACAATTACAGTCTTCGCAATACCACATTTCATCACCGTGATGGTCTCCGTGGTCATCTGGTCTTCCTCCAGTCACATAATGATCATTACTTGCAGAAAATTCATATTCTGAAGATTGTCCAAAGTCATCTGTACAGAAATAATCTGTACCGTCCATGCCATCATCATGAGCTTCGCAATAGAACCACCAGTCATCAAATCCATCGACGCCATCATCATTGTCTGTACAGTACCATCTCATATCGCCATCTTGCAGAGATGAATCTCCTTCCCATTCACAGTAATTCCATTCCGCCCAATCTACATATCCATCACCGTGATGATGTTCATCATCATCATTATCAAACATTCCCATCTCAATCATCATATTGATTAGTTCAACAGAATTACTTGCAGCATTGTCTGCAGGTAGATCCCCTGACTGATAGAGCGTTCCATTTTCAGCGAGTCCGAGCGTGATTGCAAACATCGCAAAAACTTCATCACAATCAAGTTCTTCACCGGTTTCATCGTCGTAACATTCAACATCACCCATATTCATTCCAGGAGATGTAGCATCTGGGAAATGAGTTCTATCTGTATTTCCTTCAACTACGATCCTGTTCCAATCATCATCGTATTCATATGTATTATCTGCCATATATTTTGGATAATCTGCGTTATCTGCGTGACTGAAGTAAACTGATGAGGAGTTTGGATAAGCAACTGTAAACTGATACGATAAATTATTCCTGTCATCCGTTACCGGAACAAAATAATATTCACCAGCTTCTAAATCGAATTCACCTACAGCAATAGAACGGCCTGATTTATCGCAATTTGTTTCATTCCAGCTAAGAGGACATTCCTCAACTTCCTCGTAGTAATTTGATTGCAAAGAACCTACTAAATTTTCCATAGTATTATCTGGATTGAATGAATCTCTGTATATGTAAAATCCTTGATGCCAAGTTGAGTGACAGTCCTCCTCACCATCATCATAACTATGGCAGTTCCATGCTCCAAAAGAAATCTCTACTGTATTATCCTGCCCAAATTCAAAGGGATAAGTACCATATGCACCCAATACATGATACTTGTAGAAA
The DNA here is from genome assembly GCA_902531985.1 of uncultured marine group III euryarchaeote. GTDB lineage: Archaea > Thermoplasmatota > Poseidoniia > MGIII > CG-Epi1 > CG-Epi1. The sequence goes on from CACAGG010000035.1 coordinate 5,817, forward strand.
TTGTCATCTTGTATTTCGTTCATATCACTATCATCATACATGTTGTAAGGCATAGAGTCTGTAACCATGCTAGATTGATTTAATGTTCCGTTGAACCAATACACGTTACCTGTTGAATCTGTGGCATTGTGGGAATAATCTCCCATCCTGTAGGAGTCTAGCCCGGTACTACAGTCGTATTCATGATCTTCTGTTTCTTCATCCCATTCAGAATCACAACCAGAATAGGTTACCAGAGTATATGTCTCTCCTTCAACCAAATCTGCCCTTAGTTCCTCTTCGCATGAAATATCTACTTCATCTTCGTCAGTCCAGTTGCAATATGAATCTATTGAAGCATATATTTCAGCACCCGATAGATTACCATCGGAATAATCTCCTTCAAAAAGATAAATATTCGCATACCAATAAGAAGTCTTATCTTCATCTTCACCATCTTGACAATCTGAATAACCATCATTTACACGATAAATCCAAATTTGTGTTTCATCGTGGCAATCAAACCAATTTACTGGTTCGCCATCACAATCTTCATCATCTTCATATTGACAATCATCTGAATAATCATCTGGTGTGTTATTATCATACCATTGTTCATCTGCACCATCATCACAATCCCCGTATCCATCATTAACATGGTAAAATGAAATTTCGGAACCATCTCCACAAATGAAACTAGGACTTGATTCACGATCTAAGTAATGTGGTACAAATGTTAGTTGCTCTTCATTTGTTGTTGCAGTAAAGGTGTTTACTTCAAAGAATGCACCATGACCATCATCATGTCCACCCGTAATATCCCCCATAACTTCAGACATTGGGACGATATATTCATCCATAAATGTGCTAGCGTCTATCAAACCCTCATCATAGGCAAAATATCCCATAAGGATATCTGGACCACCATCTTCATCATCATCTTGCATATCGTTTTTGAAATTAGTACACATTTCGGAGTCGTTATCCCAACAGTAAACTACCATCATTCTCATGCAAGCTAAATTATCTGAGAGTACATTACAGTAGTAACTTAGAGTATCGCACGTTTCGTCGTCCATATCTGGTGGACATCTGAACTCATCATCATGGTGCTCATCATCATGGTGCTCATCAGGTGCTTGATTGAATATAGCTTGAATAAAGATTTCCAATTCCATCATATCAAGATGTCCATCGGTATCCATATCGGCTTCATCAAAAATTTCCATGAAAAAATCTGTATTTTCTTCATGGCTATGATGCCTATCACTTTCTGCATGCGTGGCATCGCTGCCATCATCGTGGTCATGGTGGTAATCGTCATCACCATGGTGATGATGCTCGTCTGACTCATCATGATGGTTGTAATCATCGGTGTGTGAATCGTCTTGATCCAAAACATTCCATAACTCGTCAAAAGTTAGTAACGAATCACCATCTACATCTGCCATGTTCAACACGTCTTGAGGGGACGGTAGTCCGTCATCACCATGACCATCATCGTGATGATCATCGTCCGATTCTTCAATCATTGCAAGCCACATTTCAAAACATTCATCAGTGATAACGCTACCATCTGAATCTGGCATCGTAATACAAAAGTCTGCAAGCTGAGAGCGCATTTCGTCAGCTCGCTCAGCTATAAATTCGCCTTGAATTTCTATAGTGAAATTATCTATAGAATTCATTGTCATTACTGCATGATAATAATCTGGATTTGGGTCACCACCATCACTGTCGTCATGGTGTTCGTTTTCATCATGATCATGCTCATCGTGATCATGTTCATCATGATCATGCCCATCGTGATCATCACCTGCACAATGAAATTCTTCTTGATCGAAAACTTCTGCAGATATGTGTCCACCATCTGAATCTTCGTCATCTTCAAAAATTACCATAGGGTGATCAAAATCAATAATATCTGACA
>CACAGG010000036.1 GCA_902531985.1 uncultured marine group III euryarchaeote
AAAAGCCCCATTTCCTTTAGAAGCATAGAATAACTCTTTACGTATTGGATCTGCAATTACGCCAACTAAAACTTCATTTCCTTTACACAATCCAATGGAAGGTCCAAACAACGGAAACGAATGAGAAAAATTAATAGTTCCATCCAGAGGATCTACTATCCATACTTTCTCCCCTGGAAAACTAGTTCCTTCTTCTGCAATTATTCCATACTCTGGTGTTTCCTCTTGTAATATCTTAGTTATTGCCTCTTCACACTTAAAATCAACTTCAGTCACGACATCAATGTCTGATTTGAAATCTAATTCTTTGAAATTACCATAACTTTCTACAATTATTTCAGAAGCACGTATCACCGCTTTAATCGCTACTTCAAGTTCATTTACTGACAAAGAAAATCAACTACTCCCTGGAAAAGTGGTCTGCCATCTCCAGGCCCATCTGGATTTATCTCTGATGAAGTCCAATCATTGTGTTGCCATCCGTGAAAAACTCTTTCAGGGTGTGGCATCATCCCTAAAACATTACCTTTAGGATTAGTTATTCCTGCAATATCGTGCGCAACCCCATTAGGATTCCAAGGATAACCTGGATTAAGCTTGCCATCAGAACTGCAATATCTAAATGCAATTTGTTTTTTCCTTTCTAATTCCTGAAACTTTTCCTGATTCATCATTAACTTACCCTCTGCGTGGGCATTCGGGATCGATAAAACTTGGTTTGTTTTGTAATTTTTAGTAAAAATACTTTGTGAATCCGATTCTACACGGAGATGGACGTGTCGGGCCTCAAAACGACTAGAATCATTGGTATGCAACACTGCATCTGGAATACTAGTAGTGCCTGTTTCTGTACCAGGCAATGCACCCATTTCAACCAGGATTTGAAATCCATTACAAACACCAAGAACTGGCCTTCCTTCATTTATATATTCATCGACTTGAGACTGAATGCCTGATTTTATACGTGATGCAAAGATAGCTCCAGCTCTAACGTAATCTCCTGAACTAAAGCCTCCTGGGAAGTAAACTGCATCATAATCCATCAAATTTCTGCATTTAGATTTAGCCACATCTCCAACTAATTGTTTGAGATGAACCTTCTCCACATTGCATCCTAAAGATGAAAAAGCTGAAGCAGATTCGTCTTCACAATTAGTGCCTTCAATGCGAATAACACCTACATTAATTTCAGCTGGGTTTGGCATTATTTTTCACCATAAGAAATGGGATTAAAACTGTGTCCTATTGATTACTCTTCCCACCAAGGCGGAACTTCAAACCAGCGCTCATCTGATGATTTCCTATCAATTAAAGGTAAAGATAATGGCTGTTCACCATTCAAGGTAATTCCTGCTGAGGCGCAAGTTGAAGATAGATAATCCTCTCCCGATTCAGCAATCTCTAATTGAATAGTGTGCCCTTCGGGAATTATAACATCCATTGGATTAAATTGCATTAACATAGTATATGAAGAAAATGGAGTGACACCTTTTGCTTCATAGCCTCCATCCCTATAACGCAAATCCATTGTTGCATGCCCTAGTCTCAAACCAGTCGTGCCATCTGACATTGTAACAAATAATTGACCTCCATTACACGAATTTGCATTTACCTGTGCGTGAAAAGTAGGGAGGCCTGAGATGTGGTAGTTAGATTCAAGCGGACTACTTGTCAAAGTAATAGAGGAAGATGAAGAGACAATTCCTAGGGAACCCCATTCGGATGCATCATGTGTTGTCCATTCGATATCATTAGATGGCCACGTTTCCTCGACATGCCACTCACCATCATTCCTTTGAATCTGAACTTGAGACTCTGGCTCTGGACCTATTCCTTTGAGATAATAATTAAACCAATTGTAAAGTTCTATTGACCAATCCATTCTTGTTACTTTAGGGAAAGCCTCTGCACCATACCCACTACTCATATTTTCATGAATATTAGGCTGATCAGGATAATTATGACCCCATTGACCCATAATTCCTTTCACATTTAATCCTGCTTCACGGAGCATTTTATAAGTAGGAAATGCATGATAAGGGTCGACATTCCAATCTTGTAGTCCCCACACAATGTAAACACTTCCATTATAGTTGTCAATCACATCTTGCAAATGATATCTCTCTTCCCAATAATCATTCCACTGATCTCCTCCATATTCTGCTAAAGCGTAGGTAGTCCAAGGACTAGCTGGACCTATTGCATCGTCAGTACACATCCGCATATCATCTGTGGATGCTCCAGCCGTTGCACCCTCGTATAAGGCATCATATAACATAGCTCTAGATTCACTAGAACCATTTCTGTAAAACATTTCTCGAACTCCTATTGAACCTGAGATTGGAACAATTGTCTTCAAATGAGGCGAAGGATTCTGAGCAGCTTCCCAATTGGTAGTCCCAGCATATGACTTACCCATTAAACCAACATTTCCATTGGACCAAGGTTGCTTTCCTAACCAGTCCACTGCTGCCTGTATTCCTATCTGTTCACCTAGGCCTTTGACATCTTGACAATGTGTTGACTTACCTGAACCAAACGTAGAGATTTGAGCCAAGGCATAACCATGAGGGACGAATTCTTCGAGAACCCACTGACCAATACCCAAATCTGGTATTGTATTAGGGTTAGATCCTGCAAATTCGTAGTACGGATGAATTGTTGCAATAACTGGAACCTTAGTTTCGGGCCCGACATTTGGCATCCAGAGTGCAACGTGCATGACGGCTGGCTCTGGATAACCTGCGTCTTGTTCAGAAGCTGGTAAATCAACCTCAACATAATGCTCAGAAGGGCCTGTCCAATCATAGCTTCCTTGTTCGGGCAAAGTTGAACGCCATGAGCTGAAATTTAAATCCATTAGATGCCTTTTCTCTAAGGGGACCTCCCACCATTCATACTGTGAGATGTCATCTTCATCAATCGAAGAATCAAGGCAGCCAGTTGACAAGAAAATTAATGCAATTAATGCTACCTGAATTTTTTGCACGTAATATCTATCTCTATACGAAATAAAAAAGATGCCCTGTGTTACTCGTAAATCCAAGATTGATTATCTTGAGTCCATTCATTAATTCCTTCAGGGAACCATAAACCAAGCTCAAATTCTGCTGTTTCAGCTGCATCTGAACCGTGAATCATGTTAAAACCGATATCCATCCCAAAATCGCCACGAATTGTTCCTGGTGCTGCTTCACGACCATTAGTAGGGCCGATTAAATTCCTGGCGACACTAATTGCTTCCTGACCTGACCAAGCCATACAAACAACTGGACCACTGGTTATGAATTTTATTAATCCTGCAAAGAAAGGTCTTTCGGAATGAACTTCATAGTGTTTCTTGGCAATCTCCTCGCTAGGAATAACTTGCTTGAGACCAACCAATTGCAAACCTTTTCTTTCAAAACGTTGAATAATTTCTCCTACTAAACTACGTTGTACACCATCTGGTTTTACCATTACGTAAGTTGTTTCATTACTCATTGATTTCTCTTAGCTCGAGCTACGTCAGTCCAACGGGTACGTGCTGGAACTCTGTTCAATTTTACATAATTTTTTTTAGCTTTTGAATTTATGAAATAAAGGACTTGCCCGGTTTTCTTAACATACATCATACCAGTTCCTGGGGGAATTGGTTTGCCTGTAAATGAACATGTTTTAGTTTCTGCCATTTTATCTCCTATCTAATGCTTTAGCTTCTCTTGATGAATCCATTAGTAAAAGTTGATCTCCAATATCTACTGGACCTACAACGTTTCTTCTAATAATTCTCCCACGATCATCGCCATCTAGTACACGAACTTTTACAGAAGAGGCTTCACCTCTCATTCCCGTACGACCGAGAACTTCAACTACTTGTGCTGGGATTCCGTCCATGTTTATTTCTTAGCTGCTTCTATTGCTTTAACTACTTCTTCCAACGAACCTTTCTTTTTACCTATTTCAGTAATAGCTATTGCAGCTGTGGTTACTTTCAAACCCGCAGCTTTTCCAAGCTCATCTCTTGATGGTACGTAGGTGTATGGGATTTGCTTTTCTTCACAAAGCATTGGAAGATGTGCTAGAATCTCAGGTGGTTCAACATCTAAAGCCATAACGACTAGCTTTGCTTGACCACGTTCAATCAATTTGGTTACTTCATTGGAACCTTTTCTTACTTTACCGCCGTCACGTGCTGTTTCGGCTGCTAAGTATGCTTTCTCTGATAGCTCTTTTGGAGCTTCGTATGTTACGAATAACGGATTTGCCATTTTTTTTACCTCTTTCGGACGAATGTCTTCATCAGTCACTGGTTACCCATGTGGGTTCGCGACTACGAAAGGGGGGCTATTTAAACATGCTCGAAATGCACGATATACATGGGCATTACAGTATACACCACAGCTCCGGATGAAGCCACCTCTGAACAAATTGCAAAAGAATGTGTAGAAGCTGGACTGGCTGCCTGCTGTAATTTCTGGCCTGTACGTACAATTTATTCTTGGGAAGGGAAATTGAAAGATGATACTGAACATGTAATATTTTTAAAAACAAGCAAAGAAAAATTTGAAGAGCTAGAAAAGTATATCGTTAAAAACCACCCCTATTCAATGCCTGCTATCGTATCCATCCCATGGGAGGATGCGCATGAGCCTTACCAAAAATGGGTAGACAAAAATGACTGAGTATGACGTAATCGTGTGTGGAGGGGGTCCAGCTGGATCTACTACTGCATTCTATGCTGCAAAAGCTGGCATGAAAGTTTTACTTATAGACAAATCAAAATTTCCAAGAGATAAGGCATGTGGAGGGTTACTAACTGCAAGACTATTTGATGAACTTCCTGAATTAGAACCGTATATCAAACCAATAATTGAATGTCCTTCAAGGGATGTAAATTTGTATTCACCATCTATGAAATACAAAATAGACTATGAGTTTCCTGTAGGGACTCCATGGAATATTACCAGGGAAGTGTTTGACAATGCAGTTTTGGAAGCTGCAGGAGATGTAGGGGCTGAAGTTATGACACAAACCCGAATCAAAAATTATGAATTTAATGGAGGGGTGACTGTTAAAACTTCTAAAGGTGATTTCAAAAGTAAAATGGTTATTGGGGCAACTGGTCCCGGAGACAAATTGGCTTCAATGGTTCGTGAAAAAAGAAACATTAAACCTTGGACTGATAATCAAATGGGAACTGCTCTAATGTGGGAACCACATGTTGGTAAAGAGTTCATAGATAAGAACTACAGCAAAAATAGCTCTTTACTTGTTCATTTCAAACCAGGCGGTATTGAAGGATACGGTTGGGTTTTTCCCAAAAAAGAAATATTGAATATTGGATTTGGAGGGTATAATAGAACCATAAAAGCAATTAAAATAAAAGAGATATGGGAAGATTACATAAATTTATTGAAGAAAGATGGCTATTTTCCAAAGGAACAAGAAATCCCGCCTGTGAAAGGTGCGCCACTACCTCTCGATGGTCCGATTAAGGCTACAACAATGGATAATACACTACTTGTAGGAGATTCAGCAGGCATGGTTTCACCACTATCTGGCGAAGGAATATACTATGGAATGCATGCCGGTAAGATTGCAATTGATACAATCAAAAAAGCATTGGAAACGGAAGATTATTCCCAAAAACATTTAGATCAATATCACCGTGACTGGAACAAAGTCTTTGGTAAAGAATTGAGAGATTTATCATTCTTTGCTCTTATGGCTCTGAAGTTACCTGAAAGAATGGTTTACTACGGTACTCGTGATGAAAAATTGTGCGAAATATTTGCAGATTTATTCTTGGGTGTAACTCCGGGCGGTCTTGGAAAAAGAAAACCAATCAGCAGAGCATTGTATGATGCAATTAGATATCCTTACTTTGGTTTAGGATAATCTTATTTTTCTAAAAGAAAAAAACTAAATATTACGGATTTGATATCTCCTCAAAATCTACATCTATTTTGCTATAATTAACTAAGTAATAACCAAAAAATTTAGAAACTGCTTCTGGATTTGATTTCAATAAATCTTGAGCCATTACACCACGATATTTCTTATTGCTCCAAACATAATTATATTCGTATATATTTAAATTAGATTGAGATTGCCCAATTAAAACAATATTTCGTTTCAACCTAATATCTGAAGATACCCAACTAGACAATATAAGGGCAAGACCTATGAAAATAGAAACAAACGAACCTATTGTTATTAGAGCTGGGACTGCTTTACCTGAACGCTCATATTCTTCTTGATCTCGCTCACCGCCGCCAAAATTTACCCCAAAGCCCCAACAAATAAGAATAACGAACAGCGTTAGCGGCAGCATAAATGAACCCAATATAATAAGAAGTAGTACAATCCCTATATTTGTGTTCATCCTTTTGGCAGAATAATGACTAAAAACCAAGATTGAGATTATAAAGAGGGAAACTCCGTAGATGATATATTTTTCAGTGTTAGGAGATTCATAATATATGCATTCCTCTGCATCATCGTAACCTTCCAAAAAGAACGAATCTGAGTAAGTATAAAATAAATCCTCTGAAGATTTTCCTTCCAAATATACTCTAACTTTAAGAACCGTGCAATTATCATCATTAGAGTAAGTATATTGAGAAAGATTCCCTGCCAAATTATAATTAATTTCTTCACTATTATTACCTGAAAAAACAACTTCTACCCCTCGATACCCATTCTGCCTCCCATTAGGATTATAGATGTCGGAAGAAAGCGGGTGATAAGTAGTGAAGCGATAGCCAAACGTGTAAGTCGTATCGTTGTCAAAATTTGTTCCTTGAAGTTTGAAAACGAAAGTAGAATTTTTTGATAAATCTGAAATACGTGCTTGATGAAAATCATCTGATACCTCTAATTGACTATAAGGAGCACCACTTAGTACCCAAGATTTGGAAGTATCACCTATAGTTAGTGTCGTATCTCCAGAAACAACAGAAATTGTAAACTCTTCTTCAGCACTTGAATCTGATGAAAATAATAAAATTGTAAATAACGCAAAAGCAAAAATAACACTTAATCTCATGAATCCTATATTGCCCTTTCCATTATACGTCTATTGCTTGTCAAATATTGACCAAACTTGTCTATTCCCTCTTGAATCAAAGCAGGTGCATGATTTTTCTGATAGCTTTCTAAAGATTCACGATTATCTAACTGATATCTAATTGACCAATTTACTTTATACGCCATTGTAATGAACGTGAATGAATAATACAATGAAAGTTGCCGGTGTAGTCGGCGCGCTACTTTTGATAGTGCTATTCGTATATGCTTCACTCTTTGCTTGGCACCATCCAAGTGGAAACCTTACGCGTTGTGATACACCAACTATCTTTTTTAGTGAATTTAAAGAAGAAGATAATTCTGGAATTTACACTACTGAAATTTTAGAATATGAAACTGGAGATTGCTCTAACTCTTGGAGGGATGTCTATCTATATTTACTGGATGCTGAAGGATACACTCATTATGAAGATACAGGGATATTAATAGCGAATTACGAAGGTGGAAATCCTAGAAATATTAATATTACTTCTAAAATAACCAATGATAACGGAACAAATTATCCCATTAGAATTATTAACAATATGAGTGGGGCACCCTACGAGTATTATAATTATAATGCTAACAGTACATATGGTACTGATTTCATGGTGAAA
>CACAGG010000037.1 GCA_902531985.1 uncultured marine group III euryarchaeote
ATTCTCCCCGCTATATGATTTGATTGGTTTATCTACAGCTACAGCAATTGGATTGGCGAACATTGCACGATAGTATACTCTCCTACCATAGTAGCAAGTTGCTCTAAATCCTAAAGGGGCCCATATGAACAGAAGTGTAGCCGGCCATAGCCAGAATTCTTTTATCATTTCAGGAACTGCATTAGGTCCAGGTGAGGATATCGGGCTTATGTAATGAGCTCCATCACCTTCATAGTAAATCAATTTATTTTTGTATTCACCATCAAACAAGAAGGGACTTCCGTGTTCTAACAACAAAACAAAGACAGTGTAAATTCCAAAACCAGTTAGGATACAACCCATTAGTAGAGGCTGGATCCACCATCTATCAGTTCGAAATGTTGCGAATATGCCCGGTTTTTCAACCGGAACAAAACATGGCGGGGTATCTAGTGCGTTACCTTTCAACAGTCTACAATAACTATGGCTATTTTTAACATGCCACTATCAAAAAACTATTTTAGGAGGCATAAGAATAGCAAAATAATGAAAGCTGCAGTATTGTTGTCACTGATGTTTTTGACCATATCATTTATGGGTTGTTTGGAACCTGAGGATAAAAGATCAGTTATTCCTGAGGAGGAATTTGAAAAGACAAGATTAGTGGTAAGTGATGAGCAGTTATCTCAATTCCCTTACTCTTTAGATCCTATCCGAAATTTTACAGTTGTAAAGCCAGATAATTTTGATTCAGAAACAGAGAGGATTTGGGCCGTTTATGGTACTGAATTATCTGAGGATCATAATTATGGCGGTAATTGTTGTGAACATTATCTTGCGACAGATCAAGATGGGATTATCTACAATCTAGGTGGGGAATGGCCATGGTGGAGTACTGATAGAGGATTAACTTGGGATGAATATGTACCTCCTGCATTTAATACAGACTTGGGCTGTGAAGAGGGTCAATTAGATCCAACTTTTGATCCTGGTCTTGGTGAAGGTTCAATAGTTCAGGCACCAAATGGAGACATTCTTGCAATGACTTGGTTTCCTTATCCAAGTTTTGATGGTGCAGATCAATTTTATGCAATTCTTGGGAAAAAGACAGCACCTGATCAAATTGAATGGCAGTGGTGTTGGAATACTTTCGATAAGGAACCATTCTATGATAGGTCTTGGCAAGTGCCAGTTGTTGGGCCTATAAATCCACCTCTTGAGCATTCAACTAATTTATGTTCGTCAAATTGTCCATGGGCTAGCATGGTTGTTTCAAATTTTTGGAGTTATAATGAACAGGGATATCAAATCAGTGTAGATGGTCTCAATTATCGTCCTTTAGATATTCCCGATAGTGCATCTAATGAGTGTAATGCTGAATATGCGAGATGCGGTCAAGACCTTGAATTTGATTTGTATTTTGAGGATTTAGGACCTGAGTGGGACTATATGCAACCTCATAGGGAAATGAGAGCTTCTCCAATTCCTACAGGTGGTTTATTATTTCCAAGATGGTTTAGTGATGGGAGCAATTTATTCTTGGATACGGAATTAACTTGGCATAAGCATACACTTCCAAATGGCAGTTTACTTCCATCTCGTAGTTTGGTCATTGACAGTTCAGGGGCCTTGCATAGTGTTTCTTGTAATACTGCAGATCCTGGTTCAAAAGGTTGTGATGGAACTTTCAATTTGACTCATCAGATTAGCTATGATGGTGGTTACACCTGGACTAATCAAACGCATAGGTGGCCATCAGCTTTATCGGTATCAGATAATACATTTGAATGGGATTTCCAAGCAGATGGGAATTTGGATTTAGCAGTAATTAGTATGAGAGTTCAAGCTGAGTCAAATGGAACTGCAAGTGATGTAGATTTAATCTTTCACATAAGAGATTATCGTGAAAGTATGGAAGCTGATTCAGTTACTTTGATTGGTTTAGGTGATTTAGATGCTACATCTGGAGCTGGTAACGATATTCGTTTTGATTTCTCTTCTTTGGCAATTCTCCCAGATGGAGGTGTAGTGGTTGCTTATCACGATAGTACGGATGCTGATCCTATGTTTGCAATAGAATTGGAATTGCCTGAAACTTATTTTCTAATTTAAGATTTTAATAATAAGACTATTTCTTTAGCTCTATTTCTTAGGGTAACTTCTGAAGTACCGACTGCCTTTGCAATTTCTAGTTGACTTCTTCTTAAATTATTATTTTTGCAGGACAGATAAATGGCTGCACCTAGTAAAGCTGCTGGAGATATACCTTGTCTGTAATCACTATTTTCTACAATTCTAATTATTTCCTTAGACTCTTGTTCAACTAGAGGCGTTAAGGATAATTTTGATGAGAATCTTGGTAATAGATCATTTATACTAGTAAATCCTATTTTCAATTTCAATTTTCTAGCTATTAGCTTATGGAGTCTGCTCAATTCATTTCTATTGACGTTACTTCTATCGGCAACTTCATCCAATGTTCTTGGAAAATTAGCCATTCGACATGCAGAATAGATTGAAGCAGCTGCAACTTTCCCACTACTTCTTCCTCTGACTAATCCAGTTTTAGAGGAACTGATGAATATTTCCAGAGCTGATTCTTTTATTGAATTTCCTAATTTAAGTTCATTTGTTATTCTGTCAATTTCATCCGAAGCCATTAAAATACTGCGGCTTGCTAAATTTCCGGTCCTTGTTTCTTTTTGCCATTTTAAAACAGTTTCCGTACTAAGTCTACCATCTGTTTGCCTAGTTCGTATTTTTTTATCGGGATTGTATTTAGTCCATTGTGGTCCTGAATCAAATATAAAATCACAATCAATGCATGACATGATACCATCTCCCTCATCTTTGACTTTCTTTGACTTACACTCAGGACATTTTAATTTCATTTTCTGTAAACCTCTCTTCCAATAATCTTAGTAATTCTAACTCCCTTTCTTGCAGAAATGGCAAGGTATGGTTCGTTTACAGGTCCAAAGATATCAGCAACTCTGCCTACCAAATTGCTTTCAGAATCAAACACTTTAGTATTTTTATTAACCTTATTTTTTGCTAATATAATTGCACGATTTTTAGAATCAAGATGTGCAACTCTTCCTAAGCATTCCATAACTTATCTCGAAAAAACTTCTATTTAAAGTTTACTATTTTATAAAATTTCTTCTAAAGTTTTTCCCAGTTCTGCAGGATTTTCAGTGACATGTATTCCTGCTCTTTCCATAGCTTTCATCTTTTCACCAGCAGTCCCTTTACCTCCTGATATGATTGCCCCTGCGTGCCCCATTCTTTTACCAGGTGGTGCAGTTCTTCCAGCAATAAACCCAACTACGGGTTTAGAAACATGTTCTTTGACATACTCAGATGCAATTTCCTCTGCAGTACCACCAATTTCTCCAATCATAATAATAGACTTTGTCTCATGATCATTTTCAAACGCTTCGAGGCAGTCTACAAAATTTGTCCCATTTACTGGATCCCCTCCAATACCAATACAGGTTGATTGGCCTAAACCTTTCTCAGTTACTTGATTTACAGCTTCGTAAGTTAAAGTTCCAGACCTTGAGATTATGCCGACATTCCCTCTTCTATGTATGTGTCCTGGCATAATTCCTACTTTACTTTCACCAGGAGTAATTATTCCGGGGCAATTAGGACCAATAAGTCTGACGTCTTTAGAGCTAATATATTTTTTTACTTTAGCCATATCTAGCGCCGGTATTCCTTCAGTTATTGCAACAATTAAGTCAACGCCAGAATCTGCAGATTCCATTATAGCATCGGCAGCAAAAGGGGGTGGTACAAAGACGCATGAAACATTTGCTCCAGCGTCAACAGCTTCTTTCATTGTATTCCAAATAGGAACTCCTAAAGTTTGCTGACCTCCTTTTCCAGGTGTTACACCACCTATTAGCTTTGTTCCATAATCTAGCATTTGCTCACTGTGAAATTGGCCATTTTTTCCAGTGATTCCTTGAACTACAATTTTACTCTTTGAATCAAGCCATATACTCATGCTTTCCCTCCAATTGCTTCAATAGCTTTTTTTGCACCATCATCCATATCCTCTGCAGCGATTAAATCTAAACCAGACTCAGAAAGCATCTTTTTACCAAGTTCTACATTGGTTCCTGCCAATCTAACGATTAATGGAACATTCATATCGATTTCATTAGCGGCTTCTATTATTCCCTCGGCGATAAAATCACATCTCATTATCCCTCCGAATATGTTAACAAATATTGCCTTTACTTCTGGATCTGAAAGTATGACTCTAAATCCTTCAGCTACTTGCTTTGAACTAGCTCCACCACCTACGTCTAAGAAATTTGCAGGTTCACCTCCATGTAATTTAATTATGTCCATAGTTGCCATGGCCAATCCAGCGCCATTAACCATACATCCTATTTCACCATCTAATTTAATGTAATTTAATCCAACTTCATTTGCTCTAGTTTCTAACGGTTCTTCTTCCTTGGTATCTCTTAATTTTTCTACATCAGGATGCCTAAACAAGGCAGAACTGTCAAAATTCATTTTAGCATCTAAAGCAATAATTTCGTTCGCAGTATCAACAACTAACGGGTTGATTTCAACAATTGAACAATCTAATTCTATGAATAATTTATAGAGACTTTTCATAAATTTAATGCAATTCTTTATCTGTTCATCTTCTAATCCAAGCCCAAATGCAATTTCTCTAGCTTGCCAATTTCCTAAACCAGTTATAGGGTCTACGTGCACTTTTAATATTTTTTCAGGATTCTTTTGTGCTACTTCTTCAATTTCTACCCCCCCCCCTCAGTTGAAGCCATTATGACTGGCAAATCTTTCTCACGATCGAGTACTATTCCCAAGTATAATTCTTTAGAGATATTGCATCCTTCTTCAACATAAACTTTTCTAATTTCTACACCTTCATTAGTAGTCTGGGGAGTAATTAGTTGTTTTCCAATCAGATTACTTGCAGCTTCATAAACTTCATCGGCAGTTCTGCAGAGAACGATCCCTCCTCCTTTGCCTCTACCTCCAGCGTGAACTTGTGCTTTAACAACCCAAATGTTACCACCTAATTGTTTGCATGCATTTGCAGCATCTTCTGGATTTAATGCAACAACACCCTCTAATGTTCTTACACCATATTGACTGAATAGTTCTTTTGCTTGATACTCGTGTATATTCATTGTATTGTTACAGATAGATTGGGGTTTAATACTGTAAGTTTAAGTAATATTTACATAAAGATTTAAATAGAACACAATCTGGCGCGAGAAGCAAGTTGATAATATGGCAAAGAAAAATCCAGCACACATGTTTCGAGGAAAGAAAAGAGCTTATACTCGAAAGAAGTACATAGGAGGAGTTCCAGCTAGCCGTATTAGTCAATTTGATGTTGGAGCTACTACAACAAATTTCCCAGTAGAAGTAACTCTTTCGGCTCAGGAAGAATGTTTAGTTAGACATAACGCACTAGAGTCTGCCCGGGTGACTGCAAATAGGTACATTCAAACACATGCAGGTAGAGATGGTTATCATCTTAAAGTTAGGGTTTATCCACATCATGTTTTAAGGCATAACAAGATTGCTCAAGGAGCTGGTGCAGATCGTGTATCTATGGGTATGCGCAAATCTTTTGGAAGGACTGTAGGAACTGCAGCCAGAGTGTCCTCAGGACAAAAATTGATTACTTTACGTACCTCATCAGACTTTCTTTTGGAAGCTAAAGAAGCTTTGAGAAAATCATCACATAAATTGCCAACGCCTTGCTCAATCAAGGTTAATGAACAATAAATGGCTGAACTCGTTAAAAAATTAGGTTTACCAAGACAAAAAGGTTTTCTTTATTTTGTTGAAGAAGATGGAACTGTTTGGAAACATCAAGGCGGTAAGAAAACTCAGGTTTCAAAGACTAAGATAGCAAGAGAAGAAGGATATTTATATTTTATAGATCTTAATGGAGATTTAGCAAAGAAAGCAAATCCTCAGCAAAGAGATCCAAAAACAAATAAATTATACAAGCCAGGAACAAACGTAGAGATAGATTAAATTTTAGAAATTACCAAAATTTCCACCATGGATTGTGAATTGGTAATGTCCTTTCTTTCATTTTTGAAGCATATGTCCCGTCTCCATCTGAGAGTCCTTTAATTATTGCGATATCCAAACTGCGATATGCTATTTTACCTGCAGGACTTATATCCATCAGAGTGTTCAAAGTGTTACTTGTCAAATCATTTAAAATTTTAAATCGTTCTTTGTCAAATTCAATTTCACCAGAAGCTGAAACATCTTCGCCCACTGCTTTAGATATTAAATTTGACAAGTCTATGTTTTTATCCTCTTCTTTTTCTCTGAACCAAAGTGCAAATCCTGCCAAGAAGCTTATTTCATTACTAATCCATTCACCTACAGTTCTTGCTTTTAAATCTCTTACAACAACATTATTTTCAGACCAATGT
>CACAGG010000038.1 GCA_902531985.1 uncultured marine group III euryarchaeote
TACAACGACTGGCTGTAATCTTCGAACCGGGGATATGCTAGCTAGTGGGACTATATCTGGCCCTGAAAAGAATAGTAGAGGTTCTATGCTCGAGCTGACTTGGGGATGGAGTGAACCGCTAAAACTTTCAAATGGTGAGGAAAGACTGGCACTTGAAGACGGAGATACTGTCATGCTAAAGGGATGGTGCCAAGGAGATAATTACAGAATTGGTTTTGGCAAGTGTACTGGTAAGCTTCTACCCTCTGTTTAATCGAGTTTTTAGAGTAGACCTTATATAACCATCCGAGTGGCGCCCAGTCCGTCTTCTGTTAGAGGACACCGAAAGGACACAACATCAATGGCAAGACAAACACGTCGCAGACGTGACTCCAAGTCAAAAAATCGCTATCGCCCTCGCCTCTCTTCAGCTTCAGGTAGAGCTACCTCTGAACAAAGTGAAGTTATGCCGCGTAAAGTTGAAAAGGTGGACTGGACGACTGTTTTTATTTTACTTGCAATTTTCCTTTTTTCTCTTTACATTAGAACTGCATGGACTCTAGAACCTGCTACTGAAGATGGTTTCCAACTTACAGGAGGTAGTGACCCTTACTATCACAAACATGTAGTTGATTACGTTGCTGAAAATGGAGAGCACTTGGAAAGAGATCCAATGCTTAACTATCCTTATGGTGCTAACAATAATAGACCTCCTCTATTCGATTGGTCTATCGCGATTGTCGGATTGGCCCTCTCTCCTTTCTTTGGAGGAGATACTGAAGAATCTGTTTGGTGGTCTATGCAAGTTTTACCTGCAATTTACGGTGCCTTGATTATCTTTCCTGTTTATGCAATAGGTAGAGCGCAATTTGGTAAAGAAGCAGGAATAATTGGTGCTTTTTTCATTGGTGTAAATTCACAGCATGTTGGGCATTCTAGTTTGGCTTTAGCTGACCACGATTCGTATATCATATTATTTGGAACAACTGCCTATTTCTTCTTCATGAGGGCTTTAACAGTTGCAAATGATAGAAAATGGGTTTCGGACTGGAAAAATAATGATGAAATAAAGAAAGGAATAGGACAATTTATCAATTCCGAAAAACTAGCTTTGGGATATGCTGGTTTAGCTGGCATGACTATCACCATGATTTCTATGAGTTGGAAAGGTTTCCCATATATCATGGCCATCATTGCAATTTATCTAGGATTACAGATGCTAGTGAATGCATTCCGTAGAATAGACAGTTTAACTACGGCTGCTTTGGGATTAGTTACACTTTCAATGCCAGTCATTATTTCATATCCATATTACAATACAATGGGTTTTGTTAACACCTGGTGGGAGGCACCCGCCTATATCCTGTTAGGATATATTCTAATGTCATTAGTTATGGTTACCACTCGGGACTTACCTTGGCTATTAGTCATCGGAGTTTCAACAGGTATTGCTACTGTCCTGTATCTATTGCTAACATATGTTTTCAAAGATCTTGGATTCTTGCTTTTCAGTGGACAAGGGTATTTCGTTAGAACAAAATTATTCAACACTATTGCTGAGGCTCAACCTCCTGATTTTGCAGATTTCGTATTTGCTTTTGGACCTATTTCTATATGGCTAGCAATCTTTGGTGTAATTTGGATGGCTTATCAGCTATTCAGTCAAAGTATGTGGAAAAAAGATTATTTGTTTGTTATGACTTGGGCTCTTGTATCTATTTACATGGCTCAATCAGCTATTCGTTTTATTTTCAACGCAACTCCTGTTGTGTCTCTAATTAGTGGTTGGATGACCTGGCTATTGATTCAAAGAGGTGATTTCCCTGCCATTATTACAACTTGGAAAGCATTCTGGGGTAAAAGAGGCGGACTATTCTACTGGCTTTCTTTAGCTTCTATTTTTGCAGGGCTAATTTTATTCTTTACGGTAAGTATTGCAATTGGATTAATTTCAACTCTAATCCTTCTACTATTGGTTATGGTTATTGGGCACATGGATGCTCAAAGTGAAGATCAATATCGTTTCCGCGATAGAATTAGAGGACTAAGGCAAGGCTTTGATATGAAAAGACCATTAATTGCTCTTTTTGTTGGCTTATTCATTTTCCTCCCTAATACATTTTATGGATATGATGCAGGTGTACCATACGAAGATAAGAAAAGCCACGATTCTGATATCTTTGAATTTTTAAGTTATGATTTCCTAAGGCCTGAAGAATATGATTGGGATGAACGCAATAATCAAACTAAATATCCTGATGGTACTGAAGGGATGTACGCCATCGAGAATCCTAACCAACTATGGTATATGGGTAATACTGGGCCTTCTTTCCCATCTGATTATTGGATTGAGGGATTAGAATGGTTAGCTGAACAAGATACAAATTTAGAACCTGAGAAAAGACCTGGTTTCATTTCATGGTGGGATTACGGTTTCTGGGCAATTGATATTGGTGAACACCCTACTGTTGCCGATAACTTCCAGTTTGGATACCAAATTGCAGGTAATTTCATTGCATCTCAATCTGAGCATGAAGCAATGACTCTGTTACTTTACAGATTAATAGAACCTGAAGTTGATCGTAAATCTGAAAGTTTTGGAAATGACATAAGAACCAAATTACTCATTTATCTATCTGAAGAAAACGTTACTAAATTGGAAAGCATAATTTCCAATCCTGATGATTACATACCTAAAAAAGCTGATGGAAGCAATCAAGACGTTCATCCGAAGAATGCTGCAATTAGGGCTGGTAAGCCTATCTTGATGACTATCGAGAAAAATGATATTGCAGATCTTATGTGGGAAGTTGAACAAATAACCGGAAACTCAATACGATATTATGCTGCAGATACACGGTTGATGCCTTACTCTGCTGGTAATACTGGTATTCTTTATGCGCCAGTTACTCTAGCTGATTATGATATTGGAAATTTCGTGGAAGTTCAAGCCGCTCTTTCGAATGGACAAACCCTTCCATTTGATGAAGCTATTGAAGTTTTAGAAGAGAATCCTGACGTTCAAGTTACATCTCAAGAACTAGTTTACAAAGATAAATTCCTAAATTCTATGTTCTTTAGATCATTTATTGGATGGTCTGCGGTTGATGTAGATAGGCCAATTGAAGACGGAATACCTAGTATAACTGGTGCACTTGCACAAGACCAGACACTACCGCCTCTACCTGGATGGAACTTAACACATTTCAAATTGGTCCAATATAATTCGGGACTTAGAATATTAAAATATTACGATGGGGCTACAATCTACGGGACTGTTTCTACACCAGATGGAGACCCAGTAGTTAACGCAAATATAACCGTTCTTGATGAATATAGAGTACCTCACGGAAGAGCTACTACTGACAAAAATGGACAATACAGTGTGCTTGCTCCTGCAGGAAATTTATCTTTAGCTGTGTCAATGGGAACTCCTGAAGCAGACATTGAAAAAATATTTAGAACATCTAACAACCTTTTAGTTAGAAAAGAAAATGTTATAATTTCTGAAGAACAGGCCATGAGGCAAACTGCAGACCAAATAAATATAGATCTGGAAGTTGAGCCTTCCTCTATATCTGGTAGACTTTTCTGGGATAATAATAAAGATGAAACATTTGATTCTGATGATGACACTGTTCCATTAGTACCTGTTACTGCCCTTAACATACGTTCTGACGTTTCAAGAACTGTAACTACTGATTCTAACGGTAATTATGAGTTTACAAATTTAGCACCTGGTGAATACGAAATTACTGCTGAAATGGATGGACATGTCGTAGAATTGGCATCATATACTGGAACTGCGGCTTTGCAAGCCAACCAAGATGTTACTGTAAAAGGGGCTTTAGAACCAAATACAATTTGGGGTAAAATATTCGCAGGTGAACTTGATTCGCAACTTGTCACTATTTCACTTTATGATGAAACTAACAACAGTATTTCTGAAAAAACATTTTTGAATACATACTATTACGTTTCAGAATGCGCAGGCGATTCAGTAGATGATTCAATCTCATTCTGTTTCAATCAGTTGTTACCTGGAAATTATACTTTAAGATTTGAATCTGATGAAATTTATACTGGATGGACTAATAATAGTAAAGAAATTGAACTTGTTAACGGTCAATCCAGAAGCTTTAACGCAACATTAATGGACGGATTTAGAATCGAAGGTGTTCTCTCCCATAATGATGAACCTATAGCTAACGAACAAATTGTTGTAAGAAACGTTAATGAACAGTTTAGTGATAATATATTTACAACTGAGGAGGGATATTTTGCAACAGTAGTACCTAAAGGAACTTATGATATTTACACGGTTCACCAAACAGAACAAACTACTCTGGCTTATCTTAATAGAATAGATAGTCAAACTAATTCAGGAATAATTAATGCTGCAATGGGTCCTGGATATACAATAACAGGTACACTTTTTGAAGATTTAGATGGAGATAAGAAATTTAATCCAGATTCTGGTGAAAAAACATACGAAGGAAGGCCAATTAGATTTATCTCAGAAAATGGATTTGTTTCAGTAACAAGTACTTTCGGAGGAAATTATGAAATTGTTATTCCTGAAGGTAATTACAATGTTTACTCCTATGACCTTGCTAATACAGAGCAAAAGCTTGTTGCCCTACGTGGCCTTGGTACAGTAAATGGTAACTTAGAAAATGTTGATTTGGCTGCAAGCATAGGCTATGATGCTTTAATGATTCTTTATGAGGATCACATGGGAGAAACTGTCACGTTAGAAGGAATTATTGATTTAAGCACTACTGAAGGTGATCTAAATGTATGGGCTACTGATCCTGTATCTGCAGTTAGTTTACCTGATGGAGAATACCAAATTGATCTAAACAAATTTGGTTATGAATTAGAAACAATTTATTACGGCCCTGAGGAATTTAAAGAAGAAACTGAGAAAATAAACCTACAGAAAACTGAAGAAATTATAATACTTGCTAAAAGAATACCTGCCAGTGTTGATGGAAGATTTGTTTACGATGGAAATCCAATAGCTAACGCAAATTTATCTTTCTCACCTGTTAGTAATCCCCTTTATCATTTAAATTTTACAACTGATAATGAAGGGTATTTTGACAATGTAGAATTACCTCCTGAGCAATATATGTACACTTTTAGCCTTGAAGATAGCGGTACTAGATATTTGATACATGGGCAAATGAACATTCCTATAGGTGCTCCTGATTTTGATATGGGTGATATTTCTGCAGAACTCAGATACAAAATTTCTGGTGAGGCTACACTGTTGGACGAAACGAAAACTGGAATGGTAGTATTTACACCAGTAGATGATTTTAACAACGTAACTGTCCTTGAAGCTACAACGTTTGCAGGTTACAGTGGATTCCTATTACCTGGTGATTATTACGTTACTTTCCAGGACGGATTCACCAGTAAGCATTACAGTTATGGTGCAAGCCTAACACTAAATGCACCTACTCTACAAAATCTAGAACTAAAAGACGAAGGGTATGTAAGGGGAGATATACGTTCACAAGCTGATAATAATGTTATCACTGACCGATCCGTACAAATTCAATTCGTTTCACAAGATACTGGCGTTATATTCATAGAAAATTCGGAAGAAGACGAAGGACTCTTTGGAGTGGGTGAATACGGAAGAGTTGACCTTCCAAATGGAATCTATGATGTGGTTGTAAAAGAGGAAGGATACCAAGATTTTACAAATACTCTGACTATTGATGGAAATACTGACTATTACAACGAAATTGTATTAATTCCAAAAACTGTTAATGTAACTTTAGAAATTACTTACATTAATGCAACTGGAAACAGTGTTCCTTTAGAAAATGGTTTAGTAATTTTTGAAGCTGTAACTGGCGAAACTTTCGCTAATTATACTGATGAAAATGGACAAATTATATTTACTGAAATGGTTCCGAAAACCTATGAAATAGAGATGGATACTACGTTG
>CACAGG010000039.1 GCA_902531985.1 uncultured marine group III euryarchaeote
CAGAAGGTTTGAGTCTAGATTCAAGCACCGGAAAAATTACTGGAATTCCAACTGAAGTAATTGATTGGACTGATTACGCAGTAACTCTTACAGCTTCAAACCCAGAAACAGGTTCTTACTTTTACAACGGAGACGGCTTGACGAATCTTGTGAAAGACATAAGGGTAGGACAAAATAGTGGTTATGTTGGTTTACCTAATTGCAGCGGAACAAAGTTTTGCGCATCTCCCGAATCTAGCGTTATGAATGATGTTGCTTATTTCAGAGCTACGGATGGATATGCTGAAGGACAACACGGTATGGAACTTTGGAGATCTGACGGTACCGAAGATGGAACTTACATGGTTAAGGACATCAGCAATGGTACAGCATCTTCACTTTTCTGGAGTAGTGGAGATAGTAATTTCCCTCTCATTTTCAACGATAATTTATTCTTTAATGCACATGATGGCATTAATGGTGCTGAATTGTGGAAAAGTGATGGTACAGAAGAAGGTACTGTTATGGTTAAAGATATGGTTGAAGGTGAAAGCAGTTCCAATCCTAAATATATTACCTTATTCAATGATGAATTATTTTTCACTGCTGAATCACCAGATTATGGTAGGTGGGAATTATGGAAGACAGACGGTACCGAAAATGGAACTGTTCAATTAACTGATATCCATGAAAATAATGGCGGCGTAGCTGGTCCTCTTGTTGAAGTAAATGGCAAACTTTACTTTTCAGCTGGAGATCGTGATGAATATGGCTCTGAATTGTGGGTAACTGATGGTACCGAAAGTGGTACTGAAATGGTTGCTAACATAAATGATAATGCTACAAATAATGGCGACGCAGGTGTTTCTCGCTTATTTGGAGATGGAGATTTAATTTATTTTACAGCTGAAGATGCGCATGATAAAGGTCATGAACCTTGGGTATACGATACAACAGCCCCAGTATCTTCGACTAATCCTCAGATGCTTATGGATGTTTATTCGGGTCAAAATAATGGAATTACGACTTCAGTTACTCCGTTTACCAAAGCAGGCGATTCAGTTATTTTCTTTGCCCAGCAAGACGGTTTTAGTAATCTTGACTTGTTTGTTACCGATGGAACTCCAGAGGGAACGTCTTTAATTTTTGACTTTGAGGATGGTATTAGTCCTAGCTTATTTCAAGGAAGCGTAACTTTTAACGGTGAAGCTTACTTTAAAGCCGATGCCCGCGGCTCGAATCATAATTATTACAACTGCATTGATAATCTTCTTTGGAAAACAGATGGAACTGAAGAGGGCACCGTAATCGTTAGGGGTTGTGATGAGACCGAGGATGATGGTGACAGTACTATATTCTTGCCAGTTTCAAATGAGCTTTTCACTATTGTAGGAGACACACTTTTTTTCCGAGCGCACTCTTACTCTGAGCTTGTTGATGATGATATCGAAGTATTATGGCGAACAGATGGAATTCCAAATGGTTCTGGAACTTATCCTGTAGTTCCACGCCCATACAATGAAACTTGTGATCTTTATGTTCAAAACGGTAATGGCCCATTTGTCCTCAACAGCAAGTTATACATTGGCATGAGTGAAAGATGCGAACAAGGCACGGACAATGATTACTATAATGGTAATGAGCTTCGAGTTTACGATCCTACGAATATAACGTTCGGAACGCCTCTAAAATATACTTTTGATTTTAAACTGCAAGTCTTAGAACAATTATATCCAATTTACCCAAGTGAGGATAGTGCAGATCTTGCCATTGATGAGCCTATGGTAAACATCACTTTCCAGTATAAGACCAGTACAGTAGATATTTTGGAGTTAAACCAAAACATCATGACAGGACATCGTTCCTCGTGTGCTATTTTGACCAATGGGTCGCTCGCTTGTTGGGGTAATGGTAACTTTGGTGTGCTAGGGAATGGTGAACGAGATAACACAGGTGAACCAACTATCACCTCATCTATGCCAGGTAATCATTCAGTGATTGGTGTTGACGGCAGTGAGTATCTTACTTGCGCTTTATTGAGCAATGGTTCAGTATCTTGCTGGGGTAGTTTCAATTCTAATGGTGAAATGGGTAATGGAACTATTGGAGGTATTTCTGAACCGGTTACTGAACCAGTATTGGTTAACTCAATGGGTCCTGGACGTCATGCAATAGAGGTTGCAGTTGGATACTCTACAGCCTGTGCTCTAATCGACAACGGTTCAGTGTCTTGTTGGGGAAATTCAGCCTATGGTCAAATTGGAGATGATCAAAAAACAACAGACCGAGCTACACCGACATATACAGTTCCTTTTGAAGGAGGAAAAAAGGCAGTAGCAATAACATCAGGAAGTGATCATAAATGTGCTTTACTTGACGATGGAACAGTTTCGTGTTGGGGTAAAAATGAGTTCGGACAACTTGGAAATGGTACAACTGACAACAGTCATGTTCCGACACAAACGCAATCTCTGGGAGGTTCTGCAGTAGCAATTTTTAGTAATATGGAGCATACTTGTGCAATTCTTGAAGATGGTTCTCTAGTTTGTTGGGGTAAGAATGATCATGGACAAATTGGCACAGGCTCTAACAGCCCAAATAAGGTCCTAGTTCCTACTTTGGTGAACCAGGATAATTGGCCAAGCGGCCGTACTGTTTTAGATGTAGGTACTGGAGATGATCATACTTGTGCCCTTCTTGATAATAACTCAGTTTACTGTTGGGGTAGAGATAATGCTGCTCAACTTGGAAGTGGTGATACTTCTTCAAATTATAATCCTTCTCCAACTCAATTATTTGGCGATAATTTATCTAAAATTGCAATTGACAGTATGGGAGATCATTCGTGTGTTTTAATTGAGAATGGTTCCATTTATTGTTGGGGAAGACAGAGTCATGGACAAATAGGAGACGGTACTCCATACGGAGAAGATATCTTTGTTTATTCTCCATCACTAGTTGAAACGCACTATTCTTTCTTGACAGAAGCTAATTCATTGAAAAGAAGTAAAACCAACGTTACTGGAGCAACTTGTTCAGTTTCACCAGATTTACCTGATGGATTGAGCATGGCTCAAGGTACATGTACAATTAGCGGAACTCCTCTTGAAGAGATTCCAGCCACAGTCTATACAGTCTCAGCTGAAATTAATGGTAAAACTTATAGGACCAGCGTTAGTCTTTCAACATATTATCGAGATTCTGATGATGATGGTTATCCAGATTACTTAGATGATTTCCCTGATGATCCTACCGAATGGTTAGATACAGATGGAGATGAAATTGGTAACAATGCAGATACAGATGACGATGGTGATGGTTTAACTGATGTTCAGGAACAAAATTCAAATCCTGTAACAGACTCATTAGACCCTGATACAGATGATGATGGTTACTGTGATGGTTCAGTTTCAGTCACCATTGATGATGTTCTCATATGTGAAGCAGGCCCAGATGCTTTCCCGACAGATCCAGATGAATGGAATGATAACGATGGAGATGGAATTGGAGACAATGAAGACTCCGATGACGATAACGATAATTTCCTCGATGTCGATGAGATAATTAACGGCACTGATACGTTTGACGGCTGCGATCCTGATCAGAATTCAACTGCTTGTGATATAGATAATGATGGATTACCAAAAGGTGAAGAAATCGTAATAGGAACTAATGTAACTAATCCAGATACAGATGAGGATGGATATTGTGATGGCCCTCTAGATGTAATTGGTATATGTGAAGGAGGTGATGACTTCCCATTAGATTCAGGAGCTCACAAAGATACAGATGGCGATGGTATGCCAGACAATCTAACAGGTCCTTCAACCTCTGAGCCAGCACTTGTAGAAGATCCAGATGACGACAATGATGGTCTTACTGATATTCAAGAAGATGCAAATGGTAATGGAACGTTTGATGCAGGTGAAACTAATTCATTAGATCCAGATACAGATGACGATGGTTACTGTGACGGTCCTGTTTCAGTTACTATCAGAGATGTTCTCATTTGTGAAGCAGGCCCAGATGCTTTCCCATTAGATCCTTCTGAATGGTTAGATACAGACGGAGATGGAACTGGTAATAATGAAGATCCAGATGATGATGGTGACGGTTTGAATGATACATTAGAAGATGTAAACGGAAATGGAACTGTTGACGCAGGTGAAACCGATCATCTGAAAGCAGATACTGATGGAGATGGATTCTGTGATGGGCCAGTAACTATCGTAGATCTTTGTGAAGCAATCGATGCTTTCCCAACAGACGAAACAGAATGGTTCGATACAGATGGCGACGGCATTGGTGATAATTCAGATCCTGATGTTGATGGAGATGGAGTTGATAATGAGCAAGATGATTTCCCAGATGATCCTTCAGCAAGTAAAGATACAGACGGAGACGGAATGCCTGACACAATTACAGGTAATTCAACATCAGATCCAGCTCTAGTGGAAGACCTTGACGATGATAATGATGGTTTAACCGATATCGAAGAAGATACAAATGGTAATGGAACTTTTGACGAAGGTGAAACCAATTCATTAGATCCAGATACTGATGATGACGGCTACTGTGACGGTAATGTCACAATTGTAGATGTTTGTGTTGCAGTTGATGCTTTCCCACTAGATTCCAGCGAATGGTTTGATACAGACGGAGATGGAATTGGTAACGAAGCAGATCCTGATGATGATGGAGATGGTTTGAATGATACCGAAGAAATTTCTCTTGGATCAAATCCATTAGTCAAAGATACAGATGACGATGGTATTCCAGATAATTGGGATCCTAGTCCAGCAGATCCAGATGGTGACTTTGATGGTGATGGAATTCTCGATAGAGACGAATATAATCCAAATTCAACTACAGGTAATCCAGCAGATTCAGACGGCGATGGTGTAAATGATATGCTTCAAGGAGTTGCATCTACCAACACATCTTCATCCAATGAAACAAACTGGACTGAATTGTGTTGTTGGGCATTGTTATTACTCTTACTTCTTTTGATTCCATTACTGAAGAGGCAATATGACAATGCGTTAATTTATGATCCTAATCATATAGAATATACAATTAATGATAATGATACTAAAATCCGCATGGTTCCTTCATTACATGAGTATGCAAAGAATTACAGAAGTTACATGAAGTATGAGGATCTAAGAAGAGTTACCTATGGCATATCTGGAAATTTAGTAGAAGGTTTAGATATAGATTCAAAGACTGGAGTAATTTCAGGACATCCAAAGAAAGTTGGATTGTATACGTATGAAGTAATTATGAAGCATTCAGATGGAAAATTCAAAGGCGAAGTTTCAATTGAGGTTATAGATAAGACTGAAGAAATTCCAGATTTAGAAGAAGAATCTGAAACAGCTGCAATAGTTAACCCTGAACCCGAGAATACAAGATCCAAACCTAAATTTGTTGGAGGGGCAGGAACTAAGATGGATCCGTTTGTTCTGTCTCCTGCTAAAGGTCTCGAACCAGGTGAAGAAATTTTATCTAAACAAGTTCTGACAATATCTGGATTAAATTTTGGTGGAGTTGTTAATGCTAAAGATCTAAATTCAAAGGATAATGGCAAGAGGTTCTCAGTAGTGTCTGAAATTGATGACTTAGGTAGTCAAACTTCACTGGTCGCAGATGAAGATGGTAAAATTAAGTTCAGAGTGAATTTCAAAGATGATGAGCCTAGCATCGATGGTGCAGACTATGAAGCACTGATGAAGTTAGGAACAGCCTCGGTCTACGTTACATGGGCTGTGGAAGTTC
>CACAGG010000040.1 GCA_902531985.1 uncultured marine group III euryarchaeote
CCACGGTTTTAGTACAGCTTCTTCCTTACGATTCAAATCTTTTATCATTTTAAAAGTCTGATCTGCGTGAGACGCACAGATTACTTTGTCAAATTCAATAACTTTTTCATTTTCTAAAGTTACTATTACTTTTTCATTTTCTCTTATTATTCCTTTTACACCATTACCTTGAATAATTTCACCAGTAAAACTATCTAAGATTTTCTCAACATAAGTAAAGCTTCCCCCTACGACCGTATGCCATTGGGGTGCATTATTCAAATCCAAAATTCCATGATTATTGAAAAATTGTAGAAACATTTTAGCAGGGAAGCTCATCATATCGTTACGAGATCCTGACCAAACTGCAGCCCCCATTGGAATCATAAATCTTTGAATAATTTCAATAGGAAATTTCCTACGAGTAAGATATTCTCCCAGAGTTTCATCTAAAACATTATTTGATTCAACATCTTTTGCAGCGATTTTAGAATATTTTTTAGTATTTAGCAAAAAACGGTAGTGTTTTGGACTAAAAAGATTCTTTTTTTGAGAAAAATAACCAGAAATACCAGTTCCTGCGTAATTAAAACCATCACTTTCATCATAATAGCTGAAAGACATGTCAGTATCTCTTACTTTTACATCCAATTTATTTAATAGTTTTTTAAAATTAGGATAGTTGCGATCATTTAATACAATAAAACCAGTATCAACACCTATATTTTTACCATTTTCTTTTACATTTATCGTATTTGTATGTCCGCCGATACGTTTTTCTTTTTCAATTAATGTAACTTTATGTTTTTTTGAGAGAAGGTATGCTGCAGTTAATCCGGCAACTCCTGCTCCAACTACTCCTATATTCATTTAATCACTTTTTTAAATAAATGATGGGAAACAATCCATTCGGAACCCCCATCATATCCAAATATCTCAGCACAAGCAATGAAAAATAATCTCCAAAAATGAAATTTTTTCTTAGCTATTGAATTACTGTTCTTTTTTCTGAAGAGTTCTAAAATCTTTACCTTATTCAAATCCATCTTCTCTAACCACGCATTTGATGTTTTTTCATAATGTGTCCCTGATAGCATCCAAGACTTTTGATAATTAAGATCGGATTTCAGATCTTTAAACAAATTATGGTTTGGCATCATTCCTCCTGTAAAAAAATATTTTGCCATCCAAGCATTTTTTTGACCAGTGTCGAAATAATAGGGATTATCTTTATGGGCAAAAACATGCATGAAAAAAAGACCGTCTGAATTAAGCCATTTGTTAATAGAATTCATTAATTTTTTACTATTTTTCGTATGTTCAAACATTTCGATGGAAATAACTCTATCGAATTTTTCACTAGTATCAAAAGAATTAATATCGTTAGTAATAATTTTTAAATTTTCTAATCCTCTTTCATAAGCTACTTCCTCGATAAATTTTCTCTGAGAATTAGAATTTGACACTCCTGTAATTTTAGATTTAGGATATTTTTGTGCGAGATATAGACTTAATGATCCCCAACCACAACCCACATCCAAAATAGTCATTCCATCTTTTATTTCAGCTCTTCTACAGTATAACTCTAGCATATTTTCTTCAGCTTCGTCCAACGAAGAAGTATTATCATTCCAATAGCAGGAACTATATTTTAGATTTTTACCTAGGCAATATTGAAAAAATTCAGAGTCGACTTCGTAATGTTGATTGTTAGCATCATCGGTGTGGACTGCAATTTCACCAGAACTTGCTTCTTTGAGAAAAGCTTCGTATTCTTTTCTAAGATCAGAATCTTCCATCATCTGAAGTCTTTGTTTCCCTTGGCTTCTAACGCCTCTTCTCAATAAAAAATCAGGAACAAGGCCTCTTGATATGAAAAAGTTAAACCACATCAGAACCGTAGCGTCGCTCTATTATCGAATCTTCGGGAACGCCACGAATATCCCATACAATTCCAATTTTTGAAAGTGACCACAAAATGTAGTGACAAATATCAATTTGATACCATTTATGCCCTTGCCTTTCTGAATTAGGGAAAGCATGATGGTTATTGTGCCAACCTTCTCCTAAAGTTAAGATTGCGACAAGCCAGTTGTTTACACTTCCGTCTTTTGTATCATAAGTTCTGTAACCAAACACGTGACAAACAGAATTAACAGTGAATGTGGCATGATAAAGTATAACAGTACTTACGAAGAACCCCCATAGAAGCAACTCCATACCGTTTGTATTGTATTGTGTATAATTGACTGCCATGTACTCACCTAGGCCATACAAGAAAAGAGCCATACTTAGCGGAGCTAAGTAATGGTATTTATCCAGGAATTTCAATTCAGGGAATCGATTTAAGTCACCAACATATTCTTCTTTTGTTGGACTATTTGCAGGAGACATTATCCATCCAACATGAGCCCAAAAGAATCCTTTCAAAGTTGGAGTATGTGGATCTTCGATTTCATCGGTATATTTGTGGTGATGCCTGTGATGGGATGCCCACCAAATGGGCCCCATTTGGGCAGAGCAAGTTGCAAGATAAGCTAAAATAAACTGAAATGTTCGACTTGTCTTGAATGTTTTATGTGAAAAAAAGCGGTGAAATCCAGCAGTGATTCCAAACATTCGAATGAAATACATTAAAAACACCATAAACAAAGCAAAAGCTGAAGGATAGATAGTAAGAGCAAAAAGTGCACCAACGTGCACAGAAAGAAACGGTAAACTAACAATCAGTGATAATTTTTCTCCCGGTAATCTATTTTCGTAAGCTTCAAGCATTTGCTTTGCCTCCCTCTAGAGTTAATTGTACATCATCAATAGTTCCATTTGCAAATCCAGCTTCACAATAACTAAAATAATAATTCCATAAATTAATGAAATATTGATCAAATCCTAACTCTTTAATTTCATCAATATTTTTATTGAAATTTTGATTCCATAGCTTAAGAGTTGTTGCATAATGTGGCCCAATCCTTTCTAAGTCATTGATTTGCATTTCAGTCAAACTTACAGAGTTTTTCATAGCAGCTACAGACGGCAGTAAGCTGCCGGGAAATATAAATTTCTGAATGAAATCACATCCTTTTCGGTAGGTATCGTAATTTTCATCAGGATAGGTTATGGCTTGAATGACTGCTTTTCCTCCGGGCTTCATTAAACTTTCAATTTTAGCAAAGTAAGGATTGAACAAGTCAAACCCAATAGCTTCAATCATTTCAACAGAAACAACTTTGTCATAAGCACCTTCCATCTTTCTAAAATCTATTAATTTAACCTCTATATTATCCTCTAAATTCTCATTTTTGATTAATTCTTTAACATACTGGTGTTGCCTTTCAGATAATGTAATAGTTGTAACTTTACATCCTACCCTATCAACAGCTCTTTTTGCTAAAGCTCCCCAACCAGATCCAATTTCTAGGATGTGATCATTACCTTGAATATCTGCTTTGTCTAATATTTTATCAATTTTATTAATCTGGGATTGGTAAAGAGAATCATTTTTATTTTCAAAGAAACCACATGAATAAGTCATAGTATCGTCAAGAAAAGTCATGAACATTTCATTACTTAAATCATAATGATCTTGGATATTTCGTTTACTCCCTGAAAGTGTATTTCTTCTTCTCCAATGACCAATTTTTGCGAAAAGTTTAGACATAAAACTCCAACCAATATCCAATCCAGATAAATTTTCTTTATTGAGTATAAGTATAGTAATTAAATCTGTTAAATTATCAGCAAACCATTCACTTTTTGCATATGATTCTGCAAATCCTAAATCACCACCTAGTACTGCACGCCTGTAGAATCTTGGAGAGACAACTTCTATAGTAACTTTAGGATTTCCGTTACCAAAAGTTTTTGAGATATCGTCGTTAAGAACAACTGTACCTTTTTCGATATTCTCTAAAAAATTAAAAATAACATTTTTGTAATATCCTTCAAGCATTAAGTATTAGATAGAACGACAATCATATAATTATTGATAGTTTAGTCACTTGATATCGACTTATAAATATCCGTTTTTAGAATTTTATTTATGAAAATAAAACAAGCAGTATATTTCGTATTGGGATTGCTGTTTTTGGGAGTAGGAATTGTGGGAACTATATTGCCAGGCGTACCAACAACTCCGTGTGTTTTAGCATCAGCTTGGTTCTTTTCAAAATCATCAAAAAGAATGGAGAATTGGCTTCTAAATCACAAAGTATTTGGTAAGCTTATCAAAAATTGGCGAGCTAACGGAAGCATTTCTAAAACAGCCAAAAGAAACGCAGTGTTAGTAATAATTCCAACTTTCGCTTTATCGATATATTTCATATCAATTGTTGAATTGAAAGTTTTCTTAGCTATTTTTTGTGTTTTACTTTGCGGCTTTCTCTTGAGCCGCCCTTTACCAACCCCTCTTAAAGCATGAACAAACAAATTTTATTAGTTAATCTTGGTTCTCCAAAATCACTATCTAAATCAGACGTCAGAGAGTATCTTAAAGAATTTTTATCTGATGATTATGTAGTTGATCTGCCAAAAATATTACAGCAATTTATTTTGAGAGCATTTATACTTCCTTTCAGACCATCTAAAACTAAAGAAGCTTATGAAAAGATTTGGGAAAAAGAGGGTTCTCCCTTAATTATCAATACTCAAAAAATAGCAACTTCACTATCAGAAAAAACAGGGTGGAAAGTAGATATTGCGATGAGATACCAAGAACCTTCGATTAGAGAAAAAGTTAAAAAATACAAACAAAGAAAAATCAATGAAGTAATTGTAATTCCTTTGTATCCACATCATGCGATGTCTACTACTAAAACCACAAATATTGAAATAGACAAAATAGTTTCAGAAGAATATCCTGGTCTTAAAGTAAGATATATTGAACCGTTTTATAACGACCCTAGATATATTGATGCACTATCCCATTCTATCAAACCTTATCTAAAT
>CACAGG010000041.1 GCA_902531985.1 uncultured marine group III euryarchaeote
TTGCTAAGAATGAAAAAGGCGAAATTACTTTAGTGACTGCTGAAAAAAATAAATCTTTGATAAAAGGAAAGAAAAAATTAGCTGACGAATGCCCTGCCTGTAAGTACAAATATGAAGATGATAGTCAGCTATGTCCTGATTGTGGATCTAGCCGGCCAATGGTTAAAAAATAAGTTCGATTCGAGGAGTCTTACTATTAATTTCTGGAATATTATCGTCATATATTGGTTTAATAAATTCTTCATAAGCCTGAATAAAAATAGGTACATTTAAGCCCATAAATTGCTCAACACCAGCCCGATTTAATAGATCAATACCAGATTTGGACAAAGTCCTGGCACCTATCAAATCTTGAATTGCATATTTTGCCATTCTAACTTTCAAAAGGGCCGCTCCGCATTTAATCAAACCTTGCAAAAAACGATGCTCGCTACTGTTTCTTACAGCTGAAGTCCACAAACCTTCCCAAGCCTCGTGAGCTTCCCAATAGTAATGATAATTGTAAAGGTCAACACCAAAAAAGTAATCTTCATTTTCTGTCCAAGCATCAGAATCCCATGAGTCCAGTTCTGGTTCTTCTAAACCAAAACTATGACCCTCTGGACTGTTTATTGGATGAGGATGAATACCTGGAACATAACGATAATTTGGAAATTTTCTGAGGGAATATCTTACTTTTCCAACGTTCAATTCAGACTCTGAATCAGCTAAAGGATAGTCTATCATTAACTAACTGCCAACTGTGTCTTCAATTGCTTCTATGAATTTTTTAACATCAGCTTCGTTATTATACAAATAAACGCTGGCTCTTGCAGTTCCTTCAATACTTCTAGAATTAAACCATGAGTGTACGCAATGCATGCCGCTTCGTATAGCTATATTGTACTCCTCATCAAGATGCATAGCTATTTCAGTTGGATCCCAACCGTCAATATTAAATGAAAATATCCCACCTCTCTTAGAAACATCTTCAGGCCCTATAATAGAAATTGAATCAATGTCTTTTAACTTATTAGACATTAATGCATTCAATCTATTTTCATGCTCTCTAATATTATCACGGCCTACTCCCATTACATAATCTGCAGCTACACCTGCACCTATTGCACCTGCATAATCTTGTAGTCCTGGTTCAAAACAAGAAGGAGGTGGTAGTAGTTTGTAATCTTCATAAGTAGAATTTACCACCGTTGAACCACCAACATATGTAGGAATTAATTTTTCTAATTCTTCATACTTGCCATACAATGCACCCATACCGCTAGGTCCACAAAATTTATGAGCACTAACTGCTGCAAAATCAACGTCTAAGTCAACAACATTTACTTCCTTATGTGGTGCTGACTGGGCAGCATCCATCATCACTCTAACACCCTTGTCATGACAAATCTCTATTATTTCCTTAGCTGGATTAGTATACCCATCCAAATTTGAACTGTGTACAAAACTGAAAATTTTAGTATCTGAAGTGAGAGTTTCTTTCAGTGCTTCTGTATCGAAGAAATAATTGTCTTTAGCTGGCAACACATCATACTTAATTCCCTTATATTTGGCCAAATGATGCCACGGTACAACGTTAGCATTATGCTCTTTATCTGATGTTAAAACTTTATCTCCCTTCTTAAGATTTAAACCATTAGCAACTATATTCATACCTTCGGTTGCATTTTTTGTGAAAACAATTTCAGTTGGTTTTTCAGCACCCATAAACTTACGAATTTGATCTCTAGCCATTTCAAAATTTTCAGTTACCTGCCAACTCAGCTTGTGGACAGAACGGCCTCCACATGCGGGATAATTCGTATAATAATCCGTAATTGCATCGATTACAGCTTGTGGCCTAAGAGTCATACAAGCACTATCAAGATATGTAGGTTTATCTTCTGAATTAAGTAATGGAAAATCCTTTCGAAATTTTGAAATGTCCATAATATAAAACCTCCAACAACCCGTATAATTTAAAGGCAATCTCAAACAGAAGTCGTTTTATACACCACCAAATAGAATAAATTATGGAAGCAATTGAAAGCTGTGTCGATGATTTACCAAATATTGGCTTAGATGACCTCAATTATGCTTGTGCAACCGATATTGCTGGCATGGGACCTGTTTCAGCATTGCTTACCATATTAATTGGAATACCACTTGTAAGACTTATACTAAGATATCTAAAGCAATTATTCGATAAATATGATTACATAGATAAGGGAATCGAAAATTTCCTGTTTCGAGTTACCAGTGTAGGTCTTTGGGCAGTCATATTCTTAACTGCAGCAAGTGAACTAGGAATTAATGTTACCGGAATTGTAGCTGCTCTCGGTATTGTTGGTTTAGCAATGGCCTTTGCAGCTCAAGACACAATTGAGAATATTATTGCAGGTATTTTTCTAATGGTTGATAGACCCTTCCGTGAAGGTGATAGAATACTCTTACCAAAAAAGATTGGTAGCTTATATTCAAGCTGGGGAGATGTGACTGAAGTAGGATTACGGACTACTAGAGTGAGATCTACAGATGGTGTATTACTTACGATACCAAATAAGAACCTAACAAAAGATACAATCGCTAATTTCAATCATAAGGATGACAGAAATTTACGTGTAAGAATTCGATTAGGATTAGTACCAACTTGGGAAAATGTAACAAAAGGCGAAGAAATTGTCACGGCCATTGCGAAAAATAATGAGAATATTTGCCAAGAGAAACCTAAGCCTCCGCAAATTGTATTGAGAGATTTTGGCGATCAGGAAGTTATTATGGAAATTAGATACTATGTTCCTAATGCTCCTTTAATGAGATCCACTAAATCATATTATGTTAAAGAAATTCTAAAGCAATTTGAAGAGCAAGATGTCAAATTAGCATATCCAACAAGATTGATAATGAAAGAAGATATAGAATAACTATAGAATCTTTATTAAGAACTACTTAATGACTTGAACATGTCATTCGAAGTACCCGATTTACCGTACGACTATAGCGCGCTTGAACCATACATTGATGAAGAAACTATGAGAATTCATCATGACAAACACCACGCTGCATACGTGAACATGCTAAATGGAGCTGTTGAAGCCGCAGGAATAGAAGGAAAAACAGTTAGAGAACTAATTACCGATTTAGATTCAGTACCTGAAGCTCAACGAGGTGCTGTTAGAAATCACGGTGGAGGCCATTTCAATCACTCACTATTCTGGGAAGTTATGGGTCCTGTAAATGGTGAAATGAGTAGTGAGCTTAACGCAGCCCTCTTAGAGGCATTCGGATCTCTTGATGATTTTAAAGCTGAATTTCAAAAAGCAGGAATGACAAGATTTGGTTCTGGATGGGCTTGGTTATGTTCTGACAACGGAAAATTAAAAATATGCTCTACTGCAAACCAAGATAATCCTATGATGGGAAGCGAATATGGCGGATGTGGTTTAACACCTATCCTAGGATGTGATGTTTGGGAACACGCCTATTATCTAAACTACCAAAATTTGCGAGCTGACTACATGACTGCCTTTTTCAACGTTATTAATTGGGCAGAAGTTTCAAAACGCTATTCTGAAACACTCTGATTTCCTAATTCAGAAATAAGGTTACCCACAAGTAAGGCACTACCACCTAATAATAGCCAAAAGGTAAAATCAGTCATACCTAAAGCTATTGAGAATATTGTAGCCCAAACAGGTTCTAAAGCATACAAAATCGCAGCCCTAACTGGACTCATATGCTTCTGATAAATATTTACTAAAACCAGTGCTCCAAAAGTTCCGAAAACCGAAGATAAGAGTAAAGGAAATATAAAATCGAAATCTTGTAAAAGACCTATAAAGTCTACTTTGCCAACGTTAAAATAAAGAAATAAATCAAACAACAAGAAACATAGAAGTGTAGATATTGTAATTGAGGTAAAAGTAAGCCCTACAGGAGAAACTCTCTTCGTAGATACATCTGTAAATATTATGTGTCCTGCAAACATCAAAGCACACAATATAGTTAACCATTCCGAAATATCATAGTGTAATTGAGGAGGACCCTGAATGAAACCTGCTCCAAACGTTGCTAAAATAACTCCAACAACCAAACTACGGCTTTGTAATTTACCTGAGAACCAAGCTAAAATCAAAGCAGTAAATAGGACATAAAGACTTGTAAGAAATGCTGAAACTGCAGGAGATATACCTTCCAATCCTATCATCTGAAAAACAAATCCTCCCAACATGAACAATGAAAGAATAGCTCCATCATTCCATACAGGATAACCGCGTATTTCTTGCCTTATTGAAGGTACGAAAATAAAAAATAAACCAATTGCAAAACCAAATCTTAGCGCTACAAATAGAGTAGCCACAGTATTAGTTTGATTACCAGAACTATAAAGTTCAGCTGTATCTAATGCTTGCTTTAACCAGAGGAAAGTACAACCCCATATTATTGTAACGATAAAAAGAGCTAGTGTAGCCTTTTGTTTCACACTATGCCCTGACTCATCATTGCGTCAGCGACTTTAACGAAACCTGCGATGTTAGCTCCAACAACGAGATCTCCCTTTTGATTATACTCTTCTGCAGCATCCGAACACTGCCTGTGAATGCCGGTCATAATTAAATCTAATTTTGAATCTACTTTTTCACTAGTCCATTCATCAAAAGCTGCATTTTGTGACATTTCTAAAGCTGAAACGGCTACTCCACCTGCATTAGCTGCTTTAGCAGGACCGAAAAGAACTCCTGCCTTATTCAAAATACTATAAGCTGCTGGAGATGTTGGCATGTTTGCACCTTCACTAATTGCAATGCAACCGTTCTTGACTAGGTTCTTAGCACCTTTCTCCTCGATTTCATTTTGTGTAGCGCTTGGCAGTGCAA
>CACAGG010000042.1 GCA_902531985.1 uncultured marine group III euryarchaeote
CTGCCAATCAGGAAAAGATTGGGACAAAACCTTGCAAGACATCGGCGGATCTAGAATTTATGATCGTGTAGATTGCGATGTAGATTATGAAATGCCTGCAGAAGAGTGGATGAAAGGCGTAATGCCAAAGCTTGCTTGTGTTGATAATGATGGAGCTTTTGTTCCTGATCTTGAAGAAAAGATGGTCGCATACGCTTCCGGAATGGAAATTGATGAACCTGAAGAAGAAATGGAAGCTGTGGGAGGAACGACAGCTTACCAAGCCATGGCTACTGTTCCACTTTTTTTCAAAAAACCTAACAAATGGTTGAAAAGAGTCAAGGGAGTACTTGCTGAAGATGAATTGCCTACAACTGGTATTGAAAAGGCAAAAGATATGTTTAAGGAATTGAGAAAAATAACCTTGAAATCACTACCGCAAGGCAGGGATTACATTGCGCTAGTTGATAATGAAAAATGTATTGGATGTACTCAATGTGTTTACTATTGTAATTTTGCATCAATAGATATGATTTCTTGGGATTTAAATGCCAGAACATCACAATTTGAATCTAAAAAAGCGCTCATATTAGATGATACGTGTGTTGGTTGTACATTATGCGCCTTTGCTTGCCCAGTTGAGGCGATAACTATGGAAAGTAAAGTCTAGATTTTAGATGGATTTGTATAACTCTATTATTGTAGCAATTTGGCTTTGTGTTGTTTATGCAATATGGGCTGCAACAGAAGCTGGAGATCCAGGATATGGACAAGTCGCATTTTTAGCAGGAGGAGTTTTTGCTCATCTATATTTAAGAAAAATAAGATTAGAAAGGCCAGTTACTAAAAATGATAAAATTACGATACCTGATGCAAACTTTTCAGTTGAAATTCCTGATGAAGGTGACAAATATTACTTCAGTGAAAAGAGCTATCGTAAAATTATTTGGATTTCTACAATTGCCTCCTTAATTTTAATTAGTATCTTTATTGAAACTATAACATATCAACCAGACTACTTGATTTGGGGAATCATAGCCTTCATCTTTGGTTTAATTGTATTTATTATACCTATATTTTTGCCTATCAAAGACGATATTGAAACCTTACGAAAACGAGCAGAAAAAGAGAGGATAAAGGCATGGCGTAAAGGTAAATTCGACCAAGTTGAAGAGAAGCCCGGAAATATTGAAGAAAATGAGGATTTGAAAGAAAATAAAATTCCTAAGGAGGAAGAGTGAAAGGAATACTAAACCAGGTTCTAGAAAAAACACGTCCTGAGGAAAATGAAACCAGAAAAATAAATGAAATCTCTAGCATTCTAAATAGTAAAGTAACTGAACAAGGCTTAGAACCATTAATAGTTGGATCTATAGCTAAGGGAACGAATCTCAAAGGTGCTGATATTGATTTATTTATTAGATTTGATAAAAATATTAATTTAAAAGAAGAGGGGCTGAGAGTGGCTCGTAAAATTTTACCAGATGGAAAAGAACTATACGCTCAGCATCCTTACCTCAGGGGAGAAATTGAAGGCATAGGTATAGATTTAGTGCCTTGCTATACTATCAAAGACTCTTCAAAATCAATTTCTGCTGTTGATAGAACCCCATTTCACACTAAATGGGTGAATTCAAATATTGCTGGAAGAGAAGATGAAGTGAGATTAACAAAACAATTTTTGAAGGGTGCAGGCGCGTACGGGGCTAACGCAGCTGTAGGTGGCTTCTCAGGATACTTGGTAGAAATATTAATTATAAAATACGGAAATTTTGAAAAACTAATCCATGAAATTTCACGTTGGAGACCTCCTCTTATTATACAAAATGTAGAAAACGCACCTGAATCTGCAATGATGATGCAGGATCCCGTAGATGAAAAAAGAAATGTTTCTGCAGGAGTTACCTTGAAAGGTTTAGGAGCTGCAATACTTGCTGCAAAGGGGTTTCTAAATAATCCTACAGTTGATTTCTTCTTTCCAAAAAATAAGATTAGAAAATCTAAAGGACTTGTTACTACTGTAGTTCTTCCGCATCCGGGAGGCAATGAAGAAACTGTACTTCCTTGGTTACAAAAACAAGGTAGAAAAATTAACAATGCAATATCTGATTTTGAACCAATTGCTTGGAACGCAAATTTAGGAAAAAATTGCTTTCTAGTATTTGAAACTGCTAGTGTAGAATTACCTCAGATTGTACCACACAAAGGACCTGCACCTTGGGAAGACGGTGCTTTAGATTTCTTACAGAAATACCCTGATGCTACCTTGATTGGTGAACGATTAGAAATTGGAAAACCACCAAGACATTCAAAGATTGATGGAATTGTACTAGAATTGCTTCCCAATGCAAAGATACATCCAGGCTTAATTGAAGGTGCAGAACCAGTACAAAGAGTTCCCTGGTTAGATTAAAAAAATAAAAATTTTGGTAAACGGGGGCCAAAACCCCCAGATTACCTTCGAGAGGGGACCCGAAAGTCCCCACTCTATTTCGGTGACTAAATCTATGCTTGTAGACTTATATCGTAACCGATTACGTCACCATTAGGCTCGAACTTCAAACGGAACGAGTAGTCAGTTACATCGTTAACTGCTGCTAGATCCGAATCTGCTTCACCTGGGTGAACTTCGAATTTGTCACCTGGGCTCAACTTTCCATTGAAGTCGTTGTCAATGAATACTACTGCTTTACCTTGTCCTTCATAATAGCCGTAGACATCAGAGACTAAGCCATCAGTCTTAGTGTTACCCTGTGTATCTAGTAAGTACCAGTGTACAGAGTTCACGGAAACTTGTGGGTTGATTTTGACAATTTGAATTGTCCAATCACCGCTTCCGTCTTCGCTTGCTATCATACTGCCGGTTGGTGCGTTCTTGGTTGTGCCACCAAGGAAACTACTAGCCCAAACGTACAATACTGCAGCCAGAACGACCGTAATAGCTACCATTAAAATAACGGCTATTACAGGAGAAACTGCCTGCTCATCATTTACTATTCTGCGTTTCATTGTTATGTCCTCTGACCGAAGTCAGAACTAAGATAATACTAGCACTGCATATATACCTTACGTCAAATTTAACCCATTAGAACGTAAAATAGACATCAGAACCGATTGTGTCACCTGTTGGATCAAATTTTAGACGAAAACTATAGTCATTCAAAGATGGCACATCCGCCAGACTGTAAGAAGAATTACTTTCTCCTTCATCTGGATAAAATGTGAATATATCACCAGGACTTACTTTAGCATTATAATCATTATCAATGAAAATTATGGATTTACCTTCACCTTGTTTGTAGCCATATATATCTGTAACTAAACCCTCATCTTTAGTTAATCCTTGAATATCCATTAAATACCAGTGTACTGAATTAATAGAAACTTGAGGATTCATTTTAATTATTGTTACATCCCAGACACCATCATCTTCAAAAACTGTCGTAGTACCATATGGTGCACCCTTTGGCACAGTTTCCCAACCCACCCAAGAATA
Source organism: uncultured marine group III euryarchaeote (assembly GCA_902531985.1). Lineage (GTDB taxonomy): Archaea > Thermoplasmatota > Poseidoniia > MGIII > CG-Epi1 > CG-Epi1. The sequence goes on from CACAGG010000042.1 coordinate 3,476, forward strand.
CAAGATTGCGGCCATAACGATTACAATCGTCAAGAAAATTGAAAGAAATATACTAAATACAGCAAAAGAGGACAAGCCACTAGGGCTATCTTGTGTACTACTATTTGTATCTGATTGGCTCAATTAGCTATTAAAATCTACGTCGTAACCAATTGTATCACCAGTTGGATCAAACTTCAAACGGAATGAAAAATCGTCCAATGATGAAATATCTACTAAAGTATCTCCTTCACCAGCGTGAAATCTAAAAATATCACCTGGACTTACTTTAGCATTATAATCATTATCAATATAAATTACAGATTTACCTTCACCTTGCTTATAACCGTAAATATCAGTTACCACTCCCTCAGCTTTTGTTAGGCCTTGAATATCCATTAAATACCAATGAACTGAGTTAATAGAAGCTTGAGGATTCATTTTTATTATTTGAACATCCCAGATCCCGCTACCGTCTTCACTAGCCATCATACTACCAGTTGGTGAGTTTTTTGGTTGTAGACCCCATCCTGATACCCAAGCATACAATACAGCAGCCATGACGACGGTAATAGCTACCATCAAAATAACGGCAATAACTGGAGATACGGCTTCTTCATTGTTTACAAATCTGCGTTTCATGTGTCAATCCTCTGACCTAAGTCAATACATCTTACCTCTGAGATAGCATATATACCTTACGTTAAGTGATCTCTACGTAGTACAAATGCCCCTATAATTGTTAGAATAACTGTGACGCTGACTCCACCCCAAGCTAATGATAAAGCCCATTGAGGGACTGAGGGTTCGCTATGTGCCACAATTTCAGGCGGCCTTAAAACTGAATCAAAAGAAGCCCAAACAGATCCGTCATCTTGATTAAATATTATTGCCAATTCTGCTTCACCTTCTCCCAAGGGATAAGATTCAGAGGGGGCTTCCCAATAAAACGTCCAACCTGAATCACTAGCTTCTAAAATTAAATTATGTATTTCTGGAGTAATTTCTTCTGAGGGGCTCAAAGTACCATTGCTCACAGTTATATTAACTGAAGAAATTTCTGAATAAGTGTTGGCTGCTAAATCGATCTGATATACTTTACCTGTTTCATAGTAGAGATTTTCTGGTAAACCATCTACACGATAAACGCTGTCTTCTGATTGGTACAAAGGTGAAAGTAAAGAAAGTGCGAATATGAAAACAAAACTGATTCTGAATAAATTCATGTGAATGTTTAGTAAGATTTTAGTATTCTATTTAAAGAATGTGTATTTACCTTGTTAATCCTCTATTTTGTAGGCTTTCAAGTATTAGCCTAATCTCTGCTTCGCGAAGACCTAATGCAACGGCCGCCCCCTCTATAGTATAATC
>CACAGG010000043.1 GCA_902531985.1 uncultured marine group III euryarchaeote
TTAGTTCAATATCTAAACCAGATAAAAAAAGAAAAGAGTAAGCATTAATTACAGCACAATTAGACACAACTAGGCATGAATCAAACTCCGGCAGCAGCTAAACGCGGAATTCCTTCCAAAACAGACTTCAAAGAATGGTATCCTTTTATTGTTGAAGCTGCAGAATTAGTGGATAAAAGATATCCAATCAAAGGAATGGATGTATGGAGGCCTTATGGTTGGAAAACAATGCGCTTGATAGATGATTTAACTCACAGTGAAATGGAAAGAACAGATCATGACGAAGTTAATTTTCCTTTATTGATACCTGAAGATTTATTGGATAAAGAAAACAGATTGGTATCATTGTTGAAAGCCGCTAGAGAGCAAGGAGTAGACCCCTCTGAACTTAGAATGGAGGATGAAGAGGGCGGTTTTGCAAAGGAAGTGTATTGGATAAGACATGCTGGCGAAACTAAATTAGACAAGCCGATGTTCTTGAGACCTACAAGTGAGACTGCAATGTACACTATGTTTCCTTTATGGATACGATCTCATGCAGATTTACCGCTTAAAACATATCAAATAGTTAATACTTTTAGATATGAAACAAAACAAACACGTTCATTCATAAGGGTAAGAGAAATTCATTTTTTTGAAGCTCATACAGCACATATTGATGAGGCTGATGCAACAAGACAAATAGAAGAAGATTTAGAAATTGTTCAAAATTTAATGAACAAATTAAAATTACCTGTCTTAGTTACTAAAAGACCAGTCTGGGATACTTTCCCAGGTGCTTGGTATACAATTGCAATAGACGTAATAATGCCAGACGGACGTACACTACAAGTCGCATCTTGTCACCACTACAGAGACCAATGGGCAAAAGCATTTGATGTAACTTATGAATCTGAATCAGGTGAGCAAGAATTTGTTCATCAAACAACATATGGAATGTCAGAGAGATTACTGGGGGCAATTGTAGCAACCCACGGTGATGATCAAGGATTGATTATGCCACCTAGTGTAGCACCAATTCAAGTAGTTGTGATTCCAATAATGGCTAAAAAGGCATCAGAAGACATAATTTCAGAAGCGGAAAAAATAGTTTCTAAACTAAAAGAATCAGGAGTAAGGGCTAGAATAGATGCAAGAGATATTCGGCCAGGTCAGAAATATTATGATTGGGAGATTAAAGGAGTACCCCTAAGAATAGAATTAGGTCCTCGTGATTTAGCCAATGATTCATTCATGTGTGCAAGAAGAACGGGCGGGAAAGAGAGCCATCTCTTATCTAATCTTGTTAGCACAGTAAACAAAGAACTAGATTCAATAGGTGAAGAAATGAGTAAAAGGAGTAATGACCATTTTACATCTAGTACTAAATTATTGCCAAACTTTACATTAGATGGCGATAATTTAGTATTTGACGAATCAATTGAATCGAATCTAGTTTATGAGATGGCATTTGAGGGTAATGATGCAGAAGCTGAAATGATTGAGAAAAGTACAGGCTTAGTTTTCCTCGGCAATTCAACAAGTAAATATTCTAAACCTGAAACTTGCGTTATGTCAGGTAAACCAACACACAACCGGGTTTACTTAGCAAAAACATATTAGAGATATTCTAAATTTAAATTATGCTGAGGCTATATTATATGGCAGAAAGACAACATTAGTTTTTATATACTGTCAGTCCAATGTTATGCTCCGACAGTTTATCGATTAAGGTATATTGTCAAAAAAAGAGGACGCAACCATGGAACACAGAATAGTAAAGAACGACGATGGTGTATCTCCCGTTATTGCGGTCATTTTAATGGTCGCAATTACTGTGGTCTTGGCAGCTGTGCTGTACGTTTGGGCAGCCAGTTTCTTAGAGCAAGGAGAATCCGCACCGATAGCAACATTCTTCGTAGAAGAAAGCAGCAGTGGAGTATACCACGTAGAAGTGATTAAGGTCAGCAAGCAAGAAGATTTAGCTGGATTCAGCTACTTTTTGAAAGATGACACCGGATCAACGTATGTAGGCGGTAACGGCTTTGGCGAAATCGCTATGCAAATAGTTGGTGGTGAAGAGCACGGAATCGATACCAGTTATACTGGCGATGACACTCAATTAGCAAGCAGATCTGATAATGTATCAGCAGATGATGGATCTGAATACCCCGTTCACTTCTCAGACAACGACAGAGATAACAAGTTGTCAGCAGGAGACCAATTCATGGTCTACGGAATGGGTAACTCAGCAAACGGACCAGCAGCAGATAACTGGAAATTAGATATTCAGTTTGATGCAAGTGGCGATATAATCGGCACTGCAAAGCTACTCTAAGGTTAGTTAGCTGAAATAACGTTAGGTAGGGGGAGGCACAGCTCCCCTGCCTTTCTGTTGTGCAAAGCTGTGTGATTTTTTTAGTTAGCGAAGCTTTTATCTCTATCTCTAAATCATCTTAGATAGGAGTAAATGCAGATTAATGAAAAAAATCAGTTTAATCTTAGTTACATTTTTTTTAATTTTTGGTGCTTCAGGATCATATGGATATTTGGTATATGTTTATGATGCAGATAGTTCTAATTCAGAAAGTATTATAGTTCAAGATGAAATAGTGGAGGAAGAAGGGCCCGAAACTTCAGAGAATCAAACAGCAAGTAATGAAACTGAAGAGCCTGAAGATGCAGAGTTACCTTTTGAGGTAGTTGGAATCTATAAGTGCATAGATCATGATTCTGAACAAAGATGTTGGCAGACGCACGTGCCTGATGATTTAGACACCAGCACTTCCGTTCCTTTGATAGTAGATATTCATGGTTATTCTTCGAATTCAACTAATCATAGAGGATTATCCGATTTTGACTCAATTGCAGATGAGTTTGGCGCAATTATATTATATCCTGATGGCCTTACAAGTCAAAATCCTTGGGACACAGACGCTCATCAGGGTTGGAATGCAGGATGGTGCTGTGGTAGACCGGCAAGTGAAAATGTTGATGATGTAGGTTTCATTGAAGAAATAGTTAGCATTTCGTTGGAAATTTATAACATTGACTCAGATAGAATTTATGCTTCAGGATGGTCTAATGGTTGTGCTATGGCGCAAAGAATGGCAATGGAATCAAGTCACATATTTGCAGCTGTAGGTTGTATGTCCTTTTATCTTCTTATGACTCCAAATAATAACTATAGTCCAATACCTGTGATGGAAGTACATGGATTTTTGGATCAAGTAGTATTGTATGAGTCGTCAGTTCTAAGTGTACCAACAAATCCAGAAGCATGGACTGACCCAGAAGCAATTCAAACAGGAGCTATAGAAAATTTATACGAATGGGCAAATTTGAATGGCTGTACTGGAGTTACACCTGATTTTAATGATCTGCAACCACTTTATTCGATTCAGGGTTTTTCAGATTGTGAGAATGATTCCCAAGTTCGTCTTATGACAATATATGCAGCTCAACATAATCCCTATGCTAAGGATGTAGGAGGAGAAGGTCCTGGAATATTATTACCCGGAACTCAAGGATTAGTTCAAAGCAGTTACATCGTTTGGGATTTTATTAGCCAATTTTCTAAGTGATATATTTTACTTCAAAAAATCTAAATTTACTCTTTAAGATCTACTAGAACGGTAGCTGATATAAACAAATCCAACAACTAAGATACCAACAGCCAATGCGATAAGAGTAAATGTATTACTTTCTTCATCATCAGCCTCACTTATTGAGAAAGTAGTAGAAGCCCTATTATTATCTGTATTTTGCTCGCTTATAACGTTTTCAGGATCTATCTGGGCTTTGATAGTGTGCGCACCTTCGGTAGCATTCCATGTAGCACTTACAGTAACTTCACTGTTATTTCCATCGAATTCAGCTGTAACCATTTTTATTGGCTCATCATCAGCATAGAAAACTACTGGGACATAGTGTACACCAGAAAAGTTAACTAAATTCGTCACAGTAGCACTTAGTGTTACTTCAGTACCTACAGCAGGATAATCAGGAGTCCAAACGAAATCTCCAGTTTCGATAGTGAAATCAGGTTCAGGCTGTTGAATTGGATCAACGGTTACTGCAAATTCACGTCTTAAATCATCAATGTTATTATCTTCGTAATCAGTCCATAATATTTCTACAAAGAATGTTTCCCAAACACCAGGTACTACGTTTTCGTTAGGAGTTATTCTCAATTCAATTTCCTTTGTTTCATTTTCTTTCATGCTTAGCTTGTTAGGAACAAATTCAGCACTCCAACCTTCAGGTATATCCTCTATTCCAGTTTCAAAAACAATATCTAAAAATCCTAATGATGTAACGTTAAATGTGAATATAGCGGTTTGACCTACAGGAATGTCTAACCTGTTATTGTCTAATGTAACCTCAATTCCTCTCATCAATTGTTTGTTAATAGTTTCAATCTGCTCAATTCCGTCAATTTCATCAGTGATATTAATAGATTTATCCAGTACATATGCATAATCACTAGTTTGAGATAAATCTTCGTAATTTCCTGAAAATTGATAGATTCCAGAAGGAACCAACATATCTATTTGTCCATTCTCACTCTCTATAGTAAATGTAAAATTATCACCAGTAATATCGATATCTCTAAAATCAATATTTACACTATTCTCAGAGGTTTGGTAATTTACATTATAATCAGTTCCACGAACTAATGAAGGATTCAATTCTTGAGCACCTTCTAATTCGAGTGCGCTTATCGATACGTAACTTGTTCCTGTGGTAGTATAGAACCAAGTTTTGTAT
>CACAGG010000044.1 GCA_902531985.1 uncultured marine group III euryarchaeote
AGTACATTTAACGATCATAAACAAGGGCAGCCTGGCGATGATGTAATGTTTGATTTAATTGTCAGCAATAGAGCCTCAGGAACTGATACAATGGAAATTGAAATGAGCGGAAGTGCTGCAAATTGGGGTCAAATTGCTAATGAAATGAAGTTAGAAAGTAACGAAAGTAAAGACTTAGAATTAGCTCTAAAGATCGATGAAGATGCAGATTACGGAGACTATGACTTAATAATTTTTGTAACTGCAACTGATGGAACTATGGAACAATTAGAACTAACAGTCACAGTTACAGATAATCCTGCAAATTATGAAGTTGAAATAGAATTAGATCCTACAAGTACTGAAGTAATCGCTGGACAGGAAGTTGAATTTACTGTGACTATACAAAATAAGGGTGATGAACAGGATACTTTTGATTTGGGAGCTAGTGAAGATTGGGTAAGCTTTGATCAAGAAGAAATTACGATCGGAGCCGACGGAGAAACTACTGTGGATGGAATAATAAGCGTGCCATCTGATGCTGAAAATGGTAATTCTTACATTGATATCAGTGCAACTTCTAGAAACGATCAAAGTGCTTCTGATGAAAAGACAATTAAAGTAGTAGTAGAAGAATTAGAATATGGAGCTACTCTAAGGCGTGATAGTGATGGCTTGATTACTATCTCTCCTGGAGAATCCGGTACTTTTGAATATACTTTACTTAGTGATAGTAATGGAAAACAAAGTTTAACTATTATGACAGAGGGGAGTGCAGGAAATTGGGCTACTTCGTCATTAACTGAAGTTGACTTAGATGTTGGCGAGGGCACGACTTTTACTGTAAATGTTGACATTCCTTTTGGAACTACTGAAGAAACTTATCGTTTAGAAGTGATAATTATGAATGAAAACGATGAACTTGACAGTTCCGTCTCGAATATAGTCGTTAAACAACAAATTGAAGAAAATATGGATATTATGTTCTGTTTAGCTGATTTAAGTGGTGTCTGTTTAAGCTCTGGGAATTTTGAAGTTACTATAGAAGCTAATAAAATTCAGACTGCATCAATAGGATTCACCGTTGAAAACCTAGGTAATGTTGATACTGAAATTGCTTTTGAAGTTGTCATGCCTGACGGTTCTACAGGATCTGAAGTCTATTTCCATGATGGTGTCGATGAATGGAGAGTTGCTCTTTCACCAACTGAAACGGAATTATATCCAATAGCTCTTGACGCAGGAGATTCAATGGATTGGGGGGCTGTTGCAGTAATTGCTAGAGAAGTTTCCCCAGGTTCATATACATTCACTGTAAACCTTCTACAAGCTACTGAAGCAAGCGGAGGAAGTTATCTATTCGAAAGACTTGAGCAAGTAACAATAACAGTTATAGTAGAAGGAGACGTTATTGAAGATGGAAGTAGCGATAATACCGAAGACGATTCTTTACTTCCAGGACCTTCAATCATTTCAGTTATATCATTATTAGCAATTATCGTCTACAGAAGAAGAAAATAATTAATTGTCAAAATAACCTTGAACTATTAAGAAAGGTATTAGGGCAAAATAAGACATATAGAGTGCAAAAGCTGCATACCATGCAGTTTCCCAAATGTCATTATCAAAATAACGAAGGATTACGGTAGTGAATAAAACTAAAATACCAAACAGTATAGGCAGTAAAAAACCAGCTCTAGCTTTCGCATAAGGTATAGTCGTAACTGTTAGTAATGATACTAAACCTATAGATAATGGAACAAGAATATTGTCAAAATCATTAATTAAAGAATACTTTATTGATATAGCTACAATAAACATTGTAAGTCCTGGAGAAGGCAATCCTTCAAAATATTTGTTTGTTCCTTGTTCGCCTGTAGTAAAACGTGCTAATCTGAAAAGACTTAGTAAAGCGATCATCAAAGAAGCCGTAATTGCTACCAGATTTTCTATATTGTATCGAAATTCAATTTGCATATCGTCATTCAAAATATCTAAAGCAGGTCCTTTACTAATATCATAATACAATGAATAGACTAGAATTGAAGGAGCTATACCAAAACAAATAGAATCTGAGATAGAATCAAAATATTTACCATAATCATGTTTGGTACCGAACTTACGAGCCAAAGCTCCATCCATTCCGTCAATAATTGCTGAAATTGGAAGCAAAAATAAAGCTACAATATAACTTTTAACAGTACCATCAATAATATAAGTAATCGCCAAAAAACCTAAAATTGCACTAGTCAAAGTAGCTAAATCTGCATAAGATATAAGTGTCAATGGCCTAAACAATCTCTTAAGAGAATTCATTTTTTCTTCTTCGTCTCCGAGCTAATATTACTTCTGTTTATCATACTGTCTTGTATATTATTGATAATATTTGTAACATTTTTGGCCTCATCGTCTGCTGTTGCCTTCAACTTAGATAAAATTCTTTTAGGAGCCTCAACAATTTTTTCTACTGTAGATAACTCAGATAAGGGCGTAAAAGTTGCTAGTGTTTGACCTGCTAAAATACGATCCCCTTGCTTGACTTTTATATCAATCCCTGCTTCTTCAAAATCTAAGTCTACACGTGAACCAAAATGAATAAGTCCTATTCTTTCACCTTTAGATACCTCTGAATTTATTTTAACGTAACTTACAATTCTTCTTATAAGAAAACCTGCAATTTGTGTTATTTTAATAACGCCTAAGTCTGTTCCCAATTTAGTTATTAATCTTTCATTTTTGTCTGAATCTTTTGAAAAGGCAGGTTTATAGGAACCTGGTTTATGTTCTTGTGAAATAATTTTACCTTTCAATGGCGATCTATTAACATGAACATTATGAAGATTCATAAAAACTGAAATTCTAACTCGTCCTTTTTTCTTAATCGCTTTTTGAACTAAACCGTCTGCGGGGCTCACTATTCCTTCTTCAATTTTTCTATAAGGATCTCTGTAAAAATATAAAAGAAACAAGGATAAAAATAACAATAACAAAGAAAGAATATACATTTCTTCAAGAGGCCACTCCACATTTATCCCCTGATTTTCTATTGAAGTTGCTGATGCACCAAATGGGAACAAAATTAATCCTGAAATCAAAACGTAAAGTACTGCATTGGGCATGCCTTTTGCAAACGGAACTGGTGGAGAACTCTCTGGAGCTTTACGTAAAGGAAGATCTATAACTCCAAGAATTGAATCTTGCATTTCAGGTAAAAAATGGAAAACTGCTACTGCCAAAAATACTAGTGCAATTAAGCTTCCTACTTTTCCTAAGACTGCATGTGCCCAAAAGAAGGTGTCTTCTCCCCAAATATGCTCGTATGTTAACCAAATAACTGCTGCATTGCGTATCAGGTTCAAAATGTAAATGGGAGGAACTGTGACCAGAAAACCATTCAATCTACTGCGTGCAGGAGCTTTAGTACAAATTACTCCGCCAACAAAAATAATCATACTTTGAAGCGCAGTACAAGCAAGAACAATATTTACTGAAGGAGAAAGAGGATCCTTCCAACTATCAGCTTCAATTCCGACTCTAACTTCTTGATGCTCTGAACCAGGTCTATAATATTTTGATCCTTCGCCATAATCTATTGGATCTAATGTTGTTTGTAAATCGAATATATGTAGAAACCAAATTGATTGCTCTGCAACAATATGAATTAACCATCCTGCCAGAATTGGTACTCGTTCCACGAAAAAGTAAATCCCACCTGCAACAACAGTCATAGCTGCTAACCACCTCAATGGCTCGTATGTTTCTTTCCAAAGTATACTCAAATATTCATGATAAGCTAAATACCCAAAAAATGGAACTGCAGCTGCACAAATTAAAGCATTAACCGGATCTTTAATCAAAATATAATGCTCTACTTCAATCCACCAAAATAATCCTAAACAAATCCAGCCTAATATCGAAATTTGATGGCCTATTTTTTTAGGAAAATGCTTTCCTAAAAAATTATGACCTTTACCTGAAAAGAAATAACCTACTCCTAAAAGAAACAAAGAGCTTATGACAAAAACTTCGCCAAGTAAAGATAAATCAGTTGCCATCATAGTTGGAACAAAGTTGTTCTAAAAAAACCCTGTGGTTATTCTGAAAGCCAAGTTTGCGCTAATTTGTAGGAGGCTAAATCTCCTATATCATACCAATTCCCTCTATAGGAAACACTAAGAATTTCATGCTTACCAACATTCCAAGCTAAAAAATTACCAAGAGCGTCTCTGTCTCCTCCTGAATTTATGTATTCAAAAAAGTTTGAGACGCCTGCTTCTGATAATAACCAATACGCTGTAGCTGCCAATGTGGATTTGGGCTCAGATGGTTTCTCTACAAAATTTACTATTCTGTCTGATTTTAATTCCGCGATTCCATACAGTTTTGCAAGCTCTATATCCTCTACATCAAATAATCCAATAATATCCTTACCTGTTCTATCTAATTT
>CACAGG010000045.1 GCA_902531985.1 uncultured marine group III euryarchaeote
AATTGATGATACTATATACTCAGACAAAATTACTAATGAAAATGGGGAATTGACGCTAGAACATCCCTTACCTTCAAATTACGATTTAGGATTAGATAATGTAACAGTTACATTTCATGAAGCTGGTAAATATCTTAGCAACCAAACTAATGCTACTTTCGCAGTTCATGGCTCATCTTCCTTTGAAAATATTAAAGTTCGAGGAGACGGATTTGATGGTAAAATTGTAAGAGGTGGACAAATAATCATAGAAGGTATCTTAGTTGATGACCTAGGAAATCGTATTGTAGGAAACGTGTCCATTATTAGTGCTGAGATTGGTAAATCAGAACTGAATACTACATTCACAAATGAAAGTACTTTTGTTACAAGTGGAATTGTAAGTGAAAAATATAGGAATAACAAAACCTTAAGATTAGATTATCTCGGAGCTGACTACATGGATGGTGATTCATACGTGAGTATGGAAAAAGTACTAGTTCCTACTGTAATAAATTTTGATTTTGAACCTAAGACTGTTTTTGGTGGAGAAAATGTAAATATGTCTGTGTGGCTTGAAGAAGACGATAGATCTCCTTTACCTGATGCTAATATTAATATTACTTTAACGAAATATCATGATAAAGGAATACAGTTAGAGGAAGAAACAAAATTAAATTTAATTACCGATTCAACAGGATATACCAAATTTAGTTTTATTTTCCCAACCAATGGATCTAGTGTAACTATTGTGATCGAATTTGGGGGAGGGTATGTACAAGCATTTTATGATACGCCTCAAGAAACTGAATTTACAAAGGCTAATATTGCAATTAGCATAACAAAAGATGTGGCTCCAGCGCCACCTTTTGACTTCGATAAATACATTCCATTATTCATCGGAATTCCTGCTGCATTACTTGTTACAGGATACTACATGTATTGGACGCAAAAACACAAATATGAAGTTCGTAATTTAATTAAACAAATGCAAAAAGAACTAAATAAAGATGAAGACTATAGACAAATTATTATCAAATCTTACCACCAATTACTAAACATTCTGAGCAGATATGGATTTATCAAGACAAGAACTCAAACGGTAAGAGAGTTTACGGATGTAATGACTCGGGCACTACCCATTCCCGAACATAGCGTGAAACTTCTAACTTCATTATTTGAAATTGCTCGCTACAGTGGCATTAAACCAAAGGTTGTCGATGAATTCGGTATGGAAATGATTGATGGATCATATAATATATGGTGTGTAGAGGCAATCAACAGCCTTCACCATGTTGAAATGGAATTAAATACCGGATTAAAAGAAGGTAAAGTTTCTAGATTTACAAATATATTTGGGATGGGGGGAAACAAATGAAAGGAACTTTTTGGAAACAATATGGTTCTAAAATTACGGCATTATTCATAGTCATCATTATGCTCACTGTTGTATATCCTGTCCTTATTGATACTGCAAAAAACCCTTCCCAGCTATCAATTTACGATGATGACTGGAACGATATGTCTAATTTTGCAAGCGACATTGATAAAAATGGTAACGGAAAGCATACCATTAAATCTATAGTTTCAAGACCTGCAATCATAGATAAAATTGCTGAAATAGAAAAAAATTATACTAACTCGGAAGATAAGACTATTAATTTCAACAATACCATTTTAGTAATAATAGGCGTAGAAAGGAAATATAGTGAATATGATTCAATTGCAATATATAATTTTGTTAAGAACGGAGGCAAAGTCGTTTTGGCTGGTGATTCTGGATATGCTAACTCTGCATTTTACGGAGGGCAGGATATTGGAGTTCAATGGTGGCCAAATAAAGTGCAAGAGGGATGCACATCTACTGCGGATTCATCTATTGTAGGGAGTGCAGTAGATGCTTTAGGATACGGCAATACAGACCCTAAGTGTAAGCCTGCAAGACTATACGATGCAAACCATTGGGAGGAGGACATACATCCTAAAAATAATTCTATTGTTATTATAGACGCAAACATTGAAAGAATGAATTTTCAAGGTCAGCTTTTGATGAGTTCCCCTGCTGGTCTAAAAATACCTACAGGGTCTAGTTCTGCTGAAGGCTTAGCATATTCTACACAACAAGGCTTCCTTGATTTTGATCAAAATGGACAAGGAGGTACTGGAGAAAGCACTCACCGAAATACAGAGGTATGGGGGGCTGATTGGCCTGAGGAAAATGGTGTGGAAGTTATAGCTGAAGCCAGCGTTGGTGAAGGGAAAGTAATCTTAATTTCAGATACTAGCATATTCACCAATCGATACTATACTGAACTGGATAATAAAGAATTCATAACCAATATGTTTGAATATCTAACTGATGGCGAAGAACATACTCTCATATTTGATGAAAGTAGGCATATCCAAGGTGACTTCATATCTTTGATTTATGTCCAATTATTTGGAATATTAGGTTATGTAAGCAGCAGTGAAACTTTAGGAATTATGTTCCTGGGAGCTATCATTTTAATTTTACAAATAGTTATGATGCGCGTTGAAAATCCTAAACCTTGGAGGCACCTTTTCAATATTTATGAGGGGAGATTGTCACGATTTAGAGTGCCTCATGCACATTATACACATCCTGAAACGATTAAAGAGGTATTTATCGATAAAGTAAGGATTGATAACGGATTCACACGAGAGGAATTCGAGATGTTGGCACCTTCGAAAATTGAAGAGCTTTTGAAGGATCCAATATTAATTAGATTCATTGTCAATAATGAAAAGAACATGACCTTAAGTCAGGTCGAAGAAGCAATCAAAAGGTGGAAAAAATAATGGGCCTATTTGGAAGTAATAAAAAAGAAGAAGAAGAGCAAGAAGAAGCTGTAGCTGAGACTGAAGTGCAAAGTGATGGAGTTCAAACTTACGTCATGGAACCTTCTTTACAAGAAACTCATGACTTAATTCAAGAAGTATTGAGTGAGGTAGAACAAGTGGTAATGGGTAAAAGACCTGTACTCGATTTATGTGCTGTAGGTATTTTAGCAGGAGGAAATACTCTTTTTGAGGATAATCCTGGTTTGGCAAAGACATTATTATCAAATACATTTGCACAAGCTCTTGGAATTAACTTCAAACGTGTTCAATTTACTCCTGATTTGCTTCCTGCTGATATTACTGGAATCTATATTTGGAATCAAAAAGATCAAAAATTCCAATTTCGTAAAGGACCTCTTTTCTGTAATCTACTATTAGCTGATGAAATTAACCGTGCCCCTCCAAAAACACAAGCTGCATTACTTGAAGCCATGCAAGAGCACCAAGTTACTATTGAAGGAGATACACACAAACTTCCACAACCTTTTGTAACATTGGCTACTCAAAACCCCATTGAATCTGAAGGAACCTATCCTTTACCTGATGCACAGCTTGATCGTTTCATGATGAAATTATCTGTTGGATACCCTGGTAGGCCAATAGAGCGTGCAATTCTTGTTAAAAGAAAGCAAAGGGGCCAAGACGCTCATGAAGTAAGGGCAGTCACTTCTCCTGAAAAACTAAGGGAAATGCAACAAAGCTTAGAAAAAGTTCAGATAGATGATGCAATAATTGAATATATTGTAGAAATTATCAATAGAACTAGAGAAGATCCACGAGTCAAAGTTGGTTCATCTCCAAGAGGTGCTCAATCTTTGTTCAAACTTTCTCGAGCTCTAGCAGTTCTAAATGGAAGAGACTACGTAATTCCTGATGACATAAAGAGATTAAGTATATACACATTAAGACATCGAATCATATTGAAACCTGAGCCCCGTATTAAAGGTGTACAGACTGAAGAAATTGTATCTCAAATTTTAGAAGAAGTAGAAGTACCAACCACACAAGGACAACTAGAAAGCTAGATGTGGAGCAAGAAAGCCGCCGCAGTCGCTGGAGGGGCTCTTTTCCTAACATTAGCTGGCCTTATTCGCTTGAATTACTTGTTCATAAGTGCTGGAATGGTAATGTTAACATTTGTTGTCCTATCCAGCTTTCTTGATGTTTGGATGCCCAGCGTGAAAATTAGAAGAGAAACCTCTTCAGATAATATTTTTGAAAATGGAGATATGAATGTTAGATTTATTGTAAAAAATCAAGGCCTTGGTATTGGATTTGTTGAAATTTATGACCAACTGCCTCCACAAGCTAGAATAACTAAAGGTTCCAATTACACTCTTCTTTACATGAGGCCATGGCAAGAGGTATCTTTTGAATATTCTTTAAAATTACCTCTAAGAGGGCATTACCACCTTGGCCCTGTGAAAATGAGAGTTAAAGATGCATTTGACTTATTTTACAATGAAAAAATAGAA
>CACAGG010000046.1 GCA_902531985.1 uncultured marine group III euryarchaeote
CAGTTAAAATCAAAGATAATGAATTCCGTAATGGAACCCAAAGTGGGGATTATTGTATTTATCAATCAGAATCTTCAGAAAATGGAGGGGCTAATATTGAAGATAATAGCTTCAACGATTGTAATGTAGCTTGGAGATCAGGAAGTGGAAGCAATACTTTCAGAGATAATACTTTGAAAGACAATGAGTATGGTGTGTTACTTTCAGGTACTGAAGCAAATAATAATTTATTACATGATAATAGTTTTGATGACTCAGGAGTTGCAGTTTACATTTACAATACAGCTTATGATAATAACCTGTATAACAACTACATAGATGATTCAGATGATTACGATATCAAGTTGAGCGATTCATACGATACAGTTTCTTACAACAATACATTTTCTTCGATTTCTGTAGCCTCAGATGCTAATATGTGGATAAAAGTCTACATTGATGTTGGTGTTACAGACAATTCAAGTAATGCGTTATCTAATGTTGATTTACAAATTAAGGAAGATGCTTTAGTTGTATATTCTACAGCATATTACGGAGGTAGTGACTCCAGGACTGATGCCACAGGTCAAATTGCAGAATTCTTAGTGGCAACATCTCAATATAATGGAAGTTCGACGCCAACCTCGGTTACTACTGTAGTCAATGCACGTTATTCTGATTGGCTTTCCTCTGAAGCTTATAACATCAATAATGATGTGGATATTAAGGTCGATGATTTTAGAGTTAGAAACGATGATACGGATCAAATGTTTTATTCAATTAACGGTGCAATAAATGCAGCTTCTAATGGAGATACCTTACTCATTTGGGCTGGAACTTATTATGAAAATGTTGTACTCGATAAAGAATTAACATTAACAGGTAATGGCACATCATCTACAATCATTAATGGAAGTTATTCTGGTGATGTTATTGCAGTAACGGCCGATGAAGTTTTAATTGAAAAATTAACAATTATTGGAAGTGGTTCTGGTAACTCGGGAATATTAGTAAGTGAAGGAGATAGCGTGTTTACAGATCTGAGATTTGCAGACAATGATTATTCATACTATTCGGAAGGAGATTTCAACGAATTATCTTTGAGCACTATCCTAGGTAGTAATTATGGGGCATTTGTAACAGGAGATAACAACATAATAAGCCAAAATACATTCTCTGAAAATGGTGTATCCGTTACATTTTCATCAGCATCGGAAGATAGTAGGGCAAATAATAATGAAATTACAGATGGAACAGATACTGCTATACATTTGGCAGGTTCTGAAGAAACAACTATTAGGGATAACTATATTCACAATAATTCTGCATACGGAATAAAAATAACAAATGATTCAGCAGATAATATCATTTATGATAACGATCTAGAATATAATTCAGAATTTTCATTACTAATTGTAGCTTCAGGCAATAATTCAGTTCACAATAATACCTTCAAATCAAATGACGATGGTTCAGCTAAATTTGATTCGTCATACTATAATACATTCAGAGATAATATATTGAATGCGAATGATGATTACTTATTGCTTGAAGGGGGGGGGTCAAAATAGCATTTTGCATAATACATTTACAGAGGATGGAATTTTAATTCAGAATTCTAATAATCAAATAATTACAGGCAACACAATAACTGATGCACCAGATAATGGAATTAGAATTTTCAAGTCCAGTTCGAATAATTATCTATCCGATAATTCAATTTCAGGTTCAGATGATGAAGACATCTATGTTGGAGGAAGTGGTTCTCAAGTTAATAATAGAGGATTTAACAACTCATTTAATTCGATTAAAGTTCAAGGTAATGGCGAATTTGTGGTATTAGATTACATAGGACTTAGAACTATCAATTCAGAGGGCAATATGTCAGGTAATGATGTAAAAGCTACATTTGGTTCATCTACGCTTTATGCTTCTAGCTATTTCGGAGGTAGCGACCCAGTTACAGACTCAAGTGGTTTGATTCCAAACTTTATCGCACCTATTGAGATTTATGACGGAAGTTCAACACCTACTAAAGTCATAACTCCAATGACTGTTAGGTTCTCGGACTGGGCGGACACATTCAATTTAGATCCTTACAGTGGTTCCTCAATCACAGTATTTGTACCTGAGTTGCGTGTTAAGAACCAAAATACTGGAGAATGGTCCTATTTGGTACAAACTGCTATAGACGATGCAGGAGTTAATGACGTACTAATTCTATCAAACAGTACATACTATGAGAATATAATAGTAAATAAAGCAGGCATAACACTCCAAGGCCCACAAGCAGATAGACATAATCCTGGTGTTATTATTGATGCACAAAACAATGATTGTGCTATAACATTAACAAAATCAGGGACTTACATTTTAGGGCTCAATGTTACGAATTCTTTTGAGTCAGATTCACCTTTCAATTCCTCAGGAATACGCATAGTTTCAGATAACAATGAAATACGTTACAACAGAGTTACAAATTCATATGTTGGAATATTAGCAGATAGTACTGATAACAACGTGATTGTTGATAATTCAATTGATGAGGTTGAAATAGGAGTATTATTAACTAAATCCAATAGTAATCTAATTGATTCAAACTTTATAGATTCAGTAGATGAGTATGATATATTACTCAGCGACACAGGTTATTCATCAGGTTCAAATTATAATACAATAGAAGAAAACATAGACATTGATTCACTGAGAATTCAAAACTCAGATAGTAACTTCATCATCAATTCTGAAATAATAACAGTTACTTTGTCAGATTCAGAGAGTATCTCTTCCATTAATTCTACGTTTGATTATGTCGTTTGTGATTCTGATTCATCTCTTTATTTGAAAAATTACATGAATGTAAAAGTTTCAAGACTTGGTTCTTCTTTGCATAATGTTGATGTCAGAGTTAAAGATGGTAATACGACATTCTATTCCACTTCATACTTTGGCGGTAGCAATCCAAAGACCAGTTCTTCAGGTTCACTTTCTAACGACATTCTTGTAATTTATAGAGTATATGATGGAAGTAGTGCAGGAACAGACAATGAAACATCTGTAAAGGTACGCATTGGAGATTGGTTCAAATTATCACAAGATACTATTGAAGATTATACTGTATTTGATTTTAACGTTCCACATTTCAGAGTAACAAATACTAACACAGCCGTAAAATATGCTTATGTACAAACGGCAATAGACAATGCTTCAGCCGGCCATAATATTCTTTTGGAAGAAGGTGAATATAGAGAGAATATAGCCATTAACAAAGCATTGACATTACGTGGTACTGAAGATACGTATGAATCAAGATTTGGAGTATATACAACTCTAGCTACAGTTATTACAGTTGACAATTCAGGGTTTGGTTCACCGCCTGCCGCTAATTCTTCACGTGCCGGTATTTATGTTTCAGCAGATAATGTAGACATAGAATACTTATTAGTTGCTAATTTCACACATGGAATTCATATTGATAATTCAGATTCTGTTGATGTTGCTTACACAGTTGTTTCAGAGACAAGGCAATACGGAATTCTGATTAGTAATTCTGATGATGTTTATTTGTCAGATTCAGAGATACATGATTGTGGAGCTAGTTTTGGCGCTGGTTTGTATATAGAAAATACTACTAGTGATGTAACAGTTTACAACACAGCAGTTCAAGGATCAAATACGGGTATAGTAATACTTGGTGATAATGTTAGATTAGATACTATGAGTATTACATCCAATTATTACAACGGAGTAGAAATTTCCCCTTCCGCATCAGGAACAGAGATACTTGCAGTTTCAATTAATGACAATGGTGGTAATGGTGTCAATGTTGCAGGAGTTACGTCAGGAAAAATACATGATAACGCTATTTTTGATAATGGTAATTCAGAAATAAGTGTTGTTTCAAGTTACAACTTTGAAATATATTCTAATGATATTTACGATAATGAATATGGTTACGGAATTCAATTAGTTGAAGGCAGTAATAATGTAATATATGATAATAAGTTCCACGCAAGTCTTTGGCTAAATAATGCAGATCATACATTAGTATATGACAACCAATTCTTTGATATTCTTGGAGGTTCAACAACATATGATGATGCAGGAATTATTATAGGTTCTAGTAATAATTCTATATCAGATAACGATTTTGCGAATGTAGGTGTCGCTTTTGCCTTCTTACCCACTAACGATC
>CACAGG010000047.1 GCA_902531985.1 uncultured marine group III euryarchaeote
AGTGACAACAATAAAACCGGGCTCTGCTACTTTACCTTTCTTTGGAGTGGTTCCTGAATTACTGGATGATGAAGGAAATGTACTAGAGGGAAATAATGTTGAAGGTAATCTAGCAATTCAACGGCCATGGCCTGGCATAATGAGAACCGTATATGGAGACCACCAAAGATTCTTTGAAACCTATTTTGAAAAATTTCCGGGTAAATATTTCTCAGGAGATGGATGTAAAAGAGATGAAGATGGTTATTATTGGATAACTGGAAGAGTTGACGACGTGATCATTGTCTCTGGGCATAACTTAGGTACAGCTGAAATTGAAGGATCAATTGGAGGACATCCATCCGTAGCTGAAGCTGCAGTAGTCGGTTATCCTCACGAGATAAAAGGAAATGCAATTTATGCGTTTGTAACTTTACGAACTGGACACGAAATAACTCCAGATACAAAGAAAGAAATTATTAAAAGAGTACGAGATGACATCGGGCCTCATGCTTCCCCTGAAAAAATTCAATTTAATGAAGGGTTGCCAAAGACCAGATCTGGTAAAATAATGAGGCGGATTTTGAGAAATATCGCCTCCAACAACGTCGATAATTTAGGAGACATTTCCACTTTAGCAGATCCAAGCGTTGTAAACTCATTAGTAAAAGAGAGAATTTAAACTCCAGGAAACTATAGACAACAATGCTTTCTCTTCTATTGAGCGAATTTAGAAACTATAGACATAGGTTTGTTTATTCCAAACCTGAAGGTTTCACTTGCTGTTATGCTAAGAAAAAATGAACTTAACTGTAGACAAGCGAACTAATCCTGCGGTTGTACCATCTTTTCTGGATTAAGAATTTTAACTAATTCATCCTCAGACAAATCAGTTAGATCCAGGGCTGTTTCGAGAACTGTTTGTCCTGTAACATGGGCTTTTTTAGCAATTTTAGCTGCCTTTTCATAGCCAATCACTGGTGCAAGAGTAGTGGCCAGCATTAATCCAGACATCAATAACTCAGGACCTTTGTCTGTAGACTCTAATCCTTCTATACATTTTTCAACAAACACTTCTGATGAATTTGAAAGTAATGAAATAGCCTGAAGAAGATTGTGTGCTACAAATGGCATCATAGTATTAAGTTCAAAATAACCTCCCTGTGCTCCCTGAACTAGAGCTGTATCGCAAGCTAAAACCTGAGAGGATGCCTGAATAACTGCTTCGGGAATTACTGGATTAACCTTACCTGGCATTATGGAAGAACCCGGCTGAACTGCTGGAAGAGAAAGTTCACCTATACCTGCACGAGGGCCAGAACCTAGAAACCTTATATCATTTGCAATTTTTTGCATATTGACTGCAAGACCTCTCAACGCGGAACTTGCCGTTAAAGCACCGTCTAAACTAGATTGTGCAAGAAAATGATTGTCTGTTTCATGAACTTCCACACCTGCAAATTTTGTTATATGTTGGCAAGCAATCATGGAAAAATTAGAATGTGTATTGACTCCAGTTCCAACGGCCGTACCTCCTAAAGCTAAGAGAGATAATTCATCTTTAATCAATAGCAACCGATCGAGAGACCTCTCAATCAAGCCAGCATAACCCTGAAACTCCTGACCTAGCCTTATCGGAGTAGCATCCATTAAGTGAGTTCTTCCTGTTTTTATTATTGGCATAAATTCGTCTGCTTTATGCTCAAGAGATTTCTGAAGGGAAACTAATGAAGGACAAAGTAATTCTTCAATATCTAAAAGCGCCGAAAGATGAATTGCTGAAGGGATAACATCATTAGATGATTGACCTTGATTTACGTGATCATTAGGATGTACTTTAGACCCCCTCGATTTTGACGCCAAATTCGCTATAACTTCATTAGCATTCATGTTAGTAGAAGTACCTGAACCAGTTTGGAACACATCTACTGGAAAGTGATCATCATAATTTCCTTCAGATACTGCTAATGAAGCCTCGACTATCGCATCTTTCATTTTTTCATCAATAACACCTAACTGAAAATTTGCCTCTGCAGCACCTGCCTTGATCAAACCTAAGGCTCTGATGAAGGAACGAGCCATACGAAAACCACTAACTGGGAAATTCAAAACTGCTCTTTGGGTACTCGCACCCCACAAAGCCGATTCCGGAACTTCCATCTGTCCCATAGTATCTGATTCTGTCCGAGTATAAGGGTCTGAAGGGAGGCTGCCTGTGAGAGACATAGAAGCTCCAACTTTTTGAGCAGCTTTGGATTTTATTGAATTACGTAATTTCTCTTTTTGACTTTCTGGACAAACAAAATGACCGTATTTTGGAAATTTAACATGCCCCTCGTTGAGATTTCCCATATGCACTTTGAGCATTGAATTAATTGAAAGGTCTGAATAGCAATCTTCTACATATTTTTGAAGACTGTTTCTCACTTCTTTAGTGACGCGAATAGATGTATAGTCTATTTTAGACATATTATCGTCATGAAAGCATATCTATTAAAAAGTATGCATTATGTATATTTATGCATATTGCATACATAAAGAAGCATGGAAAGAACCTCTATTATGTGATTTCTTACAAATTACTACCTTATACTGGCGCGTAAGGAGGTGGATTATGTGGATCCCAACAAGTTACATACCTTTCATCCAAATCATCCAACCGCTCCATTACCGAATCTGAAATGTCAAAATCAAAAACTGTAAAGTTTTCAATTATTCGATCATTATTAACTGATTTAGGAAGTACTATCATTCCTCTTTGCATCGCCCATCTGATTAATATTTGAGCAGGCGTTTTACCTAATTCTTGTGAAATTGAAACTAATCGAGGCTCATCCATTCTTTTAGCATGAACTAATGGACTGTAAGCCTCAATTAAGATATTTTTTGAATTACAATAATCCAATAATTCCCTCTGGTAGTGATAAGGATGAAACTCAACTTGATTTGCTGCCGGTAAAATATCAAACCTATCTTCTATTTCTTTCAAATTATCTATTGTAAAATTACTTACTCCTATCGATTTACAAAGTCCTTTCTCTTGTAATTCAATAAAAGCCCTCCAAGATTCATTTCTTTTATCTTTCAAAGGCCAATGAATAAGATATAAATCAATATAATCGCAACCCAATCTTGCTAAACTTTTCTCGCAGGCTTCAAGTGCCGTCTCATAACCTTGATCTTTATTCCATAATTTAGTTGTAATAAACAATTCTTTGCGATCAACACCTGCATCCTTGATAGCTCTACCAACATCAGATTCATTATCATATGCTCTTGCCGTATCTATATGCCTGTATCCTGCATTAATTGAATTCAAAACTGCATTGTATGTTGCATCACCTGGCTCTGATTTCCAAGTACCTAAACCTACTACTGGAATCTTATAGCCATCATTCATTTCCATATACAATTGATCTGTCATAAATCCCTAAAGAACAGGCCTAATTAATTCTTGTATATATCTACAAAATTTTGATGTAAATACCCATTTGAAGCAAGCCATTCCTTAGTTTCCAAAGAATAAGGTTCACCTTTATAATTTGTAATTTTTCCACCTGCCTCTTCTAAAATTACTATTCCGCCTGCCATATCCCAGGATTTTGCACCTGTGACAATATATCCCTCTAATCTGCCTGCTGCAATATAT
>CACAGG010000048.1 GCA_902531985.1 uncultured marine group III euryarchaeote
CAAGTGAAATTTTTGCAGCTGCAGCCTGCTCCTCAATGTATCTCTTAGATGAGGTCTCTCCTAATTATTCACCTATTCCGTTCATGGAAATTCACGGTTTAGTTGATGAGCTAGTACACTATCCCTCAATTTCTCTAGTGGGATTCTATTATGGTGTTTATGAGTTAGACGCTGCGCTAATTGGAGCTATTCAGAATTTCGAAAATTGGGCTGATTTAAACGGTTGCCAAGGTCTCTTCCCAGAAATAATAGCTGTAGAAGATGATTATGATATTAGAGCATATTCAAACTGTGAAAACGGGGCTGAAGTTAGATTAATGACTCAATTTTATGCCTCTCATAATCCATACTTGAATGATTACTCTGCATCTGATGGCGTGGGCAGAGGTAAAGGAAATCCAACTGGAATACAAACTACTGAAGTACTTTGGGATTTTCTGAAGCAGCACTCAAAAGAGACTACGGAACAAGTACAACCTTACCAAACATAGTTCCTTCTTCCAAAATTTGATGACCTTGTGCACCATCTGACAAGGGAATTTCACAATCAATCACTGGTTTGATAGATCCAGAATTCATTAATTTCAATAACTCTGCAAAGTCTGCGTGAGAGCCCATGGTAGAACCCAAAATAGACAATTGTTTTGCAAACAAATAACGAATGTCTGTTTCTGCTATTGGACCCTTAGTATTTCCTACAGTGACTATTCTACCACCCATACCGGCTAATTTTATCGAACGAGACCAAGTAGGTTTACCTACATTATCCACTACAATATCATAGCCTTTTCTACCAATAACTGGAAATAATTCTTTGTGCCAATTTTCATTAGCTTTGTAATCTACTACAAACGAAGCACCTAATTCTTCTGCTTTAGATTTCTTTTCAGATCCGCCAGCTACAACGTGAACCTCTGCCCCGAAATGTTTAGCGATCTGAATGGATAGTGAATTAACGCCCCCTCCAGACCCCATTACCAACACATTGTCACCTTTCTTTATTCCTGCTCTGACTACAAGCATTCTATAGGCAGTTAAACCTGCGAGAAGCGGAGCTGCAGCCTGACTGGCAGTCAACCCCTCTGGACGTTTGTGAACGTTCTCTGCAGGTACACTGACGTATTCGGCACACCCGCCACTAATATGTTCCCCTAGTATTTTGTAACCGGGACTCATACTGTCTAAGCCTTTTTCAGTCCATGAATCTTGCTTTGTAGTGATGCCTGGATCAACAACCACTTTGTCTCCTTCTTTCCATTGGCCACTACCTTCTACAACAGTACCTGAAACATCACTGCCTCCAATATGAGGCATTTCTAGATTAAGGCCAGGCCAACCTTTACGAATCCATACATCTAGGTGATTCAAAGCACATGCTTCTACTTTGATTAAAACATGATTTCCTTTATTTTCTAAATCAGGCAAATCTCCATATTCCAATACCTCTCTTTCACCGTGCTTTTCAAAGTAGATTGCCTTCATATTTTACTGTAAACCTGACGGTATATATTCTAAAGCTTCCAATCTAGCTTGAGCTTTAACAAGAATCTTATTTGATTCTTCAACCATAAATTTTAATCGTTTATCACTAGGTTTGTCAATAACTCCATCACGATAAAGAAGATTATCAATTCTATTTGCTGAAAGAATTTCTACAACCCATTTATCTTCATTACCAGTAATTAAGGAAGAATATTTCCAACCTTGGCTATGGACTATTCCTCTAAATTTCTGGGCTAATTCCACGGTTCGGCAAGCTACATGGAAAATTGGAGATTGGCCTTGAAGAATAACTATTGAATTGGATGGAATATCTAAATTGTCTAGAGCTTCTTTAACTTCTTCAAATTCAACAGGCCTGTGCCATGTCTTCCTTAATTCAACTGAATCTTTACGACCTATATCTGGAAGAACAATCAATTGCAACCTACCTGCACAACTAGAAGTAGTGAAAATATCGGGATGTGAATTGAATGCACTAAGAACCTCAATTACACCTTCATCAACTAAACCCGCAGATTTAGCTTCCTCTAATTTTTTCATTGCGTTGGCTTTGTATTGATTAAATTCCATTATTCACCAACCATACTAACCATTATCTTCCTATTATGAGCTTGGTCTCTGTGTTCCCAAACGTAAATCCCTTGCCAGGTTCCTAGAGACAACTTCCCATTCACTACTGGAACAGATTCAGACGTACTTGTTAAAGCTGAACGAATATGTGCTGGCATATCATCCTTACCTTCCATATTATGAACATAAGGAAAATCTTCAGGTGCTAATTTAGAAAAAATAGTCTCAAAATCTTCTCTTACAGAAGGGTCATAATTTTCTTGGATGACTAAACTTGCACTTGTGTGCTTGATGAATAAATGACAAACGCCGTTGTTCACTTCCGTGGAATTTAAGCAATCTTGCACTTGCTTAGTAATATCAATAAATGATTTTGGAGATGTTTGAATTTCCAATAAAGTTTGAAACACAGCCATAGCAACTAATTAAGAGAGGCGCAAATAAGACTATCATGTTAACAATAATTGGACTAGGACTCGGAGGGCCAAATTCAATTACAATGGATGGAGTAATCGCTCTAAGTTTATCTGAACATATTTTCTATGAAACTTATACCTCTCCAATACATCATGAAACATTAGAATGGATTGAGATGAAATCTCAACGAAAACCTATTCATCTTTCAAGAAATCAAGTAGAGGAACCTCAAGAACTAATTGAATTATCAAAAGAAACAAACGTATCTTTGCTAGTTGTGGGTGATGCCTTATCGGCAACAACACACGTAAGTCTAATCCTAGAATGCAAAAAAAATAAAATCGAATACCAAATTATCCACAATTCTTCAGTATTAACTGCAGTTGCTGGAGTTCTAGGATTACAACACTATAATTTTGGGCCGGTTGCGACGCTCGTGCTACCCGAAGGAAACTACAAACCATTAAGTCCTGTTGATAAAATAAAAAATAATATGGAAAGCAATTATCACTCTTTAGTATTACTAGACATTAAAGCAGATAATCCAGAGAATGAAGCAATTTACATGTCTGCCTCACAGGCTGCTGAACAAATGATTGAAGCTGGAATACCAAAAGATACGAAAGTCGCTGCAGCCGCAAGAGTGGGCCGAGAAGATCAAAAATTGTGGTATGGAAAACTAAAATATTTAGCAAATAAAAACCTTGGAAAAGAACCACACAGTATTGTAGTTCCTTCTAAATTACACTTCACAGAAAAAGAGTTCCTCGAGAGCCTCTAACCGTCTCTGTTTTAAGCCCCCCTTGGTATGAGTTTGCCTAGATGCAGGGATGGATTGCACTAGAGAACGGTTCTGTTTTTTTCGGTGACTCATTTGGTTATCCAAAAACAGTGGAAGGAGAGCTTGTTTTCAACACATCAATGACGGGCTATCAAGAAGCTCTTACAGACCCCAGTTACGCAGGTCAAATTCTAATGTTTACCTTTCCACAAATTGGAAATTATGGTTGTAATAAAGAAAA
>CACAGG010000049.1 GCA_902531985.1 uncultured marine group III euryarchaeote
CAGTGCCAAAATTTGGACCGTGACCCATAGCCTCACCTGTAGATTTCATTTCAGGACCTAGAACGGTGTCTAATCCAGTAATTTTAAGCCAAGAAAAGGTAGGCACTTTAACAGAAGCTCCTTTCATGGGTATTACTTCGGGCAAACCTTTGAGCTCGTCGCCCAGCATCAGGTTAACAGCAATTCTAGCTAAAGGATAGCCAGTCGATTTACTAACATATGGTAAAGTTCTGCTAGCTCTTGGATTTGCTTCTAGTAGATATATCTTTTCATTTTTAATTGCTAATTGAAGGTTAGCGGCTCCGATCACTTTCAGAGCTTTTGCAACTTTTTTTGATATAGCTATTATTTCCTTTTCAGTTTTTCTATCTAAAGATTGAGGTGGCATAACACATGCACTATCTCCAGAATGTACTCCTGCCATTTCTATTTGCTCCATTATAGCTCCTATAACCACATTTTTACCGTCTGAAATCAAATCTACGTCCAATTCAATTGCACCTTCTAAAAATTTATCTACTAGAACCGGTTTTTCAGGTGTAGCGTGAGTTTCTAATTTCAAATATTTTTGTAATTGAGTTTTATTGTGAACTATTTCCATGCCTCTTCCGCCAAGAACAAATGAAGGTCTTACAAGAACGGGGTATCCTATCTTTTCAGCATACTTTACAACCTCCTCAGAACTTTCAGCGGCAGCCCATTCAGGCATATTTATTCCCGCTTTCTCCATGACTCTACCACATTTACCTCTATCTTCTGCAAGTTCCATATTCTCAACTTTGGTCCCAAGAATTCTTGTTTTTAATTTTTCTTTATCGATATAATTCTCGATGTGTGCTGCTAGGTTGACTGCAGTCTGTCCTCCAAGTTGGAGTATAATTCCATAAGGCTTCTCTAAATCTAATATTTCAAAGATAGCTTCACGGTCTAACGGCTCAAAATATAATCTATCAGATGCATCAAAATCAGTGGATACAGTTTCAGGATTGTTGTTGACAACTACGGCTTCATATCCCGCATTTCTTGCAGCCTGAACGCCATGTACAGTAGAGTAGTCAAATTCAATTCCTTGACCAATTCTTATGGGTCCCGATCCAAGAATAACTATACTTTTGCCAGTTTTCACTTTAGTTTTCTGATCGGCGTATGTTGAATAGAAATACGGTGTTTTCGCCTCAAATTCTCCTGCACAAGTATCAACCATCAAGAAGCTTGAAGTAATACCAAGGTTTTTTCTTTGGGAACGTATTTTATCTTGTGATAAATTTGTTAGACTGCATATGTGCTTGTCACCAAAACCATTTGTCTTTAGTTCTGTTAACAAGGAATCTGGGATTTTGTCACTACACTTCTCCAATTCTATTTCTAATTTTACTAGTTTTGCAATTCTTTCAACAAAGAATCCATGGAAATCAGTGATTTTGCATACTTTTTCTATAGCTTTTTTTGAGGCTTTTCCATTTTTCAAATATGTCCAAATAGCAGTTAATCTTCTGTCATTGGGTATTTTGAGACTTTTTTCTAGTCTTTTTTCATTCCAATCAAGACATTCCGGATATCCTTCACCTTGACCAATAGATCTCCAAGCTTTCATTAATGATTCCTCGAATGTTCTACCAATTGACATAGTCTCACCTGTAGATTTCATTTGAGTACCTAATTCTCTGTCAGCAAGTTTAAATTTATCGAATGGCCATCTAGGTATTTTTGTTACCACATAATCAATAGATGGTTCAAATGCAGCACTAGTGTTTCCTGTAACTCTATTAGACAATTCATGTAGCCGATGTCCTAAGCATAGCATAGCAGCGATTCTAGCAATAGGTACTCCGGTAGCCTTCGATGCTAATGCAGATGATCTTGAAACACGAGGATTAACTTCAATGAGTATGTAGTCTTGAGTTTTAGAATTATACGCAAATTGGACGTTACATCCACCGATTATGCCTAAGCTTTTAACTACTTTTAATGCTGAAGTTCTTAGTTTTTGATATGCTCTTTCAGGTAAGGTTAGTGAGGGTGCAACAACAATAGATTCACCGGTATGAACGCCCATCGGGTCCAAATTTTCCATGGAGCAAACAATAATTGCGTTGTCATCTCTATCTCTTAAGACTTCAAATTCAAATTCTAACCATCCTAATATCGATTCTTCTACTAGCAATTGCTTAACTGGTGATAGCGCCAATCCTCTTCCAGCTATCATTTCTAGTTCTTCTTTATTATATGCAATTCCACCACCTGTGCCTCCCAAAGTAAATGCAGGTCTTATAACTGTAGGATAATTCAATTTTTCAGCTAATTTTAATGAATCTTCGATTGTATTTGCAATTCCACTTTTTGCAACAGGTTCCCCTATTTCGACCATCCTCTTACGAAAGAGATCTCTATCTTCAGCCATTTCGATTGATTTTAGTGAAGTTCCTAAAAGTTTGACTCCGTGTTTTTTGAGTACTCCTTTTTCATCCAATCCAACTGTAAGGTTTAGGCCTGTTTGGCCACCCATGCCGGGTATTATTGCATCCGGTTTCTCTTTCTCGATTATTTTTTCTACTGACTCCACAGTTAGTGGTTCAATGTAAACTATGTCTGCAGTATCGGGGTCAGTTTGTATTGTTGCTGGGTTTGAATTTACTAGTACAACTGTATGTCCAGCTTCTCTCAGTGCTGAACAACACTGTGATCCAGAATAATCAAATTCTGCAGCTTGCCCAATAATGATAGGTCCAGCTCCAGGAACTAGGATTTTCATTTTATCCACCAATCATTTCTCCTACTTTTTCAAACAAAATATTAGCATCCATAGGTCCTGGTGCAGCTTCAGGGTGGAATTGTACAGACCAACAATTCTTACTGCTAATGCCTTCACAAGTTCCATCATTTAAATTCACAAATGTTTCTCTGACATTGTTCGGAAGTTTATGAAGGGCAAATCCATGATTCTGAGAAGTTATGTAAACTACTTCGGTTTTGACATGTTTAACGGGCTGATTTCCGCCTCTGTGGCCATATTTTAGCTTGTAAGTTTCACCACCAAGAGCAAGTCCTAATATTTGATGGCCTAGACAAATGCCAATGGTAGGATATTTGTTCACTAATTTTTGCACAGTCTCAACAACTACTTTCATGTCTGGGTGATCTGGATCTCCGGGTCCATTACTCATAAAAATTAAATCAGGCTTTGTCTTCTCCACCTGTTCCACGGTATAATCCCAGGGTACTACTGTTACTTTATTTCTTTCAGCTAAATTGGTGACAATCGACTGTTTTACTCCCCAATCAAATAAGGTTACATTTGGACCTTTCTTGCCTCTTTTGTAGGATTTCCTTGTAGATACTTGCGCTACAAGGTTTGAGTCTGAAGGCC
>CACAGG010000050.1 GCA_902531985.1 uncultured marine group III euryarchaeote
GTAGTTCCCAATTTTTCAATAGCTTGCCATCCTTGATCAGGAGCGACAATCCCATCTTTCCAAGTAATTGTTTCCCAGATTCTATCGTGGCCAGTTATCCAAGTACCTGCATGGTAATGCGTCCAGTACACATTTCCATTAGTTCCAGTATCTCCATTGTGGGGGGAATAAATATAAATGTTCGGGATGTAATGATTATCATGCTCACTGCCGTCGGCACGCACACCCTTACCTGGCAATTTCCATTCAGAAACTAAGAATGGTTTTGCAGGGTCTGTAGTATCAATAGTTCTAACATAACCGGTATGATTGTCGTTCTGGCCATACTCGGGAGCAATTAATGTGTAATGTCTCCAGTTTAGTCCAAATTCAGGATCATCAGGTCCAGTTCCACAAGATGCAGGCCATTCCGCTTCGTCAACATATTGAGAAATTCCGTGGCAAATAAGGTGGTCATAGGGCACTGCGTAGTGAATCCATCCATTGCCTTCCAATTTTGAAGTCCATTCTTCAGCACTCATTCCAGCATGTCCGCCGCCTTCGGGACCATACCATCCGCTAGTATCAGTAGGACATCCTAGCCATCTTCCAACTTCATTATTTTGAGGCCAAGTTAACCCATTTGGATCAGCTACAGGCGGTGGAGTTGAGACATCTAAAATCCGTAATCCCGCATCCCAGTATGATACGTATAGTAACATTTGGTCAGTTATTGGGTGTCTATGAATTACATTGTCATGATTGAAAACAGTACCTCCGCAAGTGGTCGCAGGGTCTGGTGAATAACCTCCCCATCTGACAATTTCTTTAGATTCGTTTTCACCCTCACCAGGAATAAACGATTCTAAACCATCAGGGGCGTAGAAAATTTGAGTTCCTTTGTAAAGACCGGCCCCATTAATTTCAGGATAGGGATCGGCTCCAAATAAGAAAACTTCACAATCTTCAGTATTCCAATCAGGTATGTCATTGCTGCAGTAAACATGAATATCTTGGTTATGAAATCCTGCAGGCGGATTATTCCATTCAGCTCTTTTGATAGGGTGGAACTTGTCACTAACATCTATTAAATCTAGTCTATTCAAACCACTGTTTGCATCGTCATCATTCGGAATAGGATCTAGCTCAGAATTTGTTAATTCATGATTGATTAAAACCCAATTATTATCGGGAGTTACTTTGATGTCTATGATTCTAGCAACTTCGGCGTAATATGTAGAAAGTAAAATTATATTGTTCGGCTTACTTATATCTAAAATTTCAAATTGGTTATAACTTGAAACATAGGCATAGCATCCACCTTGGGTTCCAACCTTTACACAATCTTCGAGGAAATTTCCTTCAATTGCGATTTCAGAATTATCGCCAGGAGTTGGAGCCACATTTTTGAATTCGGGATCACAAGGCCTTCCAGCAGTATTGTCAAGTTCAGCAGGAGGCTTTTCATTTCCATCACAGTTTAAATTATGATAATCGATTAGTTCAATATTATCAGTTTGCAGAAAATGTTGTGCTAGATTTGTATGCTGATGATTTTGATCAAGACCAGTACAGTTTTCACAATTTTCTACTTCTACTATGGGGTCAACCCAATCGTTCATCTCATTAGGGTCCAAATCATCAGAATCTTCACTGTAGTAAACTACGGTTGCTATTGCAGAAACACTCAGCAAAAGTACAATTCCTATACTAATTAATTTTTCTTGGCTTAAATCCATAGGTCCCACAAACTTATTCAGAAGATAGTATTTAGTTTTTAGTCTTTAATGATTTTAAATGGCATACTGGTATTTGATGTTCCATATATTTGTCCATCAGATCGAATTGCAATCATACCTACTCCAGTATCTTTTGGCAATAATCGGATTCCCCATTCAAGTGCTTTTTCTAAATTATTACTATGCTGATATGCTCGATAGCACATCAATTGTTTAGTGATAGCTTCTCCTACTCCAGTTGCTAAGATTCCTATTTCTTTATCACAATAAAACCCAGATCCCCATAACGGCGTATCACCTACCCTCCCCACAGGTCTGCCTCTTACGCCCCCTGTAGAAGAGGCTACGGCAATCTTGCCTGTAGATGAGATTGCTACAGCACCTACGGTATCTCCAGTCCAGCCCTTTTCAGAGCCCTTGACTTTAGTCTTTTTGAAGCCTTTTTCTAAAGCAAATTGAACTGCACCCTCACCAGCAAGCATTGTTACGAATTCATCTAATAATTCTCTTGCAATTAATACAGGATTCTTGAAATTTTCGAGGTTAGTAATAGAACTCATTCTTCCATCACTTGTGGCCACAGCGGCATCAGTTTGCACACGGCCATCTTCACGCAAGCAACTTCCAGTTCCTGCATTAAATCTAAAATCATCTTCCATTACAATTGTTGCAGCAGTAGCTGCTAGTGTGGGATTATCTGTTTCCTTTAGAATTTTCCAACCCTCTTCTGCAGCTTTGTCAACTCCATCTTGAACTTTAGGAGTATGTCCAGCCCCACCGTGACAGATAATTTTCATCTTAGAGTTAGACAGGTTTGACTTAATACGGGTTTCCTTTCCAACATTATGTCAGATGTTTCACCATTAACGGCAATACCAACATTACGGCAACTGGCAATGCCTAAGGATACGAATGCTTTAGGGACTATTTTTGGAGGAGTTATTCTTAGTCAAATTGACACTGCGGCAGCAATTGAAGCACATAAGCATCACAAAGGTGCTGTTGTTACAGTTGCAATGGATGAAATAGAGTTCAAACAGCCTGTTTTCGTAGGTGATGTAGTTTCCTATTATGCAAGAACGTACAAATTGGGTAGAACTTCTGTAACGATTGACATTGATGTTTTTGCCCAGAGACAATTTGCTGAAGATGGAGATTTTATTGAGGTTACAAGTGCAAGAGCTGTTATGGTTGCGATTGATGAAAATAATGAGCCTACTGCTTTGAATAAGTCATAAGGCGCAGTTATAGAATCTATAGTATAATCCACCAAAGAACAAAACAACCACAGTCTTAAGTTAAACAAAGGTGTCAGGGAGATATGTGGAGCGCAATAAGTGAAGTGCTTAATTTAATATTCGCGTTATTCAGGGGCAAGAGAAAATAAGACAAGCCGGATGAGGAAGCCTGAGTGCCCCTCAGCACTCATAGGGCTCTTCAAAGCATAAAGCTCAGCCACAATATTACATCATAGGGGCATGCTCCTAACAGACCCTCCAAAAATAATTTAGCAAGAGATAACATTATTAGGCATAGCCCATCTGAAAAATAGGTGCTCGCAAACAAAGAATCTAAAAGGTTGCCAGATTGGTTCAGAGTAACATTGCCCTCTGGTGATAGTATGGATAGATACA
>CACAGG010000051.1 GCA_902531985.1 uncultured marine group III euryarchaeote
AGAGTCTTAGGATTCATTTTATCACCTAATTTTTCCTCTGTGTGTTTTGATAACTCTTCAACATAGGCATCAAAGAAGTAATCATTACAGTAACGCTCTTCCATATGATCTGAAAGGAAAATCAAAGACGCAAGTGCATGTAAACCACCGTCACGATATTCTTCACCATCCTTGAGTAATCTCTGCAATAATTGTGCAACATAATTTATCATTCCTTTAACTGAATTTTCTTTGATATATTCAGCAGATAAACTCTTAACACTTCTGTGCATCATCTCTCTTACCATAGACCAAACGTAGATTGGACTTCCTTCTGCATATTCTGCTAGAACATCCACAGATTCATCATTGAAACCAATACTCTGGAAAGTCATCATTTTCTCAATCATTTTCTTCATATCCAATTCACTGAACAGTGGAACTGTCAATCGATCAAACTTAGCCTGCATTTCAGTAGGCAAGGCCTTCCAATCCGCTTCTCTTGAAGTAACAATTACTCCAGAAATCTCATTATCTGTAAGTGCTTCTACCAATTTCTGATTTTCAGGTATATCGTCGTAGAAAACACGAACTCCAAACATTTCATGAGCTTTAGCAATAGTGTCTGTCGAAAGAATTCCTACTGGAGATTTATACATTAACCTGTCAAATACTTCAAAGAGCATAACCGTCTTACCAACACCAGGTTCACCAATAATAACAAAATTCTTGTCTGGTGTACTATTTGTTATTCTTTCTACTAATTGCTGACGGAAGGAATCTAAGTGAACATTGCCTCGCAGGTTTTCTGGTAGTGCCCAATCTGTAATCACAACAGTTGGATCTGCCGGGACATCAAAGTATGATGATATTGTGAAACGTTCTCTATTATTATGTAAATAATCAAGAACTTCTTCATTATTTGGATGTGAGAGATATGCTTCTCTACGTTTAGCCATATACTCACCTATAATCAAAGCATTACCTTGAGCATCCGTAGGGATGTCCCAATCCTCGATCACTTGCTCAGGCCTATCTGATGTTACATCCGTTGGATCAGGAATTACTTCTATATCACCGCTCGAACCGCTTCTATTTCTTCTTAGAGCAAGAGTTCCTAAAATCATCACAATACCTACTGCTAGCCCTCCGATCAATGGTAGATTATTACTGAAATTTTCTAAGACCACTTCAACTGTGCTTTCTTCAACTGGAGCTGCAGTTATTTCAATGATAAATGTGTCTTGAGACGTATCTCCATCGTTATCTGTAATCACCACAGTAACTTCGTTCTCACCTACACTCATGACGGAATAATCAATAGTATCTTTAGCAGGGCTAGAACCGTATCCTATTATTTCATCCTCATCTATCTCACCATCATTATCTAAATCAACATACCATGTAACGTTCGAAACATCACCATCCTCATCAGCAGTTTCTATGGATAATTCAATTTGACCGCCTTCTTCAAATGTTGGATTTTCACCAGGTTCTAGTACATCTGGTTGACCATCCCCATCAGTATCAACACCTGTCGTTGTTATCTCAGGAACATTATTTTGAACAGTTACACCTTGGTTCATTACATAGTAATCAGATGCACCGCCCATGTCATCTGTAACACTCACGTAGAATTCATAATCACCAGTAGGAGCTTCCGCGTCAGGACTGAAATCGAACTCTAAATCGCCGGTTTCATCATTAAACTGAACATTTTCAATATATTCATTAGACCATTCACCATCCGTTCCTTTTACCCTGTAACCGACATCATAGGTTAATTCAGAACCTACCGTTTCATCGTCTTCTATTGCTACTCTAAATGTAGCTGATTTCAACCTATCTATAGCCTCATCAGAAACATCAACAAAATCACTAATTTCCGGTCTTCCATTAACTCTAATCTCTACTAGTTGATCAGGACTCCAAAGACTATTTCCACCTTGCAATCTGAAGGTAATGGTATGAGTTCCATTAGATAACGCAGTCGTACTAAATTCGGAAACACAAACTGGAGGAACATCGCTAGAACACTCTCCATCATCAAATATAGAATCATCTAAATTAGAAACCCAAGAGAATTGGCTAATGAATTGCCCTTCAGATTGACCTTTGAAAGAAACTTCATCGCCACTGTTTACATCTATTCCCCAACCCCATGCTGTAGATTCATCATTAACACGTACATATACTATTTCTGAAACCGGCCTTTGCATTACTAATAATGTTGAAGTGACGCTATCTGAGACCGTACCATTGTCATCTATTACTGATAATTCGATTGAATGTGAACCATCATTTAAGTCGTCAACTGAGTAATACAAAATTGAACCGCGACCCAATTCTCCATCCTTTGATGAAGTCCAGATATAATCTACAATTTGACCATCAGCATCGAAAGAATCTGAAATGAAAGCCACTACACCACTACCAGTCATGAAGTCTTCATGATGCCGTGCAATGCTTGAGAATCTTAAATCATCAATGTGCCCATTGAAAGGTAATGGATCTCCTGCTGCTGTCTGACCAATACGGATTGTACTTGAAGTATAATCTATCTCTCCTGACCAAGACTCAGAATCTACCAATTCACCATCTAGCCACAATTCAACATAATCATGACCTCTAACTACAGAAACAAAGTGCCACTCTCCATTTGAAACTGAAGATATTGAATTAACGCTAATTACTGTTCCTTCATTAACTGTAAAGTCGAACTTGAGGAACCCGTCAATATACAAATTGTGACCCCATTCGAATTGATTATCCTTATCTGAAACAATAGTCATTGTTTCCGTAGAATCTGTTCTAAACCAAGCTTCAAGCGTAAATTCATCTTGATTAGCTAACAAAAGACTTGTATCTATACTTGTAAAGCTACCATCGAAATAAACTGAACTTAAATCACTTGCATTTGGCCTACTCTCATCCGACCAATCACCGAAATTTATTGTTGCCGTATTATCTCCCAGTTTATCTAATATCGACTCTCCTGTGCCTTCGTCAAATGGCCAATAAGCAATCGTATTATCGTCTGCAATCAACATATCAGCTCCCTTGACAGCTTCCTCACTAGAACTTGCTGGAAGATCTCCAATTCCAATTACAGAATCTATACCAGCCGTAGGTCTGAGATTTACCCATATTACTTCTTCATGACTTAAATCTGTATTTATTTCAAAATTATATTCAACGCCATCATAATAATATTTCATAGTTGTAACTACATAATCTGCCACATAATCGCCATCATAAATTTCGCTAACTATGAATAATCTTTCAATTTGACCTGAAGAATCTGTCTTAGAATCTGAACCATTATACCTATTTGTTGCATAAATTACTGAATCA
>CACAGG010000052.1 GCA_902531985.1 uncultured marine group III euryarchaeote
CGTATTATGTTTTCAAAGAGTGCCAGCTCAATATTAGTCGCATTTTTCATGATAGTAGTAACATTTACAGGCTGTCTTGATGATGCAGAAGAAGTAGAAGAAAGCCTTTCAGATGAAGTAAAATGTTTACTTATTACAGGAGAGTATAAAATTCTAGAACTTGAAACAACAGCATCGGCAGGGATGTCTTCAAGTGATGAAAAAAACAATGTAGTCAAAGGTTATATCAAATTTTCAAATTCTTATTATCAACAAGATGTTGAGAAGTGTATTTTGGGTTATAACATAGTAGATGCAGATAGTAATTTACATGTAAATTCAGATAATTCTGTTTACGAATATATGGCAGAAATATCTGGAGATTCATCTAACATGGTGATTATTGACACAGACGGTTCTATAATTCTCGATGATGACATTGAAGAATATTCAGGAAGTTTGGATGCTTCAGGCAATATTACTCTGTCTGGTGTTGCAGCTCTAATTCCTTGTGATGGGTGCTTTAACGATGCTAAAAAAGGAGAACTTGTAGTCGGTATTGATGGTAATGCACCAGGTGAAGGAGCTGGCTGTATAGATTACGAAGATGAAAACGGGAACGGATTGTATGATTCAGGAGAACCATGTAATGATGATAATTCTCCAATATCTTACACAGTTACAGTAGATTCACTCGAAGAAGTTTTCAATAAAATGTATCAAGAAGATGACGGCGGCTATTACTATACAGAAAATAAATGGGTAATACACGATATTTCAGAAATTGTTGAAATAGATGGGATGCTAATGTTTGGAGTTACCGGTAAAGAACAAGCAGATGGTTACGATTGCGGTCTTGAAACGTGGTATATTTTTCCAGGAGATTCGACTTTCACACCAGGGCAATGCTTGTTGAGAGAAAAACCATCGTGGCATGCCGAATATGTTCCAAGTAATGATGGTGCCTTGTGGGCACCAAACTTCCATGGAAGCTACACCATGTATTATACTTTACCAATGTCCAATGAAGAGAGTCACAGCGATACGCAAAGTTGTATGGGAATGGTTACAGCTACTGGAATTGCACCAAATCTTGTTTGGACGGATCACGGAGAGCCAATTTTATGTCAAGTTGAAGGAGAAGACAATATTGAAGATCCAGAACCTCCTGCATTAGATCCGGCAATTTTCACAGACGATGACGGTCGTATGTACGTTGTATATGGTGGCGCTCACATTTGGATTACTGAATTAAATCCAGAAACTGGTGAACACATTAGTGGAGATCCATTTTCATGGGATAATGGTGATAATGGTGATTATGTACATTTATCCAACGGAGCAGAAGATGATCCTCTCTACACAGAAGATGATATGGATCCTTGGGCTGAGGCCCCTTACATCCACAAAGAAGGAGATTACTACTATCTTTTCGTAAATTGGTATTCATGTTGCATGGGGCCAGATTCGACTTATGAAATAGTAGTTGGAAGGTCACAATCAGTTACAGGCCCTTATCTCGACGACGAAGGAACTGATATGCTAGATTTTGGTGGTAAAGTAATAATTTCCGAGGATTCACACAACGTAATTGGACCCGGCCATGCAGGAATATTTGAATACGAGCATCAGGATGGAAATGTACAAGTTTTCACTCACCATTACTATCCTGCTGATGAAATACCGTGGGCATATGCTCATGCTAGAACATTATCATGGGATTCAGATGGTTGGCCAGTCGTAAGCCAAGATGAATGGGATCCTATGCATTATTGGGGAATTACTGATGATTCAGATGATGAGACTGAAGAAAGTAGTGGTAGTTGCATGGCAGATAGTGAGTGTGGCGAAGGTCAAGTTTGTCAACAAGGGCAGTGTGTCGATGAGGAACCAGAGACCATTTCAGCTGAAGAATTTTATGCAAGTATAATGGGAACTTTTCTTGATGGCGACGAAGATACATTTTACAGCTTCTTTGAAGGTGATAACATTACTTTATGGGGTGGAGAATCACTTGCAAAAAGTGAGATTAGAACTTTAGATAATAATCTTTGTGATGATTCATCAGATGAATATTGCTTTCCATTAGGAGAGAATTACACACAATATACAATGGAAGATTTTAACTTAGATTATAATATCCTAACAGTTAACTATTCACAAATTTCAGAAGGGCAGTGTGCGTTTTATGATTCTGAATTAACAGATGAGGAAAACAAGGAACAATGTCTTGAATTTACAGAAAGTATGAATTGGGGTTCTACATTTGGAGAGGATGACTACATGGCTAATATCGAGTGGAAGCATGAAGACGATGGAAGTAGTAGTAAATGGATTTGGGACGATATTACTGTCATGGTGATATCAGAAGTAGAAGGTAATTGGCAAATATCTTGGTGGCTCGGCTTAGATTAAGCTAACCTATTAATCTCTAGTATACCAAATGTAACTAATGAGTAACGCATTGGTTTGGTTTTACAATGACTTAAGACTGGCAGATAACCCCGCATTAGTCAACGCTATAGAATCCGGTAAATCAGTCATTCCTCTCTTTATTTGGGATGAAAATGATAGTGATTTACATACCGGAGGTGCAGGCAAGTGGTGGTTACATCAATCTCTAGATAGATTATCAAATCGTATTGAAGAACTGGGAAATAAATTAATTTTTAGAAGTGGAACTCCAAAGACAATTATTCAGGAAATGGTTGATGATTATGATGTTTCTTCAGTTTATCTTAATCGACGGTTTGAACCTCATATTATCGAGAGAGATAATGATATTTTAGAGGGAATCGAGCACGAGATAAGTAACGGTAACTTGTTGTTTGATCCTGAAGATATTATGACCAAACAGGAAAAACGATACACCGTTTTTACACCATTTTGGAAAAACTGTAAAATGCAAACCGAACCTCATGAGCCACTTACAGTTCCACCTGAAATTCCAGCTCCAAGTAAATTTCCAGATTCATTAGAATTGGATGAAATGAAATTGTTACCGAAGATAAAATGGTACACTACTTTCGAAAAGAAATGGAGACCTGGCGAAGAAGAAGCAAAGAGAATTCTACTTCATTTTTTGAAAAGCGAAGCTAGAAAGTATGGTAAGCAACGTAATATCCCTGGAATTAGAGGAACTTC
>CACAGG010000053.1 GCA_902531985.1 uncultured marine group III euryarchaeote
AGAATTGAATAAGCTCTGACTGTATTTATGCCAGTGGTTCCACTTTGCATAGATACTTGTGACCAGTGAATACCCGGTTCATAGTCGATGAATTGCTTTGCAAGGTAGTTTCCAGTTTCTTTCCAAGGTAACCATAGAGTGTAACTTGCAACAGACATCAGCATAGCTCTCATTCTAAAATTAATCCATCCTGTAGCTATAAGCTGCCTCATGCAAGCGTCAAAAAAGGGCCAACCAGTATCTCCCTTGCTCCATCTATCAAATCTTTCAGAATTCAATTCTCTCTTTAATCTCTTATCCAATATGTAATTCATTGCTTTTGATCCTAATGTTGGTTGCAGTTCTAGCTTCTGTATGAAATGGCAATGCCATGCTAATCTACTTTTGAAAGAATTAATACTAGCAATCCATTTCTTTCGTGAATCTGTTTTTTCTAAAGTTTTCAGATAAGCTACCCTTTTGTTTGCTATTTTTGTAATTTGTTTAATAGTTATACATCCTGCACTAATGTAGTGCGATAGCCTTGAACAGCTGTTTTCTCCGGTGATTGGGCTTGACATCTCATATCTGTAGTTCATGCCTCTTTGATTGAGAAAAGTATCCAGATTCTTTTTTGCTTCAAATTCTCCTGGTTTGTATTCATCTCTAAGTTCCCTAGGAATGATTCCTATTTCACGTACGGATGATATCGAATCCATTTCCAAGTCATTATCAAATTGGAGTTTAGTTGGAGCAGGTATAATTTCTTGCCCTAATCTTTCTGTTCTCAGTTTATACCAATTGTCTCTATTGTTTAATTTTCTTACAACAGCATTGGTAGGAAATTCTTTCCAATTTAGTTTATTTGTTTTGCACCATTTACCAAATTTTATATCTCTTTGGTATGACCGTTCAGTTCCGATTTCCTCGTGACTATAAACATTTGATATTAGATATTTAGTTTTTAACTTTTCAAAGGCGTTAATTACTTCATCATGAAGTATTAGCATTTCACCGCCTAATTTTCTAATTCTTGATTGTAATTCAACTGCACACTTAATTTCCCAATCGACATGTATTGGATCGGTGTCTTGTTCTCTCAATCTTGATGGTTCAACTATAAAGATACCAAGAAAGTAATTGTTATTTGTTGCTACTGCATTTATTGGCGCGTGGTCTTCTAATCTAAAATCTCTTTTAAACCAAACGATGTCAACTTTCACGTTAAATTATTTCTATGTCAGATATTTAAATGATAGCTCATGCAGCACAATGGATTGGATAGAAGGTATTGGATTATTTGCAGGTTTTTTGGGAGTTTCAGGATGGTATCCTCAGGTAAAACGAGTATGGATAGAAGGCAAAGCAGATGGCATTAGTGTTCCAACCTTTGTAGTAATTTGTATTTCTCTAGTATTATGGTTAACTTATGGGATTCTGAAGAATTCAATTGCTATTATTGTAGCAAATGTTTGTGCACTAATAATGATAGCTAGTGTGGCAATCGGCGCCTATCGTGTACAAAATCAGTAAATTAAAACGGTGTCAGCTGCAGCAGATAATTCTATTACTTGTGGAGGCCCACCCCAAGATAGTTTTTCATCCGGTATAGAAAGAGCGTCTTCTCCTTCTTTCTTATTCAAAACTGAAGCTACAGAACCAAATGAACAATGTAGTCTAGCACCAGCTACAAGTTTATCCATAATTCCATTAATCAGATTAACATCAACATCACTATTTTTAGCTATTTTTTCGAATTGGCCAGGATTGAGATTTCTAACTCCCCCGGCTGCAAAGAAAACATCGACATCATGACCGTCCCCTACGGCTTGCACAGCACAAGCCATACCTACAACACATTTCACAGGATCAATATCCGGATCCGTTGCTATCTTGACAAAGAATTTTGACATGTTTTCACATTTAAATTCAGTATTTATAATTAAATCTTATATTTCAGGAGGTGGAGGTAGTTCATATTCACCGCTACGTTTCTTTTCTGCATTTTTATTTTCAGTAGTCGCCATTTCACTTTTGTCAGGTATTTCTTCTTCTTTTTCCCTATGTATGTAATCTTTTTGATCTTCCCAACCACCTGAACTTTGGGGAATTGTTTGGTTATTAGAATCACTTCCACCTGTTTGTTGAACATACGGATTAGAATTTCCTTCTTCCATAAAAGCAGCCATCAATATTCCTATAAGCAAAACAATAGACCCACAGCAACAGGCTCCAAAGGATCCAAACCATTTCATAAATTCTTCAAATATAGCTCCAATCAGTACCTCTACATCATAAACCATTATGGAATTTCCGTTAGTTTCCCATGTATATGTTCCAGCTCGGCAACCTTCTCCTTTATGGTTTTCAGTCCCGTACTCATCAGTGTAGACAGCATTGCACAAACGTCCAATTACGATATATCTGTCTTCAACATCGTCTTTGATATAATTACACTGAGGGTAGAACATTTCTGTATCTTCCATTTTTAGTGAAAAAGATTTTATCTTGTCACAATCAGCTTCAGTGAGATTCCAAGTATTGTTCCCATGCGCTTCATTATACCCTCCAGAGCCTCCACCAACATACTTTACGTCTACTAGGTGAACAACATACTTAGATCCAGTATTTGGTTCCACGTTATCTACGTTAATATTTCCATCAGCGCCTTCGTAGATGATCCCTTCTTCGACATTATCTTCAAAGGAATCTCCAGTAGAAACCATAATAATTCCTATAATTATGATTAAAATTCCTAAACCAATTACAATTTTGGCGCCTGTGTTCATTATCGTTTATTGCCCTGTGTTATTTAAGAGGTCTTTGGTAATAAACAATTAGTTAGAATAATTATCTTTTAATATTTTTACAATAGGGCCAAGAGCAGTCCTAACTATTTTTCTCTTCCCTTCAGATTCACTTATATTATTTGCAACAGGAGGGCTTAATGAATAATAGGCTTTGATGAATGTCCTTCCTGGATAAGAAGTTTGTAGAAAATTGTCTCTCCAGTTTCTAAGAACATCTATCTCATCAGCAAAT
>CACAGG010000054.1 GCA_902531985.1 uncultured marine group III euryarchaeote
TACGATGCAGAGGGCTCAGACGAGATTATATTCCCCAATACAGTAAGATATATTTCATTTGTAATTATTTTACTTTTAGCAGTTGTTTTCCCATTATACTGGGAATCATTATTTGAGCTATGTAAGGAGGCTTCTTCGGCTTTGATTGGATGATTGATAAGGAAAGCGAAGAGTACAAACAATTTGAGAAATTGTGGGAAGGAGTTACACCTAAAGGAGTTAACATAACTAAGAAAAATTCATTTAGATCTAAAATGAAAAATTCCTGTAATCAAGAAGGATTAGAATTTAGTGAGGTTAATTCTTTTTTAGTTTACTCTGGGAAGAGTAAGGTTCTTGATTCAGACACTATAGTGAAAGGTGAAGTTAAGATTAGAACACCTCCGAGAAGACACTTAAGAAAATTTTAATTTTTATCCGCAGATATTAATTCGTTTGCAAAAGCTACAGGAACCTGCTGAAGCAATCTTTTTTCCCGGTTATCTGGCACATCATCAATAAAATTTAAAGCCATGTCCTGCCAAGGCTTGATTAGCTTCTCAAAAACTTTCTGTGCATGTTCTACCTGTACTGTCTTCAATAACTTTTCAGTATTTCCATTGAGCATGAAGTCGTTGACTACTTCCTTATATTGTGAATACTTACTAAGCTTTGTTAGTGGTAGAGTAGGTATTTTTAACGCCAAATCTCCTACTGGTGTTCTGGTAACTAGCGAGTTTACTACATCTAAATAATCATCAGTTATTTGATAAATTATTCCTACGCACTCTCCGTATTTGTACATGTTAGGAGCTAATTCTGTTCTTGGAGAAACAAGAGCACCCAGCTCTGCAGCAGTACTGTACAAAGCTGCAGTCTTTCTTTTAATTCTATGTAAATAAACGGATTCGCTATAGTTTTCTTTATCTGTAAAATCAGCTATAGCGCCTTCAGATAAATCTCTAACGCAAGAAGCTAAAGACTTACCAATTTCAACGGAAATTGCGCCATGCAGCGATCCAGTTGCAACCATTAAATCTGCAGCCAAAACAGCAGTTCTTGGACCTAATTCATTCCAAAGAGATGGTGCCGCTCTTCTGAATTTATCACCATCTATCCAATCGTCGTGTATTAGCGCACCGCTA
Organism: uncultured marine group III euryarchaeote; assembly: GCA_902531985.1. Taxonomy (GTDB): domain Archaea; phylum Thermoplasmatota; class Poseidoniia; order MGIII; family CG-Epi1; genus CG-Epi1. The sequence goes on from CACAGG010000054.1 coordinate 1,125, forward strand.
TGCATTAATTCTAAAGCCATGCCGCATTCAAATGCAAGATGTGTGTCACCTCCTAGTGCATCCGACACTAATCTGCACAACACCGGCCTTAGTTTTTTTCCTCCGTTGAGACCCTTTTCTATTAATGGAGCTATCTCAGGAGGCTCTTTTGCGATCTCTCTTTTGATGTGGTCTTCAAATTCATTTTTAATAACGGTGTAATATTCGGTTAATTCATCAGATAATTGTAATCCACTTTGAACTTTAGTATAATCGTTCATTACATGTACTCCAATCCTAAAATCATCAATATACCTGTTACAGAGTGTATACCTATGGTACCCCAATTGGCTATTGCTAATTCTCTTGCATTATAGGAAGTTATAACAACGTATGAGAAATATAAGGCTAGAGGCAATGCTAGCATTGAAAGTAATCCACTTTCAGGAATGATATCATACATATTTAGTAAATATATTGAACTAAATGCAGAAATCATAAGAATAAGATATCCCCAGCTTGCCTTTTCTAATCCTAGAACTACTACTAAATGATGCTTTCCAGCTATTTGATCTGATTCACTATCTGGAAATTGATTAATCCACAGTATTGCTGTTGTCAATATGCCTAAAGGTATACCAAAAAGAAAGGCATCCCAGTTATGCACGCCAGTCATGGCAAAAACAGTACCCATAGTCATTAGTGGTCCATAGTTCAGCCCGATTAGTAATTCTCCTATCCCTTTCCTTGCTACTAATCTAAGAGGATATCCTGTGTAAAAATATGCCGAAAAGGCTCCTGCCAATCCATAATAAAATAGTTCAAACTTGTTGTCTCCTAGTGTTGCCATAATGCAAATACCCATTATTCCAGATAAGGCTAAGAATATAGTGGCTAATCTGAACAACTGTTTTTCAGAGATTAGACCTAGTTCGATTGCGCGACTTCCGCCAGATAATTGAAGGAAGTAATCATTGTTAATTTGGTCGGTTCCGCTTATCCAATCAAAGTAATCATTGTATGTATTGGCTGCCAAGTGAAGGAAAGATCCTCCTAAGAAAATAAAAATAAAAGTATTCCAGTCCATGTTAATGAGGTTTTGATTAATGCCCCAAACTAAACTTGCTATAATAGGAATCCAAGTTGCGCTCAAGAAGGGTAATCTTGTGATAGCAACAACAGATATGAATCTTGTCAAAAGTGAAATCTCGGGCATTGTTTCATCTGGGGATACATCTACTAACTCTTTCGTACGTCCGCAATATCCAACATGTTCTCCTTTGATTATTGTTGCAGTAACTTTGAATCGGGCAGCAAACTGAGTACCGTCCTTTCTTATGAAAGTCGTCTCAGTGCTATGACCTTCTTTATTTTGGCGTGCTTCTTTTAACCAATTGGCAACATGGCCCAAAACTACCATTCCAGGCGAAAATAATGAAACTCTTTTTTTACCTATTACTTCATCAGATGAATAGCCAAAAAGTTTTTCAGCGTTTTTATTAAATGTTTCAATCCTTCCTTCGAGATCGCACGTTATCACACTAACAATCTTGTCTGCCTCGGATAGCTCACCCATATATATTTTATCTACAGAAAGTTCTATTTAAAAGAATAACCAATAATGCCTAATATTTTATTTTTTTCAAAGGCTTCAAATAATCAGATTCGCCTTCTTTTAGCGAATCTATTGCTGCCTTTGCTCCAGTTAGAGTAGTTATGAACGGAATTCCTAATTCAACCGCCAGTCTACGCATTTGTGCGCCATCAGTGGCGGCTCTTTTACCGGTAGGAAGGTTGATAATTAGATCTACATTCCCTCTCCTCATTACAGACAAGATGTCAGGTTGTCTTTTATCTG
>CACAGG010000055.1 GCA_902531985.1 uncultured marine group III euryarchaeote
TGTATCCTCACTTGCCTTTCGAAATCGTGCCAATAAAATATTAGAGACCCATAGGGGTTATTCTCGATTTCTTGAGCTTTCTTACTCCTATAGTTTGTGTAGAATATAAATCCGTTGTCACTATATTCTTTTATCAAAACGGTTCGACTAGATGGCTTTCCTTTTTTAGTTGATGTTGACAGTATTGCTGCGTTCGGTTCAATATGCTCTAAATCTTCTATCTTTTCAAACCATGATCGGAACATTTCAGTTGGCGATTCTAATAAATCGCTTCGATTTAATTCATTCATTTCATACTGCTTACGCATTTCCTCTAAACTAACCATTCTATTACCCATTAAGGCAGAGATTTAAGAAAGATATGTTGAAACAGATTTATATATGACAAGAAATAAGCAAAATAATGAATCAATTCCAATCGATGGGAATGCAGCCATCTCCTTTCAAAGGATTTTTGGTTAGACTTCTTGCAGCAATTTTAGATACAGTCATTATAATAATTGCAGTATTCGGAGCCGCTTTTACTTTAGGTATATTTTTCGGTTCCTTACTGGGAGAAGGGGCAGGATTAGGTATCTTTTTTCTTGCTTTAATTTTATCGCCACTTGTTACGCTACTTTACAAGCCTCTGATGGAAGCTTCAGCTTATCAAGGTACACTCGGCAAACACATACTAAATATCAAAGTAGTAGACAAAAACGGTAGGAGAATTTCTATGACAAAATCATTCATAAGAAGTATAGTTTATCTTCTTCTAATATCTATTCCTTTCTTAAATATGATCAGTTGGGTTGCTTTTCTTATGATTATTTTTTCAGAAGAAAAACAAGGTTTACATGATATCCCTGCTGAAACATATGTTGTTTCTAAGTACTGGCAAGGACCCGTCCCCTTGCAAGACAAATTTGGAGTTTAATTATGAAAGAGGATATACAAAAAGAATTGATGTGGGCCTTTGGAGCCTTAACGGTTTTTATTCTTTTTTTAGTTTATGGAGAACTTTCAGTAAATGAAATGCTAATTCCAACCGTTGCTTTCGTGGTTAACTGGATTGTAATAAGTTATTTCATCAAAAATTATGGCTTAGATGGCGATTCTACGCAAAATTTAGAAAATGAATTCAAATGGTATTCAGCAATGCTAATTCTTTTTGTTGCAATAATGACTTTTATTGGAATTTCAGATGATGAATTAGAATTGACACCTTCATTATTCGGTACACTTGTTTTTGGTTTTACTTTTGTATGGGTTATTCGCAGTTCTGCAATGAAATATTTTAGTTAATTATTTTTTGCCACGGCCATCAACCGCAGCTATAACCATTGCCAATCCTGCAATAAAGCGCCTATCAAAAGCATGGCCTGAAGGAATCGTTACCACTAATTTTTTAATAAGTGGATTAAATTTTTGACGCATAGTTATTGGTTGTTGATCTGCAGATGTCCATAACGTAAATTTTTTAGGCAGAAGAATTCCTAAAAGAATGCGTCTAGCAATTGCATATCCTAAACTATCTTCGATTAGCATTCCAATTTCATTTCCATCAGAATCTAATAATTCCCATTTTGTTCTCAAGACAGATTTCCAAAATTTTCTTCTTATGCTACCTAGGAGTAAATTTTCTCTAGGATCTACAATATCAAATCCTCCCCAAGCGTCAACTAAATTCCTTTGCTTAATGATTAACCACTCATTATTTTTATTTTCATCATCATAAATTCGGATATCTTCTTTGATTCTAAATCTTTTTTGTTCACAAAAACCGTATAGATTATCTTGCTCGTCCACGATTCTAAATTTGTTTCCAAAAAACTTTAAAAATTTTTCTCTAATGAGATATTGATTTAGCTCCAGTAACTTTGCCATCTTTTCTCGATAAAAGGTATGTTATATATACAGTGCAGTGCATGAAAGATTAGGTAGAGCATGGCAGACGAACTTTTTGGAAGTAGTGAATTGGCTTTAGCATTCATAATAATTGGTGTGCTTCTCTTTGTAGTAGAAGTATTTCAACCAGGATTTTTGATTGCAGTACCAGGCACAGTGTTCATAGTTTTAGGCATTTTAATGTCGTTTGATGATGCGCTTGGTCTGTCCTCAGGAACATTGCTTGTGATTGGTTTAGTAGTAGGTCTTGGATCATTATATGGAACCATGACGATGTATCAATCATTAGCACCTCCAGATACGCCTAGTGAAATGAGTATTGAATCTATGATTGGAAAATCTGGAATTGTTACTAGAGACGTCACGGCTAATGAAATGTCCGGTAAGGCAAAAATAGGTAGAGAAGAATTTAGAGCCACATCTGAATCAGATATACCTAAAGATACAAAAGTAAAAGTTACACATGCAGAAGGAATCACCCTTACGGTGGTCCCAGAATAAAATAAAAAAGGAGAAAAAAATGGTAGGCTGGCTAATGTTATTGTTGATTCTTGGTGCAGTACTTGTCGTCATTCTGATGACAACTATTGTCCAGATAGAACAATATGAATCTGGTGTCGCGTTAAGATTGGGTAAGTATCACTCTATGCTCAATCCAGGATGGAATTTTGTGGTTCCACTTATAACTCAGGTCTTTAAGGTAGATCTTCGTATACAAGTTCTTGATGTTCCACGTCAGGAAGTTATTACAAAAGATAACTCGCCAACTATGGTTGATGCAGTTGTTTACTATAAAGTTGCTGATGCTAAGAAAGCAGTATTGGCTGTAGCAAATTATAGGGCCGCAATTGTAAACATGGCACAAACCACACTCAGAGGCGTTGTCGGTGACATGGAATTAGATGAAATTTTCTCAAGCAGGGATAAAATCAATGCAATTCTAAGAGAGAAATTAGATATTGAAACAGACCCATGGGGTGTAAAAGTAGACAATGTCGAAATCAGAGAGGTTGATCCTTCTCCAAACGTTAAAGCAGCAATGGAAGAGCAAACCTCGGCAGAACGTGAAAGA
>CACAGG010000056.1 GCA_902531985.1 uncultured marine group III euryarchaeote
TTTAGACATTCGACCTCATGTGTTAGGAGGAATCGTAAGAGGAATCAAACTTGATGATAATGAGAAGAGTGGGCAAAAATTTTATGCGCATTTAAGTCAGTCGTGGCAATTATATGCCGAAGCTACAATGTTCGGTTTAGAGAATATATTCACACTTGCACCTTCATTTAGAGCTGAGAAATCTAGAACGCGTCGTCATTTGACTGAATTTTGGCATGCAGAAGTTGAATCTGCTTGGCTTCATAATCACCAGATGATGGATTTAGAAGAAGGTATGATGATGCATATAATTTCCTCAGTTCTATCAAAAAATAGGGCTGAATTGGAATTTTTAGGAAGAGACATATCGGTCTTAGAAAATATCAAGGCACCTTTTGATAAAATGAAATATGAAGAAGTTCTTGATAAATTAAATTCGATGGGTTTTGATTTGTCATGGGGTGATGATTTTGGATATAAGGAAGAGAAAGCCCTTACTCAAGATCTAAAATCACCGCTTTACATTACTAATTTTCCAAGAGAAAAGGGGTTCTATCACAGACCAGATCCAAGCGATCCAAAATCATTAGTTTGTCATGATTTATTAGCTCCAGAAGGTTATGGAGAGATAATAGGAGGTGGAGAAAGAGTTTGGTCGCCTGATGAGCTTATAGAAAGAATAAGGGAAGAGGGCCTAGAACCAGAATCTTATGGTTGGTATTTAGATATTAGGAAATTTGGTAGCGTCCCGCATTCAGGATTTGGTTTAGGTATAGATAGAACAGTAAGTTGGATATGCGGTTCTGATCACATTAAGCATGTAATTCCTTTCCCACGTACAATGCGTAGGACAACACCCTAATGGTAAAAGTTACAAAAGTTGGAGAAGACCCTCCGCTTGAGCTTCACTGCCCAAGAGGATGTGGAAACTTAAGATACGGACGAAGCATATACTACAAAGGAAAAACTAATAATTGTAAAAAATGTAAGGGAGTTATGCTAAATTTAGATGAACTCCAGACTTTTGAAAATAAAGGATTGAAAAGATTCAATAAATTAAGAAAAAACAAATTAGGGGAAAAATTAAATTCAGGCAAAATAGGTTCTCTGGATTGCCCTAAATGTAGGAAAATTATGTTTGAAATTGAACTATTTTACAAAAAAGGTAGATATATGGCAAAGCAAGAGGAAGCCACGTTAAAATCAGTGACTTCTCCTAGCCTAGGAAATCTCGTAGGTGCACTTCCAATAATATGGGTAATTGAGCCTATTCTAAATTTAGCTTCAGACTTAAAACATGGAAAACTCGATAAATCGGTTATTATAGATGCCTGTCCTTCTTGTTTTATTTTCTGGTTTGACAACACAGAACTCATGAGAGTAGTAGCGAATGACGTTACTACTAAATGACTCTATTCTTTTAGTCTAGCTATTAAGTCAGCTTTCTTACCAGAAACAGTCAATCCTTTTTCTTTCAAAGCCTCTTTGAGCTGAGAGACAGTCATAGAATCGTAATCTATTTCTTCAGATTCTTCTTCATCAGCTACTCTTGGTTCTTCGTCTTCAGAATCAGGTATTCCATCACCATCGATATCACCTTCGCCATCTTCTTCCATAGGGCCTTCAATTTTATCCTCTTCCGGTCCAACGCCTCCGAAGTTTCCTAACGAGCGACCGGCTCTTCTTCTAACATAAGGGTCATCATCTGACAAACCTTTTACAAGAGCCTCACGGGCTTCATTAGAGCCAGCATATCGGCCTAATCCTTTTGCAGCCTGCCATCTTGTGTATTTGTCTTCATCTTCCATACCTTTTATGAGATAAGGTAAAACAGACATGCGTCCAGTTCTTCCGATAGCATCCATAACAGTTCTTCTTGCATAGAAATCACCGTCAGCCAATCCTTCATTAATCAGAGGCTCAAGCCCCATTTCACTCATATTTTGGAAAATTTCCATAGCGGCTTTATTTACAAAAGATGCGCTACTACCTACATCAGATTTCCCGTATAATTGAATCCATCTTACCAATTCAGCAGCAATTGCTTTTTCATGAGTTGGTAACATTTCTTTTAAATCATTTAATGCATCGTGTCTTATCATGAATTTTTCGGCACCTAAATCAACAATCAAATCTTCAATTCTACCCGACATTCCACTATTTTGGCTCGACTCACTATCCATAGTAATCACTTTACCACCTACTAACACTATTTAATATTTAAACATACTCTATACACCTATAATATATGATTACTAAGATTGTCTCTCACAGGGGACGTACTTCAAAAAAAGCCATTGATAACACTATACAATCAGTGACT